>CALISO010000001.1 GCA_938041445.1 uncultured Saprospiraceae bacterium
TTCTATTGATCAATGTCTCTCCACAATCTCCACCTGGGATAATTGTATCTTCTGATGTGATTGTCACATCACCACAGTTGTCTAATTCATTTAAGTCTAAGATTGGTGATCTATATGTGATCACTAACTCTATGTTATTAACAATGTACTCATCGCTTGTAAACACGTTTTCCATTGTGACCATCCAGATTCCACTTGCAGCACCTCCATCGAATGTACCCAGTAGATCAAATCCATCTGCTGGATCCATACTAAAGTTTCCTCCACCTGTCAAGTCTGCACAACTCATCCATACTGGTGCTTCATCGTCTAAAATGAAGTTCATTGAAGTATTCACATTGAAACAAGCTCCTGCCCAAAAGGCACCACCTTCTAATAAGGTTGCTACTGTACCATCCGGTGATGTGACAATTAAGTCTGCATCATCCGTATCTCCAATACCTCCAGTATCAGTCAGGTCTATGATCACGTCTACATCTACTACTTCTGCTCCTGATGGAATCATCGTACTCAAGTCAAACATAATCGTCGAGCCTGCTAGTAAGTCTATGCCACCTGCTGGAAAGCCCATAGAATTCATTACCTCGTCAGGTCCAAATACGATTGGTTCGGTGGGTAGATCATCATTTGCATACTCAATGCAGTTGACCGTTACATCCTCACATTCGAAGGCTACTGGACCTTGCTTGTCTTCTAGAAGAACACTACCCCAACATACAGCACCGTTACATCCATCAGTGACCATATAGGTTAATTCGGTGTTGAGGAAGCTACTGATATCATCTACATCTATGTCACTACCGTTTGCTTGTAAAGTGACCGAGTAGAATGCATTGAAGAAGTCATAACTGCTTACTCCGCAAACATCTGAAGGCTCACCTTCTAGGAATAGAACAGGAACAAGATCTACTGAACAATCGCTATTTACACTAATATTTATATGGTCATTACATGCCAACGTCATTCCTTCATTGGTAAATGCAAATACTTCATCACTTAAGATAGAACAATCAGGATCAGGTGTATGATCTGCTGTTGCTTCCACTCTTACTCTTGTACATTCTGTAATATTCTCTGATGGTAGGATTGCTTCTACTTCATCTCCACTTGCTGCAACAATAGTGGCAAATGATACCCAAGAGATACCATTGTTATATTGGAAATCTAGAGTCAATGGACTTGAAGTAGGTGTAAGTAACTCAGCATCTTCAATAATAGCAATCACTGTAAATACTGCATCTTCACCATCGCAAACGAAAGCGCTAACTGGTTGAAGATCAAATACTGGCACTGGATTAATTAATAAAGTCACTAATTGAGGTTCAGACATACATCCATTACTATCAGTTACAACATATTCTACTTCAACAGAACCTATAGTCGCAACTGTAGCATCTAGTACTAGAGCTGGACTGGTTAATCCTGTAAGAACATATCCTGTAGCAGTACCCGTACCCAGATCTGTCCATACATATGATACTGGTGGAGTTCCTCCAGAGAAGTTTCCAGGTATAGAAGCAATCTCTCCTACACAAGCCCCTGCACCTTCTATTGGTAATGCCATTACACCATCAAATATTTCAACTTCAGTCTCAGCCGAATCCATACAGCCATTAATATCAGTGACTGTTACAGTATATACTCCAGCTACACCAGGGTCAACTACTGGATTCTGATCTGTACTAGTAAAGCCATCAGGGCCAGTCCATGACCAACTCACAGCTTCACCTCCGATCTCCATAAGTGTCACAGCTTCGCCGTCACATACAGGACCATCATTGCTAGCAACAACTGTTGGTAACTCGTTGACAATAATATCAACCTGAGTAGCTTCTGACTCACAACCTAACAATGTTTGAATTACAAAAACTGTTTCCGTGCCAACTGTTCCAGTTGGAGTCCATATTTCATTATTAGCTCCTGAAGTTCCACCTGCAAGAGTGGTAAGAGCCATATCTGTATACCACTCGAATACTGCATCTAATTCGCCGGTTGCAGTCACATCTTCAATGACATCTTCATCGCAATAAGTTGCACCTAAAGCCATTGGAGCTTCTAGGCAAATAAGATTTGCTGTCAATTGTTCCGAAATTCCATCAACTTCAGTGGGATCATCAGCCATACATCCTAATGGGTTGAATCCATTGACCATTACTTGGAAAATGTATTCATCTACGTCTGGACAATCAGTAAGTGGTACTGTAAATGTTGTACAATATTCTTCAACTGGGGACAATTTAGCTGATCCACATGCAGCTACATCTGTCGACCAAAGATTGTTACCAACAGTTCTATGTCCATACTGGACGATACTACCAGGAGTAGTAGAGATTGGTAAGGAAACCGTAAATACTCCTGGAGCAGTAAGTGGCACTACTGAAGTCCCGATTATACTACCAAAACCAGGTGCAAATTCTGTGATGAAGATTGAACTTTCATGTCCACATGAGAAAGATACATCATCTACTTCGACTGCATATTCAAGAGTTTGACCTGCAAACATTCCTGTTTGATCTTCAACAAAATGGTTAGCTTCCATAATGTTGTTTCCAATCTCTCCAGGTCCACCCATACCACTATCATACCAGTAGATGTTTGGATCATCAAGAGGAGTAGGTGCCAAGCATAATTGATCACCACTAAACGTTGCAATCAAACCAGGATGATCAACACCATTAAAACCCCATTGGAAAACACCAAAACAATAACCTCCACCACATGACATATCCATTGCTGCAGGATCATCGAATACATTCATAAATGATACCCAACCTGCTGCTGGATCAAGCGTAAGTGTGACAGGTATTGTCGCGATATCCGTAAATGTTGCACCGGCATCATCAGAATATTGCCATACTATCTCATCTCCTGGTGTCACGACGTCACTTTCAAAACAGAGTTCTATTTCTTCACCTGGACAAAGTGCCGTAGGGTCACCATCTTCACTAGTATATGACACAACAAAATCTTCTACAGGACAAGAGACATTCGCCATCACTTCTTCTGATATTCCGTCTTCTAACTCTCCATCACATGTAAGACCGTCGTTATAATCTTCAACAACAGCTCTAAAAGTCAGTGCAATATCATCTGGGCATGATCCTACAGGAACTTCGTAATCCAAGCAATACATATCTACAGGCATAAGCCCAATAGAACCACATCCATCCACATCAGTAGACCATACATTATTACCCACTGTACGATGACCATATTGCACAATACTTCCAGGAGTAGTTGAAATTGGTAATGATACTGTAAATACTCCAGGTCCAGTAAGTGGGACAACTGATGTACCAATCACACTACCAAATCCTGGTGCAAATTCTGTAATGAATAGTGAACTTTCATGTCCACATGAGAATGATAAATCTGTTACCTCAACACTATAATTAATCGTTTGTCCTGCGTATAGTCCAGTTTGGTCTTCTACGAAGTGATTAGCTTCCATAATATTGTTACCAATCTCACCCGGTCCCCCCATTCCACTATCATACCAATAGATATTTGGATCATCTAATGGTGTTGCTTGTAATGTTAGATTATCACCTGCAAATGTTGCAACTAATCCAGGATGATCCACACCGTTGAAACCCCATTGAAATACGCCGAAACAATATCCGCCACCGCAAGACATATCCATTGCTGCAGGATCATCAAATACGTTCATAAAAGATAACCATCCAGCTGCTGGATCAAGCGTTAAGCCAACAGGTATTGATCCTATAGAAGTGTAAGTAGCACCTGCATCAGTAGAAACTTGCCAATCAAGCTCTCCACCAGCTGGGAAGCTACTTCCCTCAAGACAAAGCTCTACAATATCTGTTTCACAGACATCAACTGGCCCAGCACCTCCATTAATTGTCACAATCCAGTCTTCCATTAAGCAACAATTCTCTACAATTACTGTAGATGTAGGTACACCACTAACATCAGCTTCACAGTCGTCAGCTGATATCAACCCTGTAATAGTTCCAGTATAGGTTCCTGGCCCAATCTCTACAGTAAAGCCAGCTGTACCAGCTGGACTTAATACTGTATCATAATCTCCTACTCCAGGTACACTAATACTTACAGTTGCACCTGGTGTTCCTTCGTAACTTATCAAGACAACTGATTCATTACCTAAGCACTCTACGATAGATAACGAAAATACTGTTAATTCTGGCGGTGTGCATGGAGGGCATTCTGCTGCAGTTTCAAATTCAATTGGATCACTTTGCCAATTACCAGGGAAGGAAACAAAGCTCCATAGTATCGTCATAGACGTAGTAGGACTTGTACCTGTAAAGGTCAAACTGAATTCATTCGGGCCAGTCATAGTTCCAGCCATTCCATTGACTAATAATAAATCAATTGGATCAGCAGGATCTGGAGATGATGCAGTGACAGTAATCATATCGCCTCCTGCATTTTCAATAGTTAATATAATTTCTGATTCAGGATTTCCAGCAAAGTGAAAAACTGAAGTCTCACAAAATGGAGAAACCGGACCTGCTGCAGATAACTCACAATCACCTGGAGACCACATAATTGGGTCAATATCACCTGCTCCACCAGCTGCCCAATTTAAAAATACATTAATTGGTGACACAACATCGCCTGTCGGGACAGTCCAAGTAAGTGTACCACTTCCATCAGCAATTGCAAATAGTCCACCAGGTCCATTTAAAAACCCAACAAGTCCTGGAGGATTATCTAAGATTGTTACAGATATAGTAACATTACCAGCTCCATCTTCTGTTATCTCATAAGAATATCCATTAGGTACTTCTGGTGATGCCGTAGCGATACCACCACTACCACTACAATCTGGATTTATTTCACAAAATACCTCTGAGATGATCGTTGTTCCTTCGCCGGTGCAACCATTATCATCAGTGATAACAACTGTATATGTACCTGGACCGACACCAGTAAGATCTGGAGTAGTTTCACCAGTAGCCCAAGCATATGTATACGGAGCAGTTCCTCCACTTGCTACTGTTGAGACATCACCAGTTTGACCTTCACAAATATCGAAATCAGGTGTATTTGTTGCTATGACTGCGGAGCTTTCAGTGATAACTGTTGTTCCTTCTGCTGTACATCCATTGTCATCTGTAATTGTGACAGTATATGTGCCGCCTGAAAGACCTCCTAAACCTGGCGCTGTATCTCCTGTATTCCATAGATAAGTATACGGTGCAGTACCACCAATACCAGCAGTACCTAGTGCTCCTGTTTCTCCAGAGCAAATTGAAAAGTCAGGTGAATTCGCCGCAGTGAGTTCTGGATTCTCAGATATGATGGTTGTCCCTTCAGCAGTACAACCTGCATCATCAGTAATAGTTACTGTGTACGTTCCACCAGAAAGACCACCCAAACCTGGTGTAGTATCTCCAGTATTCCATAAATAAGTAAATGGTGCAGTACCACCTATCGGGGCAGTGCCTATTGCTCCTGTTTCGCCAAAGCAAATTGTAAAATCTGGAGTATTCGCTGCACCTGACAAATCAGATACAGAGACAGTAACTTCAGTAACACACTCTTGACCACATTGAGTGATACTCATACTTAAGGTATTGTCACCAACTGCAGCCATAGCAGGATCAAACTCGTATATCTCATCTCCACTATTAGCAATACCGTCTGGATCAGTAGTGACAGTTCCACCTCCAGACCAAACAATTGTAGTTGCAGGAGCATTATAAACAAATGTTGTCCACGCAACTTCATCTTGTGTATCTCCAGCAATTGCATCAATAAATGAGGCCATACCAGCCACTATAACATTACCTTCACAATCGACTAAGTCGGCGTCGTTACCATTCCATCCATCACCAAAGTCATCAATAATAAACAGTGTATAAGTCATTCCGTCCATTAATGGTCCAGAATCAACGGAATTACCAATTAAGGCTGGATTACCAAAGTTACCCGCTGTATTAATGTTATTAGAGCCAGGAGTTGAACCTTCGAGAGACGTCTCTGTATCAGTGCCGAACAATCCAGTACCTGCTGGTGGAAGTCCTATAGTGGAGCCATCATCCCAAGTCCCCAGATACAGACCAACACCAATCTCTGTGTCAAACGATCCTTCTGCTGTGAGTACCGCCGAAACTCCACCATCTTCTGACAGCACAGGTGTTACTGCAATAGGATCATCCGTAGCACAAAATGTATCCCCATCAACAATCTCAGAGAATGTATCCATACACACACATGAACCATCATCTATAGTAGCACACATATCAAAATTTGGGTCACTAGAATTAGTACAACCCATTATCGGAGATGCATTACAAGCGAAGACAGGTAAAGCAACTACAAACTCTTCAAAAGAAGTATCACATGAATATGCAACTGATACATCTGGTTCCACATCAAGGTTAATACCGCCATTCTCTAGTATGACACAACCATCTTGATCACCACATCCGTTAACTGATCCATCTTCGGTAATAATTACGTTGAAAAACCCACCGTTCCAATCATCACCAAAAGAGTCAAAACCTGTTAATGTTATGGTGTTGCCATCTGTAACGCAATATGGACCTTCTAAGACTACATCACCAGTTGCATATGTTCCAGTAGGCATACAATCGATAACTGTACCGGTTGTAACATCTAATAACTCCCAACCAATCTCTGATCCAAATGAAACAGCATTGATTTCTATACTTATCTCTGTTTGACCAGCAGGGCACTGAGCCTTTATGGTCAAAAAAGTAAACATACTTAATACGCTTACTATGAGTAATTTAATTTTATACATCAGTTTTGGTTTTAGAGTTTAGTTAACAAATTGGCTTCATAAGTACTTCTAATATTATCATCATCTGATGATAAATATATACGCAGCCATCCTTTAGCCTCTTCATCATACAATAATCGTTTGTCAAGGATACCCTCAATAATTAAATTATTGAAAGATTTTGAACTTGAGAATTGTGAAGGGTTTTGTGTGTAGTCTATAAATAAATCGACTAGGAAATCCATTGATTCAGCTTGGTTTGATAATTGGCTGAATTTTTGGTCAAGATTATCTGCTTGTCCATATGAGCATAGAGAAAAAAACAGTAATCCTAAAATTGTTAGGTATTTCATGTTCAGGTTAGGTTAACGAGTTAAGTTAGGTTTCTTTTACTTTCAATAGAGTCTTGTATCTAAATGTCACTATAAGGGGAGGACATAATAGACTAACAATCTATCTAAATCGACATAATAATACAACACAATATCTATTTAACCATAATTACAAACTACATCAATTGTACATCAAAGAGAAATATAGCTATGTATAAGACACGAGAAATCTATACAAATATCAATATAAGTAATTGACTATCAATATTTACTGCAGAAAACGCAATGAGTTACTATATAGGTGAGAAATAAATATTATTATTATTTATATGTGTAAATAAACCCAATAAAAAGGAATATGATTCAAAAATCGTATGCAATTAATAACCTAAAAGCTGTACAATTTTATGCGAAATTTGATCTACACTTGGTAGGTAAGATTGCTCCAATGCACTATTCAACGGTATTGCAGGAGTCTCTAGTGAACCGATAACTTGTACAGGTGCATCTAAGTGCTCAAACAGATTTTCAGAAATGTTGCCAGCCAAAGCTTGTGCAAAAGAATTATTGGTAGGCTCTTCAGTAATGATGAGGCAACGTCCGTGACGTTTTACTGCCTCATAACATCCTTCATAATCTAATGGTGCCAATGTTCTTAGATCGATGATTTCAACTTGATCTTTTATTTCTTTAGAGGCATTCAGAGCCCAATGTACTCCCATACCGTATGTGATGATACACAGGCTAGATTCAAGTGATGACGGTATTGATTGTACGACCCGACATTTGCCGAAAGGAACACGGTAATCAGCATCTGGCTCAATAGTTCTTGCCTTATCTGTGCCTTTTACTTTTGACCAGTAAAGTCCTTTATGTTCAAATATAATCACAGGGTTAGGATCGTCGTATGCAGATTTCATTAACCCTTTGAGATCGGCTCCATTGGACGGGTAGGCAATCTTCACTCCTCTGATATTCGCTACAACTGATTCGACACTTCCAGAATGATAAGGTCCTCCACTGCCATAAGCACCAATAGGTACTCGTAAGATCATTGAAACAGGCCACTTTCCATTAGATAGATAACAAGATCTACTCACTTCTGTAAATAGCTGATTGAGTCCAGGCCAGATATAATCTGCAAATTGAACTTCTACAATAGGCTTGAGACCAACGGCAGACATTCCAACTGTGCTCCCTACAATAAAAGCTTCTTGGATAGGTGTATTAAAAACGCGTTCGTTCCCAAATTTTTGAGCAAGCGTTGCCGCTTCTCTAAATACTCCCCCAAGTCTATGTCCTACATCTTGACCATATAGTAGACATCGCTTGTCTCTAGTCATAATTTCTTCAATAGCATGCAAGGCAGCATCAACCATCACCACTTCTTCACCATCTTCAGGCGATCTCTCACCTACCTCATCAGTGATTAATGTTTCGGCAAATATGTGATCAAAAATCGTTAATGGATCTGGATTATTCATCTGACGAGCTTCGTCAAGCTGGTCGACCACTCTTCCATATATCTCCTTTTCAGTTTGCTTAATCATCTTCTTACTCACTCCTGACTTGATCACGGCTTTCCTTAACTTTGGATATGGATCCATCAATCTGTCTTCATCAAGGTCATCTCTATACCACTCCATCCTAACACCTGACGTGTGATGATTAAGTAAAGGGACAGTTGCATGAAGCAAAACAGGTTTTCGATCTGTCCGCATCTTAGACATAATATCATTGACCATTGAATAGGACTTGGCAAAGTCAGTTCCATCTATTGAGTATGCACTTAACCCTATGAATCCAGCTGCAAACTCATAAGCATCTTGAGCTCTGATTTCATCTGCAGACGCCGAAATATCCCATTCGTTATCTTGAACCAAAAAGAGAATTGGCAATTGCTTCAATGCTGCCATCTGCATCGCCTCTGATACCTCACCCTCGGTCACAGAAGCATCACCAAGTGAGCAGACTACGATCGGTTTGTTCTTGAACTCATCAGCTATACCAACCTGCTCTTTATACTTTAAACCTAAAGCTGCACCTGTAGCAGGTATTGCTTGCATCCCTGTGGCAGAAGAATTGTGGGGTATCTTAGTTAAGTCCTCTCTGTTGAGACTTGGATGAGAGTAGTATGATCGTCCGCCTGAAAATGGGTCTTCAGCTTTAGCTAGCAGTTGTGCCATCAAATCTTTAGGAGTCAATCCAATTCCTAATAGCATTGCATCATCCCGATAGTAAGGAAAAGCATAATCTTGAGATAGCAACTGCATTCCAACTGCCAATTGGATGGCCTCATGTCCCCGTGATGTTGCATGAACATACTTACTGACCTCTTTAAAATTCTCTTCATACACCTCTGATAGTGTCTTAGCTGTACACATTAGTTTAAAGGCTTGAAGTAGTGTTTTTTTGTTCACGGGAGTTGATAATTATGTTATTTGATAAGACCAAATTGTTTAAAGTGGTGGTTATAGTGCTTACGTTCTAGTAGCTTCAAGTGATAACGATCTAGGTGACCAAACATCGGGTTGGGCACTGTACCTTCAGGATTTACCTTAAAGTAAGTCTGTAGGGCTTGATAGCTTTCCCAGAATGCGGTTTTTGCATCAGCAATGGATCCATATCTGAGTTCTTCTGGCTCATCTTTCTTAAAGTTAGGATGTTTAAAGTCATTCATCATCGGGATATAGTTCCACAATGAGTCTTGATAAGCTTCAATCTTGTCTTCTGATACATATATGTCGCTCTCTATCTCACCTATAGAGAGCCTATTGAAGTAGTCAAAATGCTCTACCATATGCTGAGCTGTCATCATACCCCATTTAGGTTTGGTACTTTCTGTCAATCCATCGAGCATTTGGTGAAGTGTTGACTCGGTAATCTCTATAAATGGACATTGCTTTTCGACTAATGTCAAAATAGTTGCTACTGCAGATAATTCATCCTCTTGATCAAACACCTCTACATACCAAGTGACAACACCAGATGGGTGCTCTTTGCCTCGACTATCTCTATCTCTCTTTTCTTTACACGTTAGTCTGACTTGTATGGTGTCGCCATGATAAATGGGTTTAAGGAAACGACACTCCTCCAATCCATAATTCGCAGCTACTGGCCCTTTAGCAGGTGATACAAATAGTCCAGCTGCAGCTGCTAATATAAAATAGCCATGAGCAGCTCTCTTTTCAAAGATTGATCCTTCTAAAGAAGTGATGTCTGTATGGGCATAGAATACATCCCAACTAAGATTAGCAAAGTTCTGGATATCGCTATCGGTGATAGTCCTCTTATGCGTAAGTACTGACATTCCCGGTTGAATCTCTTCATAGTGGTATCTGAATGGATGCTTATCTGTATCAACATAGGCTGATCCTGGTTGATATATACCAGTAACAGCAGTCAAGGTTGTCGGGCTGCCTTGTATAGCGCATCGTTGCATATAGTGCATAATACCTCTCATCCCTCCCATCTCTTCACCTCCACCTGCACGTCCAGGTCCACCATGAACTAGGTATGGTAATGGTGATCCATGACCTGTACTATACTTTGCCATTTCACGATTGATTATCATAATCCTTCCATGATGCGTTGCCGCTTCTAAGGTAAAGTCTTTAGCAATCTGATTATCAGCTGTGGCAATAGAACAGACAAGTGACCCCTTGCCCATATTCGCTAACTCTGCGGCTTGCTCAATAGACTTATATGGCATAATCGTGCTGACTGGGCCAAAGGCTTCAATCTCGTGCACTCCAAGATTCTTGTATGGATCTTTCTCAAGCAACAATATTGGTGATAAGAAAGCGCCTTTATTTGCATCAGCACCAATCACCTCTACATTATCAAGGTCTCCATAGACGATCTTTGCTGTTTTGCTTAACTCTCGTACTCTATCTCTTACTTCTTCTACTTGCTCAAGAGATGCAAGTGCTCCCATTCTGACACCATCAGCAGTTGGTGCTCCGACACCGACTTTTGCGAGTTGCTTTCCGAGTTGAATCTGAACATCTTCAACGAGGTGTTCAGGAACTATAACTCTTCTAATTGCAGTACACTTTTGACCACATTTAGTGGTCATTTCTTTCCTAACCTCTTTGATGAATAAATCAAATTCAGGAGTGCCTGGTACGGCATCTTCTCCAAGAATAGACGCATTGAGACTATCTGCTTCCATATTGAATGGCACAGCTTCTTGGATGATTCTTGGATGACACTTAAGCAAGCGACCTGTGGTTGCTGATCCCGTAAATGTGACAACATCTTGAGATTCTACAGTATCTAGGATAGTCCTTGCTGATCCACAGATGAGTTGTAGTGCCCCTTCTGGCAAAATACCTGACTTAATTACTTCTCTGACAACTACCTCTGTGAGATATGACGTAGAGCTACCAGGTTTGACAACGGCTGGGACTCCTGCCATCCAATTGACAGCACACTTTTCAAACATTCCCCATACAGGAAAATTAAATGCATTGATATGTATCGCTACACCTCGCTTTGGCACCATAATGTGATGTCCCATAAACCTGCCTCCTCTTGATAAGTCAACAACTTCTCCTTCTACATGATAACTCTGATCAGCAAAATTTCTTCTCAAAGATGCATTGGCAAATAAGTTACCAAACCCACCTTCAATATCTATCCAACTATCTGCCTTAGTAGCCCCAGTCTTATAACTTACTTTGTAGAAATCATCTTTCCTCTTAGTCAGATATAAGGCAAGCGCCTTCAACATATTACCTCTCTCCTGGAAGGTCATATTACGCAATGCAGGGCTGCCGTGCTTTCGTCCATAATCGAGAACCTCTCCAAAATCTATCCCATCAGTCGTCACTGTTCCTACGACGTCGCCAGTTACAGAATTATAAACTGGAGAGCCATCACCCTTGCCTTCTTGCCAACTTCCCATTACATAATTTCCAAGTTTCATATCTTATCTCTTGAAGTGATTAAACATTTTGTATTACTGCTGCATAGCCTTGCCCTACACCAACACACATAGTGACTAAGGCATATTTTGCATTTCGCTCTTTGAGTTCAATAGCCGCTGATAGTGCTAATCTTGCACCTGTTGCACCTAGTGGATGACCAATGGCAATTGCTCCTCCATTAGGATTGATTCTAGGATCATCATCCGCTAGTCCCCACTCTCTTGTACATGCAAGAGCCTGAGCGGCAAATGCTTCATTGAGCTCTATGACATCAACTTGATCCATGGTAATACCAGCTTTACCTAATGCCTTGTTGCTTGCTTGGACTGGGCCAATACCCATAATTCTTGGTTCTACACCAACAACTGCAGAACTCACAATTCTCGCTAATGGCTTTAATCCATATTTATTGACAGCAGTCTCAGATGCGATCAACGTTGCAACTGCCCCATCATTAAGACCACTCGCATTACCAGCAGTTACAGTGCCGTCTTTTTTAAAGGCTGGTCTTAATTTGGCTAGGATCTCTGCTGTTGTACCTGCTCTGATGAACTCATCTTGATCAAAGATTAAATCTTCCTTTTTTCGTCGTTGAATAGAAACTGGAACAATCTCCTTAGCAAGTCTTCCGGAAGACTGCGATGCAGCAGCTTTTTGCTGCGACCAAGCGGCGAACTTATCTTGATCCTCGCGAGAAATGTTATACATTTCTTGTAGGTTCTCTGCTGTGATTCCCATGCCATCCGTTCCATAGGCTTTGTCCAGCTTATCATTTATAAATCTCCATCCAAAACTAGAATCAAATAGTTGTGCATCTCTACCGAATGCTTTTGATACTTTAGACATAACGAAGGGTCCACGCGTCATGTGTTCTACACCTCCAGAAATAAAGAGGTCACCGTCTCCAGCTTTGATAGCTCTGGTCGCATGAATAATTGCCGATAGTCCAGATGAGCAAAGACGATTAACTGTTTCTCCTGGAACTGTATGTGGTAGGCCGGCAAGTAACAATGCCATCCGTGCTACATTACGATTGTCTTCTCCTGCTTGATTAGCACATCCCATTATGACATCATCATATGCATCAAGTGGCACTTGATTATTACGACCTACTAATGCCTTGATGACATGGGCTGCTAGATCGTCAGTTCTTACTGGGGATAACGTCCCAGTAAACTTACCAATAGGTGTCCTGATTCCATCTATGATATATGCGTCTTTCATTGTGTACTGCTATTCTCTATTAATTGAATCGGTTTTCTGAATGCGGTTGTCCGCAATCTATAGTATGTTTCTCCATTTTCAGACTTTACTTCTACGTCATATTCTGATGTTTGACTTCCAAGTCGGAGTTCTTTTACTTCTGCAAATAACGTATCACCTTCCTTAGCGGATTTACCAAAAGTGATTAGTCCAGAAGTTGATACTGACACTTGATTATGACTATTGGCAGCGAACGCAAATGCACTATCTGCAAGTGCATAAGCAATACCACCATGCATCATTCCAAATCCATTGAGCATTTCTTGCGTTACGATCATCTTCAGAATACAAGAACCTTCTGTAATAGAAACTAACTCAATACCTAACCATTGGCTAAAATGATCTAAGTTGTACATCTTGTCGAAAACTTGTCGTGCTAGTCCACTCATTATGCTCCATAGAATTTCTGACCCTTACGTACCATCTTTCTCAATAGTGGGCTACACCTATATCGCTCTTCATGATACTCATCAAAGAGGATGTCCATTCTTCTCACACATTCCTCAATGCCTAATTCATCAGCCCATTTGAGTAGACCTTTAGGATAATTGACACCTTTGGTCATCGCGGTATCTATATCTTCTACAGAAGCAATTTGACGATGTACTGTATCTGCAGCTTCATTTATTAGCATAATAATGACTCGATTAACAATAGCCGTTGCCTTATCCTTGTTTACATTTACTGGTTGATTTTCATTAGGATAAGAGTAAAATCCTTGTCCAGATTTTCGCCCAAGATATCCAGCAAGCACTAATTGCTGTTGAGTGAAAGATGGCGTATATCTTCCATCATTGAAAAATGATTTCCAAACTGTTTCAGTGACTTTGTAATTGACATCATGACCAATAAAATCTGTCAATTCAAACGGTCCCATTCTAAATCCACCAACTTCTTTTAGTGAAGAATCGATTTCTGCAGGAGTAGCCATTCCTTCTTCATACATTCTGATAGATTCGCTATAAAAAGGTCGGGCAACTTTATTGACAATGAAGCCGGGAGTATCTTTAGTCCTTACAACAATCTTATTCCAATCACTGCCTATCTGCATTGCTTTTCTTACGACATCTGGATGTGTTTGCAAGGCTGGAACTATTTCAACTAACTTCATTAATGGCGCTGGATTGAAGAAGTGCATCCCCACAAATCGTCTTGGATCTTTGAGGCTATTTGCAAGTGCGGTAATGGACAATGAAGAAGTGTTACTAGCGATGATACAATTGCTATCAACTATTTCATCAATAGACTCAAACAGTTTGGTTTTAATGGAAAGATCTTCAACAATAGCTTCTATAACTAAGTTACTTGGTTTGATACTGCTAAGATCTGTTGTATATGTGATGTGCTTTTGGATTAATCTTTTGATTTGCTCATCTATCCTCCCTTTCTCAATTAGTCTATTGAGGATTTTTTCCAATTTCGTTTTAGATATTTCTAAGGTGTCAGGGTTAATATCATAAATGATGGTATTCCAACCCTTGCTTGCTGCAATCTGTGCAATGCCACTTCCCATTGTGCCTGCACCTATGATACTGACTGTTTGCTTCATTTTCCTTTGTAAGATGGTTTCCGTTTTTCAACAAATGCTTGAATACCTTCCTTATAATCTTCACTTTCTGCTAGTTGAGTCTGCACGTTCGCTTCCAATTCAATTTGTTCTTGGAAAGTATTATTTAAGGACTCTCGGTATAATTTTTTTGTTTGTTCTAGAGCTAAAGTTGGCATTTTTGAAAGTTTCTCAGCAATATTAAATGCTTCTTCTTCAAAAATATCATCAGCAAAACTCTTATAAATCATCCCTACCCGTTCTGCTTCATTAGCACTGATCTTGTCACCCATTAGAGCATATGCTTTAGCTCTTTGAAATCCTATCAACCTCGATAACATATATGTACCTCCGCTGTCAGGTATAAGACCAATCTTAGAGAATGCCTGTATAAATGAAGCTGATTCTCTAGCCACTGTGATATCACAAGACAATGCAATATTTGCTCCAGCTCCGGCAGCAACGCCATTGACTCCGCAAACAACAATCTTTGACATTTCGAAGATACCTTTGACGATAGGATTATAATGTTCCTTTACTAGTCTTGAAAAATGTACAGCTTCTGGGCTCAATAGGTATTTAATATCTTGTCCAGCTGAAAAGGCCTTTCCCTTAGCAGTAAGGTAAATACATCTGACAGATTTATTATTCTCATGGTTATCTAAAGCTGCTTGTAAACCAAGTGCCATATCTCTATCAAAACTATTGAAAGTGGCAGGTCTATTCAGTGTGATTACACCAACGTTGTTTCTAACTTCTGTTTGTACTGTAGGCATATATTATTTAAGGCATTTAAAGTAATCGAAAGGTTCTAAACAATCTTCACACTTGAAGAGAGCCTTGCATGCCGTAGAACCAAATTGACTTACAATAGTGGTATTTGTTGATTGACAGTTTGTACAAGTTACTAACCTTTCACCGTTCAGGAGTGCTCGCTTATCTAACTCATTTCCTAAAGGTGGAGCAACACCATATTCTGCTAATTTTTTTCGGCCATTTTCTGATATCCAATCTGTTGACCAAGCTGGTGATAGAACAAGATTCACTTTAGGTAAATATCCTTCGGCTAATAATGCTGATGTAATATCAACGGCCATCGTATCCATTGCTGGACAACCAGAATATGTTGGTGTGAGATCAATATCAATATTCTTTCCGTCGATATCTACCCTTCTGACTACTCCTAAATCCAATACTGATAAAACAGGGATTTCTGGATCAGGTACAGTTGATAGCAATCTTGCCACTTCTTCTGATGCGATATGTATCTGACCAACTACCATTGCATATTTGGGTAAGCTCGCTGCATATACTGTAGCTCGGTCAAGATATATCCCAGGTGTTCTGTATGAATTCCATTTTTGCCTTGAGCATACCGATTGATAATATCATCCTTACTTAGATTAGCAGACTTTAATGTCTGAAAGACAGTGTCATAATATCTACTTTCAAACCCTTTAACATCTGATGCAATTCCCTGTTCTACTAATTCCTTTTCCCAATCATTTTGAGTGAAGAGTTCGTGAACAAATGGATAAAGAGTATCAAGAGCAGTTTGCATTTTTGTATGACTGACTTCTGTTCCATCTCCAAGACGTAGAACCCATGATTCAGAAAACCTTTGATGATACCTTGCTTCTTTTATTGCTTTAGCTGCAATAGCCGCAATGGTCTCATCAGTGGATAACATTTGCTGTTCTAATTGTAGTAACTGAAACACATCGAATAAATATTGCCTCATAATTATATGAGCAAAATCTACATTAGGCTGTTCTAATAAAATACAATTGTGGTGCTCTCTCTCAGTCCGCAAAAATGCCAAAGTATCTTCTGTAACCTGATCACCATCTATAGAAGCTAAGTATTGGAGGTATGATCTTACTTGGCCAAAAAAATCCAAACTGATATTTGTCAATGCGATATCCGTCTCTAATGTAGGTCCGTGGCCACACAACTCAGATAGTCGATGACCAAGGATCATCGCATTGTCTGATAGTGAGAGTATGTAGGTTCTTAGTGACATTAGATATGTTTTAATTCGATAGGTAGTTCGTAGAAAGTAGGATGTCTATAGACTTTATCAGCAGCTGGTTGGAATATCTCACCAGCTTCATCAGATTGCGTAGCAGTTATCTCAGCTGAAGGAACTACCCAAATGCTGACACCTTCTTCACGTCTAGTGTATACATCTCTGGCATTCTCGATTGCCATCTGAGCATCAGTAGCATGTAAACTACCGACATGTCGATGTTCAAGACCATTTTTTGATCTAATAAATATCTCGTATAATGGCCATTCTTGTGTTGTACTCATATTATTAATGTTGATAGCTACGAGGCCAATTTCGCTTTTTGGTTCTTCTTGATTACTTGCTTTTCGGAGTAAGCCAATGCTGCTTCCCTTACCCAAGCACCTTCTTCCCAAGCATCGACACGGGCTTTTAATCGTTCGGTATTACAAGGTCCATTTCCTTTGACCACAGTCCAGAACTCATCCCAATCAATCTCGCCAAAGTCGTAATGCCCTCTCTCATCATTCCATTTTAAATCTGGATCTGGAATAGTAAGGCCTAAGTATTCAGCCTGAGGTACTGTGATGTCAATAAACTGCTGGCGCAATTCATCATTAGTTTTTCTTTTTATCTTCCACTTGACTGAGAGCTCAGTATTAGGTGAATCTTCATCCCTTGGGCCAAACATCATTAATGATGGCCACCAGAACCTATTCAACGCATCTTGTGCCATTGCTTTTTGCTCTGGTGTTCCTTGCGCTAGCCCAAGCATAATCTCATAGCCTTGTCTTTGATGAAAGCTTTCTTCCTTACAGATACGTACCATTGCTCTTGCATAAGGGCCAAATGAAGTTCGTGTTAACATTACCTGATTGATAATAGCAGCACCGTCAACTAACCAGCCTATTGTGCCGATATCCGCCCAACTTAATGTCGGATAATTAAAAATAGAAGAATACTTTGCTTTTCCAGTATGCAATTGATCGAACATCTCGTCTCGCGATATCCCAAGAGTCTCTGCAGCCGAATATAAATAGAGACCATGCCCTGCTTCATCTTGCACTTTAGCTAATAGACCGACTTTTCGTCTTAAAGATGGAGCTCTAGTAATCCAATTACCCTCTGGAAGCATACCTACAATCTCACTATGTGCATGCTGTGATATTTGTCTGATATGTGTTTTTCTATATTTCTCAGGCATCCAGTCCTTTGGCTCAATCTTACCACCGGCATCGATACGTTGCTGGAATAGCTCTTCTAATTGTATTTGATCACCCATATATAATTCTTATTAAGTGTTTCTAAATTTAACCAATTCAGTTGATATCTAAATATCGAAGTCTACAATAATTTTTTCCGATAGTGGTACTGCTTGACATGATAAGATATATCCATTATCAATCTCATCTTGCTCTAGACCATAAGATACAATCATCTCAACCTTACCTTCTTCAAGCTTACATTTACAGGTGGCACATACACCACCTTTGCATGCAAAAGGTAAGTCAGCATGATGTGCTAAAGCAATATCCAACACATTGCTCTCTCCTTGTGGCACTGTTATATCAAATGTTTTTCCTCCTTCTTTTACTGTAAGATCACAAGATTTACCTGCAAATTCTACTGCAATAGATTCTTGACGTTCTTTGCTATGTTCGGCATTAGTGCCGAATAGTTCGAAGTGAACATTACTTTCATCTACTCCCTGATTAACCAAATAATCCTTTATTAAATGAATCATTGATTCCGGTCCACAGAGAAAGTAATCATTGATGTTTTCAGTTGAGCATATAGATGAAAATATCGCTTCTAACTTAACGGTATCAATACGACCGTTGAACAATTCTGCTGCTCGCTTTTCCCTAGTCAAGAAATGAAAGACTCTGAATCTTCCAATGTATTTATTTTTAAGGGCTTCAATTGACTCTTTCAATATAATTGACTGAGTAGATTGATTAATATAGAAAAGTGTAAAAGAAGAATTTGGTTCTGCTTCAAGATGTGTAGTAATTATAGAATGTACTGGAGTTATTCCACTTCCTGCAGCAAACGCAACATATTCTCGATCGGTGCTTTCTGATACATCAATATAAAAGTGCCCTTGAGGAGCCATCACTTCTATAGAATCACCCACTTTTAGTATGTCATTGGCGAAGGTGCTGAATTTACCATTCGGGATTTTCTTGATGCCTATCTGCCATTGATGATCAAGAGGAGAAGAGCATAACGAATAAGACCGTCTAACTTCCGTACCATTAATGTCTGCCTTTAACGTCAGATATTGACCTTGCTTGAAAGCAAATTCAGTCTGTAGGTCTTTTGGAATGTCTAAAGTAATAATTCTACAATCTGGTGTTGATTGTTCAATATTAGATACTGGTATTGTGTAAAACTTACTCACGAATACTAAACTAACAAATGTTAGTTAGGGTTGCAAGTATTTGACTAATTATTATTATTTCAATACTCCAGTCAGTAGTATTCTGACAACATTGTCTGTCAAAGTCCTAATATCGTCATCCCCTTTTTTGAGATACCAAGCGTTCATTGATCTTAGTGTAGATAGGATCGAGAATAACATAATTTCAGGATTGACATCTATTAAGTAGCCTTCTTTAATACCTTGATGGACGATTTTTCTGAACTTGTCTTCATAGTCAGATCGCATACTGACAAGTTTGGTTCTTGCGGGATCACTGAGATGCTTCCAATCATTATTAAGTACTCCTATTTCATCTGGATAGTTAATAACAATGCTGACGTGCATTTTTATGAGGTGTTCTAACTTGTCAACGAACTTTAAATCTTGTAAAATAATACCATTGATACCTTCTGTAAATTCATCCCCAATATTGAGAATGATATCTGAAAGTATCTCATCCTTACTACTGATGTGATTATAGAGTGAAGAAGCTTTGATTTGCATCTCGCTTGCTAAATCCCTCATTGAAACGGCATTGAAACCCATTTCATTGAATAAATGTGCTGCTACCTTTAGTATTTCTAACTTGCGAGGTGAGAATTTCAAATGAATAATTGGTTAATGAGTCACTTGCTCATGTAAGATGGATAAGATATTGCTCACATCCATTGTGCTATTGAGTTCTTGAGCCGGAAAGACCCACTTAGTGATCCCTTTATCATCTATAAAGAATAGTTTTGGCATACCAAGTTCACCACCATATGGACCTTCTGAAAGGATTTCAGCATTAGGGATAATAGGAAAGTTAACTTCAAAGGATTGCGTAAAGTCTTGTAGATCCTCTTTTGAATCTAGTGCAAATGACACCACATTAAGATCCGTATACTTCTGTTTCAACAAGTTAAGATTGTTAAGGAGTTCTACACTTCTAGGATTACCAATTTTCCAAAAATAGAGAATCAAGTTAGCACCTTTATAATTGCCAATGAATTGTTCTTTGCCATTAATATCGTTCGCCATAACTGGGATTACAGCTGTTCCTTCATAAGATCTAACCATAGTAGCAACATCCGGTGTACGCTTTGGTAGTTCGACTAGGAAATGATCTTGACTTGAACCTATAGTGGCAAATGTCACAAGGAGAATTATACCTAGGCTTGTAATGGAAGTTTTCATATAGAGACTATTTGTAATACTAAAACAGGTACGGCAAAAAAAATGCCATACCTGTTGTTTTAATTTTTGAATTCAATAAGTGTATGCATTATTACTTGCCTGCAGTAAGGGCATCGTATTTAGCTTTATACTTATTAGACATTGCTAAGTCATTAAGTCTTGCATAGATTTCTTTTAATGCAATTACAGTATTAAGGTCAGCATCATTAATCTTTTCAGCAGTTTGGAAGTAAGGAAGAGCTTGCTTGAACAAACCATCCATCTCAGCTTTTTTCACATCATAAGCTTTCATACCAGCAGGTGAGATATCTCCACTCAACTCGTTAATTGTTGGCACTAGACCCGCTGCTTTGTTATAATACAGTTGTCCTATGCTATAATTCACATCGAAGTTATTAGCATCTTTTTTCTGAGCCATCTCATAATTCTCCAATGCTTTACCAAAGTATTCTTTTGACTTAGTCATATCACCATCTTCAGCAGCCTTTGTAGCCAATTGATCATAAACACTACCAGTAGTTGTGAATACTGAGATATTATCTGGCTCGGCTTTCTTAGCATCTTCTAAGCTACCAATCAATTCATTCAACTGACCTCTTTGTAGATAGTAGTTGATCTTTGAGAATAATAGACTTGAATCACTTGGATCAACCTTCATTCCAGCATCTAAATACTTAAGTGCATCAGGATCGTCAGCTTCACTTGCGATATTAAATAAAGCATCATAGACAAATACTTCTTGTGAACCATTGTTGAATAGCTCCATTAATAATGGCTTAGCTTCTGCTTTCATTCCACCAGAATAAGCGCTTACTGCAGTAAAGAACATCTGCTCATCCATAAGTGCTTTGTCAGCTAGTCTTGAAGTTCCTCCTGCAGCTGTTAGTGCCTTAGATACATCTAAACTCGCGTTGAAGTTCTCGTAAGCTGCAGCATAGTCATTTTGCTGATAAGCGAAGATTGCCATATTATTGATTATCTCTTCGTTTTCTACCATCGCAGTTACGGCCTCTTTTTTAGGTCCTTTCTTTTCTGCATATTGGTAGGCATTTGCAAGGGCCATTGCAGCTGTGGCAGCAGCAGTTGGTTCTATGATTGCTGGTTCTTGTTCAAGCATTTTTGCTTTGACAGCACTGTTTGCGATTTCATTAAAGATTTTACCTTTCAGAAGGTTTGCATCAGCATCTTGATCAATAGTACCTGTAGCAAATGCTTTAGTAACAGACTCAGAAGCCATAGATAGTGCTTCAGTATTACTATTGTCCAAATAATACTTTTGTAAATTTTTCTTAGCAGTTTTTAAATCTTCTGCTTGTCCGAACATCACCGTCATAGATAGTACGCTGATGATTAATAGGTTGATAAATTTCATATAGAGTTATTAAAAATTATGTTTGATATATAGTGTTAACCCAAATTTTATGCTCAATTTTCATTTTGCAAAGTTAAAATGGCTTAGAGTATTGTTAAATTTTATTCTTCTTCGGTGTCATCGCTCTTTGCAATGATGGTTACATCGCTTAATGAATCTCCTTTTTTCAAGTTAATAATTTTGACACCTTGAGTCGCTCTACCAAGTAAACTGATACTCTCACAGCCAACTCTGATCATAATTCCTTGCTTTGAGGATATCATCATATCATCTTCAGGACTTACTTTCTTAATCGTAGCTACTTTACCAGTTTTTTCTGTCACTTTCAGGTTAGTAACTCCTTTTCCACCTCGTTTGATATTGCGGTATTCACTAAATCGACTTCTCTTACCTAACCCATTCTCTGACAAAGTTAATAATGCCATATCAGCATCTGTAGTCGCATCGTAGGTCACCATTCCGATGATTTCATCATCATCTGCGATGTTCATTCCTCTCACACCAGCTGCTGTTCGCCCCATCTCTCTGACATCACCTTCCTTGAATCGGATTGCCTTACCAGTTCTATTAGCAAGGAAAATTTCTTGATTACCATCGGTTAATTTCACTTCTAATAATTGATCTCCTTCTTTAATAGTAATCGCATTGATACCATTAGTCCTTGGTCTAGAGTATGCTCTGACACTTGTCTTTTTGATTTGTCCTTTCTTAGTTGCAAAGATGATATTGTGACTATCTAGGAATGCTTCATCCTCAAGGTCTTCAATCATTATGTAAGCTTTGACTTTATCATCTTTTGGTATAGTCGCAAAGTTCTGTATCACCCTACCTGTTCCTGTCTTACTACCTTCCGGGATTTCATATACTCTTATCCAGAAACAACGACCTTGCTCAGTAAATAGAAGTAAGTAATTATGATTGTTAGCCACAAATAAGTGCTCTACAAAATCTTCACCTTTGGTCTTACTTCCTCTCGATCCAGTACCACCTCGTCCTTGTGCTTTGAATTCTGATGACTTAGTTCTCTTGACATAACCAAGGTTAGAGATAGAGATAACTACCTCATCATTAGGTATCATGTCCTCTATACTGATTTCTCCATCGGCAAATGTGATTTCTGTACGACGAGCATCACCATACTTATCTTTGATTTCTCTAAGTTCATCTTTTATGATATCTCTTTGTCGCGATTCACTGCCTAGAATATCTTTCAGATCCGCAATCTTAAGCATAAGGTCATCATACTCATTTCTCAACTTATCCATTTCGAGACTTACGAGCTTCTGTAGTCTCATCTCTAAGATTGCCTTGGCTTGTAACTCTGATAAGTCGAATGTGGTCATCAAGGCATTCTTGGCATCCTCAACTGTTGCAGAACCACGAATAATCTTAATTACTTCGTCAAGATTATCAATAGCAATGATCAGACCTTCCAGTATATGTGCTCTTTCTTCAGCTTTCTTTAAGTCATACTGCGTCCGTCTTACGACTACTTCTATTCTGAACTTGATGAATTCTTCAATAATTCTCTTCAGTCCAATAAGCTTTGGTCGTCCGTCTACAAGAGCTACATTGTTTACACCATAAGATGTTTGTAACGGTGTGTATTTATAAAGTTTTGAAAGAATGACATTTGCCATTGCATCTCTCTTGACTTCTACAACGATTCTCAGACCATTTCTATCAGATTCATCACGGACATCACTGATACCAGTAATCTTTTCTTGATTAACTAGGTCTGCAATCTTCATTACAAGATTAGCTTTGTTGACTTGGTACGGAATCTCAGTAATAATGATAGTCTCTTTATTACCTTCTGTCTCTATATCAGCCTTCCCTCTTACAACTACTTTACCTCTTCCGGTTTCGAAAGCTTCTTTGACTCCTGAAGTACCTTGGATGATTCCGCCTGTTGGGAAATCAGGTGCTTTGATGTGCTCCATCAATCCTTCCACAGTAATCTCCGGATCGTCTATTGTAGCAATTGTACCGTCTATAACTTCAGATAAATTATGAGGAAGCATATTAGTTGCCATACCAACGGCAATCCCTGAAGCTCCATTTATGAGAAGGTTAGGAATCTTAGTTGGCAGTACAGTTGGCTCTTCAAGTGAATCATCAAAATTCAATGCAAAGTCAACAGTGTCTTTATTAATATCGCTTAAGATCTCATCAGATATCTTTTCAAGTCTAGCCTCTGTATATCTCATGGCAGCTGGACTATCACCATCCATAGAACCATAATTACCTTGTCCATCAACTAAGGGGTATCTGAGTGACCAATCTTGAGCCATTCTTACCATACTATCGTAAACAGAGGTGTCACCATGAGGGTGATACTTACCAAGTACCTCTCCCACTATTCTAGCTGACTTTTTGTGAGCTTTACTAGCGGTAAGGCCTAACTCATTCATTCCATATAATACTCTCCTGTGTACAGGCTTAAGACCATCCCGAACATCGGGAAGAGCTCTAGCCACAATCACTGACATCGAATAATCGATGTAGGCGGACTTCATTTCATCCTCAATATTAATTGGTACTATCTTATCAGACATTTACTGTAAGTTTTATAAAAATACTTATTGTTCTAAAATTAGAATTTTACACATTGAACTGGTGAATTATCTAGTAGTAATATGTACATACCACTTGGAAATGTACTCACATCTATAGATACGGTTTCCCTATTCACATCATTGATTATTTGCTTGACTAAATTACCCTGAATGTCAATTATGCTGATAGTTGCTATCTGCTGTATCTTTTGAAGACTTATGACATTATCCCAGACTGTAGGCACAACAACTTCTTTCAAGAAATTATTTTCATCGTTAGTACTGGTAATCAACGTACAATCTGTATCCAGCGGATCAAGCTCAATAGGACCTTTGTCTGTTAATTCTTTATCGATTAATCCTGGATAATCGTAATAGTAAGAAAAGGTCTTAAATACGCTATTGCCAAACGCAGAACCGCCTTGTTGCACTGGGCCTGCAATATTGACAGGATAGATATATTCCCATAGGAGTTCACCCTGAGTATTGACTTCTTGAACTATACCATTAGTCGCATGACAAACCATATAATTATTGTTGTCTAGCTTGAAGGCACCGGACATCCGTATTGACGAGAAATTAGTGAATTCAGCACCATTAATTACTATTGTATGTGGAGCGATTTCATAACCAGAATCATTGAATGCATATGTACTTGATGATGAATCAAAAATCAATTGAACTTCATCAACCGTACTGAAATTACCTGGTCGATTTGATCCGTTATTATACACAGATATGGACCCACTATAATTTCCTTTTGAATCAGTTAACCATCTTGCATCGTGCTGACCGAAAAATACTTGGTCATCCTCATCACCGAAATCATAGGATTCCGGATTGCCATATCTAAATAATATATCTCCTCCTCTGTTGCTGTTTCCACCATTACTAGTTGCTGCTTGTTCTGTGGTTGTGGAATGATCAATAATAAACACTTCAGAAAAATTTCTTCCACTGACTAATATTTGATCTAAATCAGCATTGTAATCTATGCCGTTGAAATGAAATGCATCGACCGTTCTTGCAGTACTTCCATCAGTGAAATTAACATTAAACCTATTGGGGTGTTCTGCTATTTGACCGAAGTTCTCTTTGGTGCTATCAAAGTCTTGTACTAAATGATCAATGAGGTTCCATTCCCAAACAATCTCATAGTCTGAAGAACCTATGGGTTTAATCTCATATATGCTTTCCATATAAATACCCTGCATACTTGTAATGTCTTTATCCCTACCTAGAGCAATTGCTGTCTCATAACTCTCTAGTGTCCATACAAGTGCTAGAATGTTGCCATTGGGAAGAATCGAAATGTCATGATGTTGTTGAAAATTATCTTCTTCGGATAAATCTATCGACCAAATGGTATTGCCGTCCCAATCATATTTGGAGATTTGGCCAGCTGAACCACCGGCACTAAATGCATTATCTCCTTTTTCTGATCTAACAAGTTCACCATCTTCTGATAAATATGATGCAAAGCCTGTCTCTTCTAAATCGTGCCAACTATGAACATAGTGGCCGCAATTATTAACAAGATAAGCACTACGACTCCCAGTGCTAGCTATCAAGGTAAGTACATCCGTAGAATTAGATTCTCTGTGGATCAGACCGACCGTTGGTGCTTCTTGTGAGAATACGCTAGTTGCTTCAAAGAAAGCTCCTAATCCGAATAGAACAATTGAGAAAAAACAATATCTATAATAGTGTAACAATCAATCTCTTTATTTGGTGTCTGTAATGTGCAAAAGTAATGAAACGAAAGGAGAAAACAGACCAAATCATCGGGGAATTCATTGGATAATTAGGGTTAATCAATGCAATATGTAAGCCTAGCATCATATTCTAGTCCACTCATGTTAAAAAGTAAAGATATCGTAGAATAATCCCTACATTTACAATGATCTAAATTCAATATTAAAAGACACCCAAAACTTCAATATTGATCGTATAAACCAAACTGTGAATAGTTTCGATTCTAAATCACTATTGATAGCAATCCTCGCTTTGCTATATCCAATTGCAAGTCTCTTGGCACAATGTGGTGAGCTCAGTTCTTTTGCAGCAAATGAGGTTGAGTTTTGTTCTGGTGAAACGATGACTCTATCACTTGATGGATTCAATATTTTAGATGATTCTGAAGTGGAATTTTATTGGTCTCTTACTACTGGGTTTGACCCATACAATAATGAAGGCACATTAATATCAAGTGAATTAATCGACTATGATCATTGTAATGAAGACCCTGTAGTTTCATCAATTACGGTCGACGGTTGTGCTTCTGGTGATGCTGATGGCGAATATGTCATTATAGAGTCTGGAGGTGGTCTGTATATCGATGATTTTTCTATCACATTAGAAGTGGGAAATACTGGCGGAGGCCCTTCAAACGCTTCTCCAGGAATGACTCCTTGTAATTGGCAAGATGGTGATGCATCATTACTCTCAGGTTGCGGAATGATCATTCCAGTTGGCCCAGGAGACTTTGTTCCACCCAATGCGATGCTGTTTGTCCAAATATCCGCAGGGTTTAGTGACAATGTGGATGTATCTACCCTATGCGGTGATGACGGATGTATCTATGTTGTGCAAAATGAATGTGATAGATTCTTCGGTGCTTTCTCCAACGGAGGTGATATAAAAACTCAAGAATTTGAATTTGGTTGTACTGATCAAACAGTGACATATGATCCAAGTGATATATCAAACGATGGAGACTATGTAGATGGAGATGGTAATGCCTTTTCTGGAACTTGTGGTGTCGCTCCATCTGGATCAATAAGTAATTATCAGATCGATGCTAACTTAGATGATATTGACTATTTAATTCCTGATTCCTGGTGTAATGAGACCATATTCCTCAAAGCGATAGTGATAGAGGATGATCTAGATGACTGCTGCTCTACTATTGAAAGTAATGAGCTCTCTATCGATGTTTCTTGTCCAGTTGCAAACCCGGCAGGCCCATTAGAAGTATGTGCTCCTGATAGTGGTGATCCAGTTTTTGATTTAACTACATTAGAGTCTACAATCTCTGCTGGCACTGGCACTGTTGTATGGTATGAAGATGCGGCACTAGTTTTAACAATTGCTAATTCAAGTTCTTATATGACTAGTAATCTCTCTGTTTGGGCTGTAGTTGAAGATGGAGGATGTGAAAGTAGTGATGTTGAGATACCTTTATCTATAGCTTCTCCACCTCAGGCTAGTTCTCCTTCCCAAATGGCCTGTGTAGGAGAAGTACTAAGTCTTGAAGCAAATAATGGTGATACAGTATATGACTATACTTGGGAAAACACAACTACTGGTAACACTTCTACTAATAATCCATGGATAATTGATCCTGTAACTCTGGATGATATTACAAATTATAGTTTAACAGTAGTAGATCCACTGACAACTTGCCAAAGCACAAGTACAATCAATATCACTGGTGGTGAAAGTCCAACAGCTAATGACTTCACCATTGAAGAATGTAGTAATGTGATCAGTGCATATAATCTTGATGCTGATGCAGGTCCAAACATTAATAATCAAGGAGATATCCTCACTTGGTATGAAACAGATCCATCTAGTGGTACTGCCACTCAAATAGGTCCACCAACTGATAATGTTGACCTCTCGCCATTTGCAGGGGGTTCAATATGGGCACAAGTTCAGCACAGTACAAGTGGTTGCATAGCTGAAGTTGAGGTATCTGTCATCAGCAACGGATCTCCTGAAGGTTGCATAAGTGGTGATCTTGATGTTTGTGAATCAGGTTGTGCAACATTTGATTTTGAATTTACTGGTGGTTCAGGAACGTATGATGTGGAGTATGAATTAGTCTTCTTAAACACATCATTTGGACCATTTAGCCTGATTGGTATATCGAATGCATTCGAGTTTGATTTATGTTTTGATCCAGATCTAACTCTACCAAATTTTGACAATGAGGCAATTAACCTGCCAACTTGCATCTTATTTGGACTTCTTTGTTTAGATGAAGGAGATCAAATAAGTTTTGAATTGCTTTCAGTAGTTGATGCTGATACTGGTTGTGTAGGTACTGTAGGACCTGACTGTATCCAAACAATTGACTTCCATTCTGATCCCGACATCGAAGCAGTAATTACTGACAGCTGCCCTGAAACTTCTAATGGAATGATTGATTTAACCATTACGGATGGCATATCACCATATGACTTTAATTGGGATCCAACAGCTAGTTCAGAAGATATCTCTGATCTTGCTGTTGGTTCCTATGCTGTGACAGTTACTGATGATGTGGGATGCTCATCTACAGATATATTTGATATAGAAGAGCTGGAAGCAATGACCGTAATAGCTGACACAACGCCTGAGACTTGTGATGGGAACGATGATGGGACAATCACGGTAACTGTCAGCGATGGGCAACCAACTTACAATTACGACTGGTCAGAGGATAGCTACGATGGAATGTTCAACATCACTGATGTGCCAAGTGGCTCTTATACGGTAACTATCACTGACGATTCAAATTGCTCTGTTGTAGAATCGGTAATCGTAGATCCGGGAACCGCACCTGAGATGCCAACATTCTCGTTGGATGAAATGTACTGTGTAGACGATATAGAACCTGCCTTACCTTCTATCTCTGATAATGGAATTTCTGGATCATGGGATGCTACAGATATTGAAACAGATACTGAAGGTATTACAGACTATGTGTTTACCCCGGATGTTGGTGAATGCGCTATTCCAATAACGTTATCCGTTGAAGTTTTTGGTAATCCAGAACTTGAGATTGATAATATTCAATGTGATGGAGCTAATTACACATTTGAGGTTGAAGTAACTGGAGAACCAAATAGTTTATATCTATTTTCTGGATCAGCAGTTATAAGTCCAAATCCTAACAGTGTGACTACAGATGGTACGGGTGAAGCAATAGAGATATTTACAATACCATTGGCAAGTGGATCCGTAATATTAACAGTAATGTCTAATACTGAACCCTTTTGTGATTCATTTGCAGAAACAATTGATCCTCCAGAATGTGATTGTCCTACTGTCGATAGTTCTCCGCAGTTACAAACTATTTGTGATGGAGAGCAATTAGACTTAAGTCTTGGAGGATCTGGAATTACGATAACAGATCCAAATGGATTCGCAGGTGATCTTGTATGGACTACAAATAATCTAGCTCCAGATGCTGGAGGTTTAGTATATGTGACAAACCCGTATAGTAACTTGACTTGCTCAACTGATACGGACATTCTATATGCTTGGTTAGAATGTGAGATTCCAGGTATTCCATTGTCTTATATAGACGCTGGTAGTATGGATATCACAATCAATCCAGCTCAACCAACTTTACAATTGACTATTTCTGAGTCCAATGTTTGTAGTGAGCAACTCGCAATAGGATCATATCAAATAATCGCTGCTGATGGTTCAATTTGTGATAATGTTTCACTTAATGCCGTTGGGAATCAAAGTTGTTCAACTTCTGAAGTTAGTGAGTCAATTACAATATCTATCGCAGATCTAGAATCTCTGTTAGGAATAACTGATAATGGTTGCACGTCATATTCAGCGTTGACTGAAAACATTTCATACACGGTCTTTCCTGAAGGATATACTATTTCAGAATCTGGAGATGGAGAATGCAGTAACCTAACTACGGAATTACTTGCCTTAGATGGTACTCTTTGTGCTCAACAAACGATTGCTTGTGATGATAATTCAACAACATTGGACTATGACTTTAGTGATGACCTTGGATTTATTCCTTTGAGTGATTGTCTATATGATAACTTATTGGGAACAATACAATGTGGAGCTTGTGATTGTCCAGATCCAATCATAGTTGAAGCTGGTCAGTTGGATGATATTTGCTCTGAGCCAAATTTCATAATTGACCTAACAAGCATAGGGTCATCGATTTCAGGAGTTGAAACAGATGGTCTGTGGTCTGGCGGATTTGGGACATTTAATTCAAATATATATAGTAGTGCTACAACGTACAGTATCACACAACAAGACATAGATGCAGGTTCTATCATGTTGACTCTGACGAGCGACACTCCATCTTTAGGTAGTTGTACTGCGGATAATGATGTTCTTACTATAAACTTTTTACCAGAAGTGGTTTTTGAAGCAAGCATCTCCCCTAGCTGCTATGACCAAAATGACGGAAGTATTGACTTAACAATGACAAGCGGTACCTCTGATTTTGCTTTCGATTGGAGTGACGGCTTACCTTCTACAGAAGATCAAACGGGATTACCATCTAGCATTTATGGAGTAACAGTGACTGATGATGAAGGCTGTACCGCAGTTGATCAATTTGAAGTCACAGAACTTGAAGAACTTAATGTTGTCGTTGACAAAACTGATGAAACATGTGCAGGAGCTGAAGATGGTACAATCAATCTTAATGTCACCAATGGAGAGTCACCATATATCTATGAATGGTCAAATAACATTTATGACGGAATGGATATGCTTATTGACCTCACCCCATTTGCGGTATATGATGTCACAATTACTGATAATGCTGGTTGTTCCGCAGAAGAGTCTATATTTATTAATCCAGGTACTGAACCAGAAACTCCAACCTTTAACTTGTTAAATACTTATTGTTTCTTAGATATACCTAATGATTTACCATTGACATCTGACAATGGTATCATAGGTACTTGGTCTCCAGCAGCTATCAATTCGGGCATATTAGGTCAATCAAGTTATCTTTTTACACCAGATCCTGTAGTCTGTGCAGAGCCATTTACGTTGAATGTTGACGTGCTTGATAATCCAGTTTTAAATGTTACTAACATTGAATGCGTAGGCACTATCTATACTTTCGATGTAGAACTAGTCGGAGAAGCGAATACAGAATACAATCTAAGTGGTAGTGCAGTGACAGGCGGAAATATAAATACTACTACAGCAGACAATGCTGGTCTTACCATCCTAACATATCAGCTACCCTTGACAGACGGCGATGCTACGCTTGAAGCGATTGGTGTTAACTCTCCATTCTGTAGTTCAGGCGTTATCGCTATCCAAGCACCAAACTGCAATTGTAATGATCCCGTTATCATTGAAGCTGGATTGTCTCTTACCGTTTGCCCTGAGGTAGATGGGGTGATTGACCTAATAAATAATGGTGCCTCAATCAGTGGAAGTGTAACAGATGGAATTTGGTCAGGTGGTTTTGGAACATTTGATTCTAATATATTTAGCGATGGGACTACATACCAAATCAGCCAACAAGATATAGATGCTGGAGGTGTTATGTTGTTGTTAACCAGTGATACACCAGCTGATCCTGAATGCGATCCTAATCAAGATATATTAGACATTTCGTTTTTTCAAGCACCAAATGATGTTGAGATTGCAGAATCCTATTGTTCTCAAAGTGGAGAATCATATACGTCTCCTAATGGCGTTGCCTATGACGAAATTACTCCTACAGGCACAGAGCAGATTATCAATCAAAATGGATGTACATATACACTTGACGTGAATCTAGACTTCATTGATCTGCCTAACATCGATATTATAAGTGTTGACTGCTCAGAAGATATGACAACTTATACTGTATCATACATTATGTTAGAAGGTCAGGTAGACAATATTTCTGTTGGAAATAATAATGGAAATTCAATTACTAATATTCCTATCGGAACAAATGTGACTATAACAATCTCAAATAATGGAATGTGTTCTGAAATGCTGGATGTTGGATCACCTAACTGTGATTGTCCTAGTATTGATCCGCCTATATCTGGAGGTGATGTTACAATTTGTGATGATGATTCTCTTCCTACTTTGAGTGCTGACGTTGATGCAGGGCTTGTCGCATACTGGTATACTGACCCTACTCTGTATACTGTGATTGCACAAGGCAATAGTTTTATGCCGTCAGGTTCTGGAGTATATTATGTTGTTTCAGTTGATGAAAATTCAGGATGTGTCAGTGAGTCTATTACAGTAGAATTAATCATTTCAAATACCCCATTGATTACAATTTCAGAATTAGTATGTAATGATGGCTTGCAGACTTATAATGTATTATTTACAGTAGCAAGCAATGATGTACCAATCGTGTCTTCAGATGTTGGTAGTCTTAATTTCACAGGCGGTCAACAGTACGCTATAGAAAACATTCCTATTAATCAATCAATTACAATCAATTACTCCGATGAGCTCGGTGAATGTGGAGATAGTGTTACATTAAATCCTCCGAATTGCGATTGTCCTTCTGTAGCTATACCACTGCTAGCAAGTCAAGACTCCTATTGTGAAGGCTCTGAAATACCAGAGTTAGAGTTACTTTCTATCTTTCCAGACATCTCTTTTGAGTGGTATGCTGATGAAGACTTATCAATTCTATTATCTACTAATTCAGCCTTTTCTCCTCAGAGTTCGGGAATATACTATGCTATTGCTGTAGACAATAATGGTTGTACAAGTTTACCATTAGAGGTATTAGTCAGCGGGCTAGCAGTTCCAGTTGCTGAAGTAGTTGCTTATGAGTGTAGCACTACAATGGATGATACCTATTTTGTAGAGATTCAATTATCAGATAATGAGGTGATCTCGGCACAAACTAATGCAATCGTCAGCAATTCATCCAATGCATCTGAGACATCAATCCTTACAGCGATTAATGGATCATTGCCTTTTACATTTCAATTACTTAATCTATCTACAGGATGTACAACCGATATAGAATTCGAAGCTTTAGATTGTGTATGCCTAGCTGATACTGACACCGAAATAGCATTATCCTCAGATATCATCTGTGGAAACGAGATGGTGGATGTAGTGATTTTAGATATTGGGAATTACGAAGATTTTTCATGGTCGACTGAAGGAGATGGATTGTTTGGTAATGCATTTACCGAGAATACAACTTATACGCCTGGTTCATCAGATATTGAAAATGGCAGTGTGCTTTTATCTATAGTTTTTGAAGATATCGATGGTGACGGGCCTTGTCAAGAGAAAGAACAATCATTAATCTTGACTATAAATCCTATTCCTGATCCACCAATGCTTCTGAATAATGAGATTACATATTGTCTAAATGATGTCACATCTAGTGTTGATGCTATTGGTACAGATTTGACTTGGTTTGTCAATGATGAAATGATTCAGGGAGAACCTCCACTTCCCGATTCATCAATACCAGGCACAACACTATATTCAGTATTACAATCTATAGATGGTTGTGATAGCGAAATGGCCGGGATTGATGTTACAGTTTATGGTTTTCAGATTGACTATGCAATTAATAGTAACTGCGATAATCTTGCTAATGCAGGATTGGTTATCAATAATATTGATGATGTCATTGGTCAGGTCACCTTGTTAACTCAAGGAGAAAATTATACCTTTTCTGTAAGTGATTTGCCCTTTATGATTGACTATCCTTATGATGAGATGGTTTCATTCGAAGTAATCACAGATATCAACGGCTGTGTATATAGCATTGACAGTGGTGAAATGGTATCTGACCCAGGTGAGTATTTTATTCAAATCTCATCTGACAACATTGAGGGAAATACATATGAGCTTGGCTATTCAACCAATCTGGATGGTGTTATAGAAACAATTCTATGGGAGTCTTTTGTAGAATTATCATGTAATGATTGTCTAAATCCCACTATATCAATCACAGAAGACACCAATGTTGACCTAACCCTGATTAATGAAGATGGATGTGAAATCAAAACTACAACCAGACTCGAATTCATAACAAGAGATCTTCCGGTATTCTTACCAAATATCTTTTCTCCTATGAATGAAGATGCAGGCTTCTATCCACAGTCTGGTGATGAGAATATTGTAGTTGCTAAGTTCGAAGTGTATGATAGATGGGGCAATAAAGTACACTCAGCAGTAAATGGAATGGTTAATGATCCTATTATCGCTTGGGATGGTACAAATTCAGGTAATCTAGTCGAACAAGGTGTCTATGTCTATATAATAGAACTTACACTTCCTGATGGTAGTAATAAAATACTGCGAGCTGGAGATATCACCATAATCAGATAGTCTTAGTCCAGTTAATAGTTCCCAGCTAAACAACTAGAGAATAATTAATCTACGTAAGCAAAGGCAGTATTGAGTTCTTTCTTTAACATGTGAATAAGCATCTTATCATTCTCAAAGATTGTCTCGTCATCGGTAACAAATTCTCTGATATTCTTGGAGCCAATAGCTAATCTGATAAACCCTTCATTCTTTCCATACTTTACAGGTTGACCTATAAACACATGCTTTTGGCCATACTCCTCGGTAAAATCTTTTGTACAGAAATTGTAGTGAAACTTCTTGAGCTCTTCAAGATTGAGAAACTTATTATTCACCTTCACTCTGAAAGAGATGATAGTCTTAATCGACCTATCTAAACCAGGCATTAATTCAAACTCTTCTGACTCATTAATAATGTCTACGATCTTCTTGTGCCACAGATCAACCTTACCTCTTGCTGCAGCAATTTCAAGTTTTTTAAACCTAAACATCTCATCAATAGCACACTGCCATCTTGCATGAAGAGCCGGGTTGAATTCACGATTGAAATCAACTTTTACTCTTAACTCTGCAGGGATATCATAGATAGAAAAAACACTCTTATACATTCTCACCTTAGACCAATCAGCATCGACTAATTTCTCATACATCGCCGCTGGCACTAACATTGCACCACAGAATGGTGGTGATTGGAAGAACTTAGATCCTGTCAACATTATCGTAGCATTCCTAGCAAGTAAATCTTTGATAATATTCTCTTCATACCTGAATTGGCACATATCAACGTTCCACAACACTTTGTCTGCCCAAGGTGCATCCATTACTTCTAGATAGTCTGCTATTCCTGACTTGCTACAATGCGTTAGGTTAATGACAATCGCATGATTATCCACGTAGTTTGTTACTATTGTCCCTAGATCTTCTAATGGACTGACCAATGTTCCAGTATCAGATCTTAGGTCAAGTCCGTGCACTTTGATTTTAGTACCTCCGCTGACTTTATTTCCTTTTGGTACTTCTTCATCAAATTGATTGTATGCTCCATGGTAGATTCCTTCTGCAGCGATACCAGTACCACCACCTACTTCATCAGCGGAAGTGATGACATTGAGAATTGGTCGGCCAGGATTGAGTACCTTGATGAACATCCCAGGGTAATAACTGAGATCAGTACCTGACGGTCCATAGAATATCATATCCTTACCACGTCTCTGCATTCCAAGTAAAGTCTTAAGACTTCTGGAGCGACGACGTATCAGATCACTGTAATTTCTTGCAGTTTTGTATTCTTGGTAAGCATTTTGAATAGATTCGTAATTGCAGTCTGTTACTGTACTACTAGTGCATGATCCTCTATTGATTAAGGTTGGGCTATGTATTGCTATACCATATTTAAGAAACCCGTCTTTATTACGATAGGTCCTTTCATTGCATCCTTTCTCTAAGAATTCCTCAATATTGGGGAGCATAAATCAGAAGTTAGGTTTTTAAAACACTTTCAAATAGCCGAAAAACAGCACATTATCAAGCTAATCAGTTTGTGGTTAATCCACAATATAGTATTTCTTAAACAATACACCTGCATTATTTAGGAAACCTTAATATTCTAGTGATTTTACAGAATTGACGAAACTAATCACATTTTCAAGCGGTGTGTCTGGATATACACCATGACCCAAATTAAATATGTGATTTTGACCCATTTGGCTATGAATCTGCTTGACTTTCTCTGCAATGCGGTCTTTAGAACCGTAAAGGACACATGGATCCATATTGCCCTGTAGTACACGATCACTACCTACAAATTTACGTATTTGAGGAATATCGATTGACCAATCAAGACCTACAGCATTAGATTGACCATTGAGAATATCATCTAATGAAAAATGAGCTCCTTTTGCAAATACTATGGTTGGAACTAAATCATTAATCGCAGCAACTATCTGCTCAATGTAAGGAAGGCTAAATTTTGTATACGTTTGCTGATCAAGGACTCCTGCCCAAGAATCAAATACTTGCACAACGTCTACTCCTGATTTCACCTTAAGTTTAAGATATTCGATAACAGTATCAGTCAGTTTTTGCAATAGCTTATGCGCCATAGCTGGTTCTTTGTAGAGAACAGCTTTAGCCTTGCTAAATGTCTTAGATCCACTACCCTCTATCATATAGCACATCAATGTCCATGGAGCTCCAGAAAATCCAATAAGTGGCACTCTATCTTCTAGACGTTTCTTAGTTTCGTTGATAGCATCAAAAACATATGACAACCGAGAAGCTGCTGATTCTCCGGAATCTAATGCTTCTATATCTGCTATTCCTTTGATCGTTTCTGGAAAGAAGGGGCCCTTCTTCTCAATAAGCTCATAATGGAGTCCCATACACTCAGGAATCACCAATATATCAGAGAAAATAATTGCGGCATCTACACCTAGTCTATCAACTGGTTGTACAGTTACTTCAGCAGCTAGATCTGGAGTTGTTACAAGTTCTACAAATCCAGATAACCTTGATCTAAGAGCACGATATTCAGGCAGGATACGTCCAGCTTGCCTCATTATCCAAATGGGTGGTCTGTTGACTGGTTTCCCATTTAGCACATCTAGCAATAAAGTATTTTGTGGCATTAATGTAGAATTTGCACGAAGATACAAGAAGTGTCGGGTACTATTTTTTAATTTTACACGAAAGTGCACAACTTATCACTTTGATAATCTGTAATTAATGACATTGCTATGAAAGACAACATAATAGATTCTTCTAAAGTCAAGCAGACTATCAAGCGTCTCGCTTATCAGATATATGAGCAGAGTTATAAAGAAACGGAGATACATCTAATAGGTGTCAACACTGCTGGAATGTTACTTGGTGAAAAACTTAAAGCGGAACTCAAGGATATCAGCCATCTAGAAATCCATATTCATCAGTTATCAATCAATCCCAAAAAACCTCTTGATGAAACTAATCTAAGTGTCTCTTCCGAACTATTGAAAGGTAAGCAAGTAATCATTGTTGATGATGTTGCGAATACTGGTAGGACACTATTCTATGGTTGCCGACCAATAATGGATGTCTTGCCAAAGAAAATTGAGTTTGCTGTATTGGTTGATAGAAAGCATAAACACTTTCCTGTCAAAGTGGATTATGTTGGTCTATCACTAGCAACTACTCTCAAAGAAAATATCGTCGTTGAATTTAATGGCGATAACACAGAAGTCTACTTTGCATAAATGAAAACCTACAATCTAAGTTATAATCATCTTCCTTTCTCAAAGAGGGATAAACATTACATTTCTGAGCCTGAGAACCTCAAAGATTATATCACAGCTTATCCAAGTCTTGAAAGCTTAATTGCTCAGGCTAAAATCAAGCAAGGCCATCAGATAGATAGAGAAGAATTATCGGCTATTATACGTGATCAGTATGCTTCTGCAAATATCGAACTGTCTAGTCCTACTCTAGAAAATATTGAGAAGCTTAAAGAGGCGACTACTTTCACTGCAATCACAGCTCACCAGCCAAGCTTGTTGACTGGACCACTTTATTACATCTTCAAGATTCTGAGTTGTATTAATCTATGTGAGTATGCTAATAGTCAGCAAAGTGAGTTTACGTTTATCCCAATATTTATCAATGGTGGTGAGGATCATGACTTTGAAGAAATATCAAAAGTTCATCTATACAATAATACAGTTACTTGGAAGACAGATCAAACTGGGTCAGTTGGACGAATGCTAACAGATGGCCTATCTGAAGCTATAGAAGAAGTATTTGAAATACTTGGTGATCGTTCAAAGATTAAAGACTGGAAGGCGACATTCATTAAGATGGCTAATGATGCTGACAATTATGCTCATTTTCAAAGAGGACTTGTCGATTTACTATTTAGAGAATATGGTCTAGTACAATTTTCTAGTGATGATAAAAGAGTGAAAGACAAGCTTCTACCAGTATTCACAAAGGAGCTGGAGCAACAGGTCAGCTACAACACTGTCATACCCCAACAGCAGAAGATTCAATCAGTAACTGGATATGAACCACAAGCGTACGTCAGAGAGATTAATCTCTTTTACCTTGACAAAGGTATACGACAACGAATAGAGAAGGAGGATGGTCAGTTTAAAGTCATCGATTCTGACATTGCATTCACTTCAAATGACATCCCAGAACTTGCCTACTCCTTAAGTCCTAATGTCATATTAAGGCCAATCACCCAGGAGTATATCCTTCCAAATGTTGCCTATATTGGTGGTGGTGGAGAATTGAGTTATTGGCTAGATAGGAAGTCTCAGTTTGAAAAATTTGGAATTCCGTTTCCATTGTTAATCAGAAGGAATAGTGCTGGTATCATCAAGTCCAAGCAATTGAATCAATGGAAGGACAAGGGTTACGATGTAAGTGAATTATTTCTTGAGGAATATCAAATCAATAACAGATTTGTAGAAGCTCAGGATGATAGTTTTGATTTGTCTGAAGAAGTTGCTACCGCTAAAAAGCTCTATGCTGCAATAGCAGCAAAGGCGAAAGAAATAAATCCGACAATGGAAAAAAGTGTCAAGGCAATGGCAGCTCAAGAAGAAAAACAATTGAGACAATTAGAGTCAAGACTCAAGCGTGAGATTAAGCAGCGCTATGAAGTCGATCTCAATCGATTAATGAAGATTCAATCTAGTGTACTTCCTAGTGGCTCACTTCAAGAAAGACACGATAATATTCTTCAATACTTGTCAATATATGGCCCTGGGTTCATCCAAGTTATAAAAGACAATCTACCGGTATTCTCTAAGGAATTTACGCTTATGGTTGTAGACTAAGCCGATTGAGTATGAGTAGTAAATAGAGACATCACTTCTTTCAATCTTGGTTGCAGTTCACTTCGGTGGACTATAAAATCTAAGAAACCATGATCTAGCAAGAACTCTGAACGTTGGAATCCTTCTGGTAAATCTCTCTTAATCGTTTCTTTAATAACTCGCGGTCCAGCAAACCCTATCAATGCATTAGGTTCTGAGAAGTTAATATCCCCCAACATTGCAAATGAAGCAGTAACTCCACCAGTTGTTGGATCAGTCATAAAACTAAAATATGGTATGGAGTTTCTATCTAGTAGGGATAATTTAGCAGAAGTCTTTGCCATTTGCATCAGCGAGAATGCAGACTCCATCATTCTAGCACCTCCAGACTTAGAGATTATCATAAATGGTACCTTTTCTTCTAAGCAAAGGTCAATTGCTCTGCTTATCCTCTCTCCTACTACTGAACCCATAGAACCTCCGATAAACTTGAAGTCCATAGCAGCAATTACTAGGCGCTTCTGCCCTACCTTACCCGTGGCAACTGTAATTGCATCCGATACCTCAGTATATTCCAAGGCACTATCTAAGCGTTCTTGATATGATTTCAGATCTTTGAACTTGAGAAAGTCCTTAGATACTACATTCTCAAAGTGAAGAGAATATTTTCCATCAAATATGATATCAAAATAGTCCAATGAGCCTATTCGCTCGTGATAATCACACTTTGGACACACAAAAAGGTTCTCAGTGAGCTCTTTACGAGTGATAGTCTCACTACACTTACGACACTTATGCCATACTCCATCTGGAGTATCCATCTTATTCTTAGTGGCGGTCTGTATACCGTCTTTGAATCTTTTAAACCATCCCATGCAATTGTACTATTTGTATGATCGAAATGGATATACTCATCGGGAAATGATAGGGCAAAACTAACTGAATATTTTTACAGTAGGTAATTATGCTTAAGCTATTCATAGATAAATTATTTACGGATATCAGCAATTAAAAGCTATAATTGACATCCATAATTGAATGTATTTAGCTTTATATAGATAAGTTTTACATATAGCTGTTTTAAAGCATATTAAATTCGTATTTTCGCATTGTTAATTATATGATAGAAGTTAAACCAATATATCTAAGGTGTTTAACTACTTTAAACCTAAAGTAATTTGTCGATGAAATTTTTATTGAGTACTGTAATTGGTCTACTTAGCATATTAATAGTTAGCAGTTGTGGAAGTAGTGGGCTTACTGTAGAAGGGAATATGCAAGGAGGAGAAAACCTTTCTGTTTATTTTGATCACGTTGGACTTGATAACACAGTAGAATCACTTCAAAATGTAAAAGCAGGTTCTGATGGTAGTTTTACATTCAATCCAGAAACTGATGTTAAATCTGGAATCTACAGAATACGTTTTGGTGCCAAAGCGATCAATCTGGTCTTAGATGGCAGCGAAACAAATATCAATATCTCAGGAAATCTGAATGATTTAGCTAAGAATCAATATACGGTTAACGGAAGTCCACTCAGTACTGAGTATCAAAGTAAGGTGCAGCAATTGATGAGTAAGGAGACTGATGTCAATTCACTTAAAAGCTACATTGAAAATGATGCAAATCCAATGGTAGCTGCTCTATTATCGCAAAAGATTCTCCAAATGAATGGAGCATTTGCTTCCACTTATACTGTCGTTGGTGATAAACTGTCAAAGATGTACCCTAATAGTAAAGTTGCAACATCATTTGCCAATGCTATCTCAGCAGCTCCTAAGCCAAAAACATCCAGAGGAAAGTATAATGTCAATGTAGGAGATATGGCACCAGATATAGATCTTCCAGATGTTAATGGTAAGAATATTAAGTTGTCGGATTTGCAGGGTGAAGTAGTTTTACTAGATTTTTGGGCTAGTTGGTGTGGACCTTGTCGGAAAATTAATCCATCTGTAGTCAAAACATATAACAAGTATAAAGATCAAGGCTTTACTGTTTATAGTGTGTCATTAGACGGTCTTGACTCAAAGACAAAATCTAGAATGGGAAGTGCAGAGGCAATCGATGCGAGAATGAAGTCTTCAAAGCAACGTTGGATCGACGCCATATCTAAAGATCAGTTAGCTTGGGATAACCATGTAAGTGACTTAGCGAAATGGGAGTCTGCACCACTAAAAGACTATGGAGTGAGATCAATACCTACCACATTCTTAATTGATAGAGAAGGGAAAATTGCAGCTCTTAATCCTAAGTACAACTTAGAGCAAGAACTTCAGAAAGTACTGTAATATCAGAGATTGAATTGAAATTTAGCGTTTAAATTCATTAAGCCTACTATCATGCTTCTGTGCAAGTTCAATGATTTTGCGCATCGTTCGGATTATGGTCATCAAGACTAAGAAGATGAACGTGAAGATGACATACATAATTTTCAATGACTTCAGATCGTAAATAGACGTACCTGATACTTGCCAAGCGATTAGCCCTCCAATGCCTGAAAACAACACAAAGGCAATTATTGATTGAATCCAAAATTTATTTGGGTCTTTGGAGTTCAGACTGAACATACAGTTCACTATTGAAAAGAGAAGCAAAAAAGTAAATGCAACTTCCCAGGCAATTCTTGGATTATCAGATATGTATTGGGATAGAAATATAACTATCACTTGTATAATGCCTAGTCCAATTGCAATCTTAAGAGGACTTATATTTTTAGAAAGAATAGAGTTATCTTGCATACAAGCGTAACCTTGAGTATTCTACTATTGTTTTAATATAGATTCGAAAAATTAATCAAATGAGTATGAGATTTTACACAATGCTTCTAATCATAGGTCTTAGTTTATTGCTTGCCTTAGTATCTTGTAACAGAAATAATCAAGTTGGTTTTGTTGACAACGATTGTATTGACTCAACACTAGATCGTGACTATAGCAAATGTGACTATATCTACGAACCTGTATGTGGTTGTAATAATCTGACATATAGAAATGCTTGCTTTGCTAAACATACTGGATTAGAATCTTGGAAGATTGGTGTATGTCCTAATCAATGTATCGATAAAAACATCATTCTTCCTGATGAAATATGTACTCGAGAATCCCAACCTGTCTGTGGTTGCGATGACGTGACTTACCCCAATCCATGTGTATCTAGAAAAGCAGGAGTTCTCTCCTACCGAATGGGAAAGTGTGAAGAGTCTGCTGATAGATAGTTACTAATCCTCATTCTTCTGTTTATTCCACTTCCAATATCCAAACAGACATAGTCCAATAAACAGCAAACTAAGTACAGATGAAATTAAGGAGAGTGTACTTCCTTTAGCGTATGATTCTGGAGCAAATTTCATTACAATTTCATGATTTCCACTAGGAATCTTAGCAGCTCTCAAAATATAGTTAGCTCTTACTAATGGCACTTCACTGCCATCAATATATATTTTCCAACCCTTATCAGGTCCATACCAAACTTCTGAAAATATCGCTAATTGATCTGATGTAGAAGTAGATTGATACTTGAGTTCATTTGGTGTATAGGATGTTAATCGTATGCTACCGTTCTTGTTTAGGTTTGTGTCACCAACTTGATCTTTAAACTCAGTATGGATAATTGCTTGACCTAGTGGGTCGAAGTTGTTCAGCATAGCCATTTCATCATCAGGCGTATCAACATAGACTACTTCGTTTACAAACCAAGCATTACCTAAGTGAGAAGGATTAATTTGCGCTACAGGTTGGTCGCCAGCGCCAGATCCAATAATGTACTTAGTATTCAACATATTGAGCACATCCTGATTATTCTTTGCTATCTGATAATCTATAATGTCTTGATATCTCTGAAGCTTAGCAGCGTGATACCCACCAATAGTTTTATGAAAATATGATGATCTAGATGAGTTAAATGTATTTACAGTAAGGTCTAATACTCTGTAATGAGGATCACCATCTTGCAGTATCTGCTGATCCACTGGCCTTGGAGCAAAAAACTCCCTGTTTAGCTTTCGCTCTGAAATAAATGCTTCAGAATTTACATAGCCTAAGTTAACTGACATAATATCAATTACTGAGAACAGGCCTATAATACCTATCGTCAGATACTTACTGAGTTTGCCTTTGATATGGAAAAAAATTGATGCAGCAGCAATCAGAATAAATGCTAATGTTGTCAAGGCACTTGATCGCATCATAGATATTCTATGATCTTCAAGTATGTCTATTGGAAATCCTGCTTGCTCATATCTGACATCTCCAGGAGAGCTAAATCCAAATATCGATGGCCCTATCAGTACAACTAAAAGACAAATACCTATCAAGATTCCAGCAGAGATGAAAAGTGGATTTAAATAGTCTTCCTTTTTGTCATCTTTGATCAGTTTATTCAAACCTAAAGCTCCAAGTATCGGCAGTATAAATGCGGTAACAGAAAGAACAGAGTTAGGTGTTCTGAACTTATTAAACATTGGAAAGAAGTCAAATAGCATCCTATTGAAGAATTCCAGATTCTTACCTAATGAAATCAACATCGTGAATACGACAGCAGATACTATCCACCACTTATAGGGACCTCTATATACAATGGCACCAAATAAAAACAGGAAAAACAGAATTGCACCAAAATATATCGGTCCACTTGTGAATGGTAGACTCCCCCAGTATAAAGGACCTGAATCCCTTCCTATACGCTTTAATTGTTTTCCAAGATTTGTATTAGATGAGACCTTTTCGCCGCTACTCCCTCCTACTATCTTTGGTATAAACGATGATAATAAATCAATTCCTCCATTAGACCACTGCATAGCATAATCCCAAGCTAATCCATCTACACTAGAACTACTAGTTGGATCTACTTGCTGAGTTAAGATTGGATCACCTCTCATCGTATCTTTAGAGTACTCGTAAGTAGTCAGCAATTTAGATGCTCCTGTTCCAAATGCTAATGCTAACCCGATAAGCAGTAAACCACTTGACTTGGCAAATCCAGCAATGCGACCTAATTTAATATGTTGGAATAATTCAATGCCAACATAGATGAGCATACATAATCCCAAATAATAGGTCATCTGATAGTGGTTGGCTTTTAGATTGAGCATCATTCCAAGTGTGAATACAGCTGCACCTAATAAGGCATGCTTGCGATAAGCCAACATAGTACCTGCTATCACCAATGGGATTGACATCAAGGAAGTTACCTTGGTAATATGTCCTGCTTCTAAGAGAATCAAGTTATTGGTGGCAAAGGATGTCCCTAGCGCCACAAATATGGCTATCCAGGGATTTATACCAAGCAGTATCAACAAAATATAAGCTGATATGGACCCAAGTAAGAACAAGCCTGCTGGCCTTGGAATACCCAAAGACATTACTGTCTGTAGTTGAGTAGACACGTTAGTTTGTTGTGGCGCTTTTATTTGATAGGCAGGCATCCCACCAAACATACTGTTAGTCCAAAGTGCTACATCATCGTTCTCACTATTGTATTTGATAATTTCATTAGCCATCCCTTTGTATGAAATAATATCACCTTGTACAAGGACTTTACCTTGAAACTGTGGTAGGAAGTAAAGCGCTGAGACGCAAACAAAAAGAACAATTGCTATACCGTGAGGAATCAAGGATTTGGTATACATATATGTAGGTTTTAAGCCAATCAAAGTAGTTGTGTAAAGATAACAATGTTCTCTAAAGCTATCTATTAATTGGTAGGTCTGAAATCCTGGATGATGTAAAGTGGTATTATAGGCTGATGGATATTGTGGGATTAGGATAGTTATAGTTACTTTTATTCAATTAAATTCAGATAAGTAACATTCATGTTTTTAGAACCCGGGTTTAGAGGTCAGCGTAGTGGTTGGATTGAAGTGATATGTGGATCTATGTTCTCAGGAAAAACTGAAGAACTTATCCGTCGACTTAAAAGAGCAAGAATCGCAAACCAGAAAGTAGCTACGTATAAGCCAGCTACAGATGTAAGGTATAGTGAAGTCAGCGTGGTGAGTCATGACGAGAATGTAGTCGACTCTACTCCAGTCAAGTCAAGTATAGAAATATTAAAGGACTTAGCCGAGTACAAAGTTATAGGTATTGATGAAGCTCAGTTCTTTGATGATAAGCTTCCTCAAGTCTGTGAGCAATTAGCATTAAAAGGTATCAGAGTAATTGTTGCTGGTCTAGATATGGATTTTAGGGGGAAACCATTTGGCCCGATGCCAGAGATTTTGTCTATTGCTGAGTATGTTACTAAAGTCCATGCAATATGTCCTCACTGTGGGTCATTAGCAACGCATTCTTATCGACTGAGTCAAGATGAAAGCACAGTCCTGCTAGGCGAAAAAGATAAGTACGAGCCTCGATGTAGAATTTGCTATAGTATGGGAAATATTCTAAATCTAAAGCTTTAAAATAAACACATCTTTGGATATAAAAAAGCCTTCATCGTTAATCGATGAAGGCTTTTTTATGTAACATAACTTTGAGGTTGGTAGTCTTGCAAATAAAAACAGGTCTCATCCATATGGACAAGACCTGTTGATATCTTTAAATGATTCTATTGATATTTAGTCAACAATAATCATCTTCTTCGTAGCTGAATATTCGCCACTTTCAAGGCGATAATACATCACCCCACTAGTCGCTAGATCTGCTTTTTGTAGTGTGATAGTGTTCAACCCTTTAGCATATGTGCCATTCAGTTGAGTAACAATCTTACCCGTCACATCCATTACTGTAAGAGTTGCATCACCCGCTTGTGGCAAATAGAACTGGATGGTTGTCTGAGTCTCGAATGGATTCGGCTCGTTCTGCCCTAGAGCAAATTCGCTTGATGCCTCAGATCCTAATACTACATCAAACACTGTTAAGTCAGTGTCATATGCTTCAGCAGTTGTTGCGTCGGATGTAATTGCCATCTCCTCTATAGCAGTAAGATCGCTACCAGCGAAATTCAACGTGAAGAGTACTTCATTACTTACTGATACAGCACTTACTGTATTCCAACTCATTGTCAATGTGTTTCTATCAAGGACAGCTACATTGTCATCAGTCATATCGATTGCTCCAGCTTCTACGCTTACTAGTTCTAGACCATTCGTATGCATTGTGAATTGGTAACCAACGATATCGCTGAAGTTAGCAGATGTCACTTCTACACTTACTCCTTCAGCAGTTGTTACTCCTGTGAAGTTCATGTTTAAGTTCTTTCCGTTTCTTACTTCAGTAGTTGATCCAGTAGCGCTAAGGATAACGCTTCCATTGACATCTCCAATCTTGTTTGCGATGAAGTCTTCATTGTCCATATTCGCATTTAATGCTATGATATCAATTGCTTCATTGAATGCAAATGCATTACTAGTTGTCAATACCTGTGCAGCGTCAACGAATCTCCAAGAGTTATTGCTTGGGAACTCATCTACGATCTCTAAGACTAACTTTCTAATGTCAACTAAATCAGCTGCGCTGATTACTTGGTCATTATT
>CALISO010000002.1 GCA_938041445.1 uncultured Saprospiraceae bacterium
AGCTCAGATGTAAGCCAAACATTTGTAGTGAATGTAGAAGAGGATGGCATATCAGGTGCAAGTTTCTCTCTTGACTCTCTTACCATTTGCAATGATTTTTATGATGGAATCATACTGGAAGGAACAGAAGACTTGGATTCTATACTTGTGACAGCAAGTACTTCAGCAGTAGACTTTGAGCTTATCGATCAATCTTTGATAAATGTGTCGAGTGTAGCAGTTGATCAGTTTGAACTCTATGTAACAACAGTGTTAGATAGATGTGGAGCGATAGATCGTGATACCATTGTAATCACTCGAGAAGATCGGATTATAGTAGGAGATCAGATTGTTCAGCTTCCTGATGTAGATATTTACACAATAGACCTTTTAGAAAACTCAACAATCAATCAATCATTTGAACTATCAATTATTGAAGGTCCAGAACATCTAGTTTCGAGCTTGGATGGTAATCTAATATCCGTGGAAACAAACTTTAGTTTCATCGGGAATGATAATATCAGCTATATGATCTGTAGTGAGATGTGTCCTATGCTATGTGACACTGCTAATATATTGCTACAAGTAGGAAACCCTGAAGACTGTATAGTGTCTAATGTCGTGACACCTAATAACGACGGTTTTAATGATGCATTCAGAGTGCCATGCTTGACAGATGATAGATATGCCTCCAATAAGCTGAAGATTTTTAATAGATGGGGAGATGAAGTTTATTCTGCAGCTCCTTATCTCAATGACTGGGATGCCAATTACCAAGGGTCAGCACTTCCATCTGGTACGTATTTTTATATACTAGAGTTTAATAGTGATAGGGAACCAATTCAAGGATTTATAGTAGTCGAACGATGAAACAATTACTTTACATACTATTGATTTGCTGTGTAAGCCAATTGGGACTTAGTCAGCAAGATGGATTATTGACCCAGTTCGCTTATAATAAGATGAGTTTCAATCCTGCATATGCAAGTCAACTCAATTATGCCGAGGTTGGTATCTTGATTCGTGATCAATGGAATGGGATAGATGGAGCACCTACGACTTACCAAGCCACAGGAATTATTCCATTTACAGATTATAGACTTGGACTTGGAATAATAGCTAGCCGTGAGAATATCGGCATCCAAACTACGACTAACCTTAGGACAATGTATAGCTATTCTATCCCAACCGATTATGGTGTCTTGAGTGCTGGGATTGAAGCTTCACTCAGAAGCTATAATATAGATTTTAATGATGATCGACTTACAGCATTTGAGACTATAGAGGCTGACCCTTCATTATTAGGAGAGCAGTCTAATAGTTACGTTTTCAATTCAGGAATCGGTTTATACTTCAAGAATCAAAAATTCTATGCTGGAGTATCAGTTCCGAGAATACTCAATGCCAATTATTTATCCAATCCTCAAGGACAAAGTACTGAAGTGAGACACTTATATATAATGGCTGGAAGTATCATAGAACTCAATGACAATTTTGAATTATTACCACAAGCTATGTTTAGTCTAGCACCGAATTCTCCATATGATCTAGATCTTCAGGTTGGACTATTATATCAGAAAGAGTACCATTTAGGGCTCAATTATAGGGTAGGAGGGAATCGTAATTCACTTGGTGAGTCTATTGCAATCTTATTAGGATTACAGCCTATTGAGAGGTTCTTTATTGGATTTAGTTATGACATTACGTTTTCTGATCTCAGATTGTATGAGACTGGGAGTTTAGAGGCAATGTTGACCTATACGTTTGGAAATAACAACCCCAAAGAAATTCTTACAAATCCAAGATTTTTCTAATTATGCAGATACGACGTTTAGTTATCGGTGTAATTGTTTGGTTGACTTGGATGGGCAGCCTTACAGGTCAAGACGTTGTGATGTTTGACTCGCTAGTGATGGAAACAGCCAACATTGTCAACCTGCACGAAATCAATTCTACAGAGATGGATTTTGGTCCAGTCTACTGGAAGGATTTACTAGTCTATGTGACAAATGACAGAGCTGACCTTGATGTAGATAGGCGAATTAACGAGAAATATTTTGATCTCAAGTATGCCGACGAGAATCAAACTGAAGGTTTTGAACGAGCAGCATTTTTTCCTGAAATCATCAATTCTCCTTTTCATGAGGGACCTTGTACATTTACTTCGGATGGAGGTGTAATGTACTTTACTCGAGATTTGCAGCAGCGCAACAAGCCAGTAAAAAATGACAATAATATTATCCCACTGCAGATATACAAGTCAACACTTAATCAAGGTGGGTGGTCAGAACCAGAACTTTGGATACACAGTAAGAAAGATGCATTGTATGCGCATCCGACATTGAGTATGACAGGTGATACATTAGTCTTCAGTTCTAGTCGATCTGGTGGTCAGGGGAAGATGGATCTCTACATGTCAATGCGAGAAGCTGGAAGTTGGACTGATCCAATTGCAATCAATATAATCAATTCTAAAGGTAGTGAGTGGTTCGCGAGATTCTACCAAGGTTTTCTATTCTATGCTAGTGATCACGGTTCCAGATCTGGAGACCTAGATATTTATATTTATGATTTCAAGACACAGAAAAATCTGAGGTTACCTGCACCAATCAATACAGGTTATGATGATTTTGGATTTGCAGTGATAGATGATGGTACAGCAGTCTTCAGTAGTAATCGACCAGGTGGATTAGGTAAGGATGATCTCTATCAATTCAACTCTGAATTACCAATGATAAGAGTGATAGATCCTGAACCAACATATCTTACACTCAATATAAAAGATAATAAAACTGGATCCGCAGTTCAAGGTGCTGAATTCGAAATCACAACAATCCAGAATCAAAAGGACATTATCACAATTTTACTTGATAACGTAGAATCTAGAGAACTTCTAAGGACTAAATATTTCGATGGTATCACAACACCAAGTAGTAATATCAATGGTGTTTCAAGTGTGGAAATAGACTTTCCGGTACTAGTGAAAATAGAAGGCTATGTGCCTGGTTACCAAGACTATAGTTCTATTCACTATCTTGATTCTCCGGAGGACCTTCGGATTGCCTTGATTCCTGAACGTGTAGTTGTACCCACACCTCCACCACCAGCTAAGAGAGTAATTATTCAGAATACTGAAGTGAAGAAAGGGACAGTCCTTGTCTTTAATAATATCTATTACGTTTACAATAGTGCTGAGATAGAACCGAGCTCATTCTCAGAGTTGGATGGACTTGCAAGTGCAATGGTAGATAACCCGACGATCAAAGTACAATTATCAGCACATACGGATAGTAGGGGAGAATCCCTCTATAATCAGCTCCTTTCTGATAAGCGAGCAAATTCAGCAAAGAATTATTTAGTAAGAAAGGGTGTGAACCCCAATAGAATTGTAGCAATTGGTTTTGGTGAAAGTCTTTTGAGAAATCAATGTGATAACGATATTAACTGCACAGAAGAAGAGCACAAGTTTAATCGTCGAACAGAAGTAAAAATCTTGGAGTATTAAGTAGTCTTTTTTGACTTTCTAATTGTAAATGGTAGATAAAACAACAGGATAAATCCTATAATTACCATCTGTCCTGAGAATATATAAGTTGGATATTCTCCAAGGAAATCCAGGAGTCCCGCTGTATTCGGCTTCTTCATTGTATAGAAATAATTGGAACCTAAACTATAATTAATAACCCAGCAAATGGCTAGAAAAAGATTTGTAGCGATAAAAGTTTTGATGGCATCACTTGCATTGATTTTAACTCTGTAAACGATAATAGAGTAGAAGGGGAGTATCAAAAGAGGACTGTGCAAAGTCCAGAATAGGATATATTCTAATGACGGAAATCCTGTAAATAACTCTGGAAAGACATTTGCCCCAAGAGTCCCGATAAAAATCCAAAAGTGTAAGATGCCTAACCAAGATCTACGACGGTAGAACATGACAAATGGAGCAAGTAGCGCTATAAATCTGCAAAGGTGCAGAGGCAGATCTTCAACTGGAGTAAATTCTCCTATTGCTGCCAAGTATATCATCCTAGTACAGACTGAGAGACAAGGTATCATAGCGATAGAAGTACCGATAATACGTTGCATCCTATCGTCGGTGTTTTTTGCATATCTAATGCAAATGTATCCCAATACGAAGGTCAGCATGATAGGAGCAAAATGCTCAATTGTGTATGCTTCAAATGGTGGGTATGCCTTTAAAAACAAGGGTAAATCGATTGAATATTAAGTTGATTACTACAACCAATATAAAACCATTATTTTTGACATCGAAGATATCTCCGTTGATATCTTAATTCTATCTGATCACATTAAATGAAATGAATATGTTGAAGTCAATTGGACTGACTATAGTTATTATCTTTTCTTATACAATAGCAACATTCGCCGGCGAAGGAATGTGGTTGCCATTGTTACTCAAGGCATACAATGAAGAAGAGATGCAATCGATGGGAATGAAAATGTCAGCTGAAGATATTTACTCTGTTAATCAAGGGTCATTAAAGGATGCGATTGTCCATTTTGGAGGATTCTGCACATCAGAAGTCATATCAGATCAAGGGCTACTATTAACAAATCATCATTGCGGTTATGGTCAGATCCAATCACATAGTACCTTAGAAAACAACTACCTAAAAGATGGTTTCTGGGCGATGAGTCAAGATGCTGAATTAGCCAACCCTGGCTTGTTTGCAAAATTTATAGATCGGATTATTGATGTCTCAGATATTGTCCTTGAAGGAACTGCTGATGCTACAACTGATGCTGCTCGTCAAGATATGATCAAAAACAATATTGCGGCATACCAGACAACAGCTCAATTGAAATCTTACGAAGAGATAGAGGTGAAGCCTTTTTTCAATACGAATCAGTACTTTGCCTTTGTCACTGTCACATATAATGATGTCAGACTCGTAGGTGCACCTCCTGAAAGTATCGGTAAGTTCGGAGCTGATACTGATAACTGGGAATGGCCGAGACATACGGGTGATTTTGCACTTTTTAGAATCTATGCTGGGCCTGATAATATGCCTGCAGATTATGATGAAGCAAACAAGCCATATACACCTAAGCATCACCTGCCGATTTCACTAGACGGTGTTGCTGAGGGTGATTTTACATTGATCTTCGGTTTTCCTGGTAGAACAGACCAATATCTACCTTCTAATGCTGTTGAGCAGATCCTAGAAGACATTAATCCAGCGAGAATTGCCGTGAGAGAGAATACACTTGATATCGTAGGAAAGGCAATGAGAGAAGATTCATCAGTCAAGCTTAAGTATGCATCCAAGTTTGCAAGTATTGCGAATTATTGGAAAAAGTGGATAGGTGAGAGCCAAGGTCTTGTTCAGACAAATGCTTTAGCAAAGAAAGAAGCATTTGAATCTGAATTGGTAAGTCGTGATCCTGAAACTAAGAACATCCTTGATCAATTCAATCGATATTATTCGGAGCGACAACCTTATGCTAAGAGCAATGCAATCTATGGTGAAGTCACTGGTCGTAACATAGAGTTGATGAGAGTTGCAGGATTGAGCAAGCGTTTAATCAATACATTCGAGATGCACGGAGAAGAAGGCTATAATGGTTTTTATGCAAGATTGAAGCCTTTCTTGACAGATCTTTATAAAAATTATGACGCAGAGGTTGACAAGAAAGTGTTCGCTTCATTATTGGAGTTATATCGAACGAATATGTCAGACGACTATCTACCTAGTGACCTGAAATCTAATCTATCAAGTCTAGCAAATACTGTATACGGTCAGTCGATACTTACAGATGGTGGAAAATTGTTTGCCGCATTAGATAAAGGTCCCGAGGCTGCTAAGGCGGCCTTGAGTCGTGATAAAGGCTATGCTCTTTACTCAGCTATATCAGATAAGTATAACGATATTGCTGCTGAACCATACTCGATGATTAATGGCAAGATAGATTCGCTACAACGTCTATATATGAAGGCACAGATGGATGCGTTTCCTGACAAGAATTTCTACCCAGATGCTAATAGTACGATGAGGGTTACATACGGCCAAGTGAATGGGTATCAACCGAAAGATGGTGTATGGTATGATCCTGTTACTCACTTAGATGGAGTTGTTGCTAAGTATGTGCCTGGGGATTACGAATTTGATGTGCCAGCTAAGTTATTAGAGCTATATGAAGATAAAGATTATGGTCAGTACACAACTTCTGAAGGTAAGATTCCTGTATGCTTTCTTGGTAGTAATCATACAACAGGAGGTAATAGTGGAAGTCCTGCAATAGATGCTAATGGTAACTTGATTGGGTTAAACTTTGATAGAGTTTGGGAAGGCACAATGAGTGATATCAATTATGACAAGTCAATCTGCCGAAACATAATGGTTGATGCGAGATATATTCTTTTCATCGTTGATAAATTTGCTGGAGCAACTCACCTTGTAGATGAGATGGAATTAGTACACCCGAAGGCAGGGCTTGGTAGCCAAGTGTCAGACAATACAGTAAATGGTGCTTCAGCAGGTGCGACTTGCAATGGAGAATCTTGTTGTGCATCAGGTGATGCGGCTGACTGCTGCTGCTGCAAACGTCGATTGTTCAAAAGAAGATGTTGTAAGAATAAATCATAGTGATTAATGACTAGTAGACAACTCCGCGACGGATGGAGATTTGTCCAAAAGACTTCTCCGAGAAGAGCAATTAATATTATCAAGCTCTACCTTTCATATCAATTGTCTCGATTGATAGGTAGACCTCTGCATTCAGGTAATCCGATGTCAATTGCATTTGAGCCCACTACTGCTTGCAATTTGAAATGTCCAGAGTGTCCAAGCGGTCTGAGATCATTCACTAGAGATACAGGCAATCTCAAATCTAATTTTTTCAAGCACAGTTTTGATCAGATTGCCTCTACATTGAGTTATTGTATCTTTTACTTTCAAGGAGAACCATACATCAATCCAGATTTCCTTAAGATGGTTTCTCATGCAAGCAAAGCAGGAGTCTACACAATTACATCTACCAATGGCCACTTTCTCAACTATGCGAATGCTGTTAAAACGGTGGAATCTGGTCTAGATCGAGTGATTATTTCTATTGACGGCACGACACAAGAAGTCTATCAACAGTATCGTAAGGAAGGTAAACTTGAGTCGGTCTTAGAAGGTGCCCGCAATCTTGTTAAAGCCAGAGAAGAAGCAAAAAGTCCACATCCTTATATCGTTTTTCAGTATCTCGTAGTCAAGCCAAATGAGCATCAACTCGATGAAGTTCAAAGACTCGCTGATGAGATCGGTGTAGATGAGGTTAAGTTCAAGACTGCCCAAGTATATGACTACAAAAACGGTAATCCACTAATCCCTACCATTGAAAAGTACTCCCGATATAAGCAGCAATCTGATGGCACCTATTCAGTCAAAAATACTCTCAAGAACCAATGCTGGAAAATGTGGCATTCTTGTGTTGTTACTTGGGATGGTATAGTTGTGCCATGTTGCTTTGATAAGGATGCAACACATCGGTTAGGAGACTTGAAAACCAATGACTTTAAGTCTATTTGGGTAGATAACAACTATCAACAATTCCGGGAAGCTATCACTCGTGGTCGAGACCAAATTGATATCTGTACTAATTGCACTGAAGGGTGCAAAGTGTGGGCATAGTAAAATTGAAAAAAATGGTAGTTTTACGGCTAGATTGCTGATAATTCCTCTAGTATGAACGACTTTCTCACGCTTTATTGTGGATTTGCAATTTTTGGAATAGTTTTTTCATAGTAAAGGTTAGATGTTAAGAAAAGCAATCATTCAGGGGCGAATAGAATATGGCACAGCGAAAAGCTATGCACAGGCAGTCAAAATGTACGAATACAGGGCAGAAAACTATCACAAGAGTGATGCGCTATTCGAGATCGAAGATATCTTCTTCGAGGAGACATTAACACTCGAGATTCCAAGATTCGTAAAACAAGTATTTGATAAGACATTCCGTAACACAGTTGCACTACTTGAGTATTGTACTCAGTTTGGTATTGCAGGTGAGATAGATGCCTGGTTAGTAGATGAAGGTAAGGTCATCAAATTCGACCATCTAGAACCCAACAGTGATAAGGTTGTCGTGCAACGATTCCTTAAAGGAAAAGCCCTTATTGGACTGGAGGGTCAAGAGGAGAAAGCGATTGAACACTTTACAAAGGCAATCGAAAAGTACAATAAGCACTCACAAGCGTATCAGAGAAGGGCCAAGGTCAACCGAATCTTGAAGAAGAATCATGATGCAATTAGAGATTACGATAAAAGTATCGCAGCTGATAGTACCAATCCATTCGCTTATTATGGTCGATCTAAGGTACATTTGATTAATGAAGACTTAGAGTTGGCGATTGAAGACCTTGAATTAGCTATCAAGAAATCTGTTGCACTCCAACCGGTATATTGGAAGTCTAGACGGGTCAAAGGAAAGTGTCATTTTGATCTTAAGCAATACGAGAAGGCAGCTTTTGATTTCAAACTGTTCAACAATCGTAAGTTTGTTAAAGACAACCCAAACATTCCATGGAAACGCTATGTGGCATTCTACTATGGAGAGACTCTTGTTGGGCAAGAAGAGTATGAAGCTGCGATCGAGTTATACGAATTAGCAATGTCGCTACCACCATCTCCCACTAATATTGAAGATTCAGAACTATTGACAAGAATGGGATTCGCAAAGTGGAAAGCTGGTAAAAACGGGTATATCAAAGATTGGACAGATGCAGCAGCCCTTGGAGATAAAACTGCTAAGAAGTTGCTCAAAGAAAATAGTTAGGCTTTTACGGCGTTCTGTCTTGGTTAAGTGTATCTAAAATTTCTCGTTTCATGATGATTAGATTATTAGTGTTGATACTCCTTATAGGGTCAGCACTCTCTGGTGTAGCACAGAGATCAAGTAACCCCAAAGTCAACAAAGGCCTACAAAAGGTCCAATCTCTTGCAAATGCGGGTAAAACAGCCAAATCAAAAAAATACTTAACCAAGTTAGCATCCAAGTATCCAGACGATCTGGCGATTATGAATAAGCAAGCTCTTGGGTACTTAAATCAAGAGCATTACAAGGAGGCCATCCCATTACTCCAGAAATTGGCAGAAGCGAATCCAGATAAGCTGACTTATTGGTATACACTCTACGATACGAGTATGAAGACAGGTGACTTCGATCAAGCAAAAGAATACCTCAACACTGCTATTTCAAAAGTAGATCCAGATAGTGATCAGCACAATAAGATTACTCGAGATCTAGCAAATCTTCAATTTGCCCGTGAGGCAATTCAAAATCCTGTAGATTTTAATCCAGTAAGATGGGATGAAGAAGTCAATTCGGCTCACTTAGAATATCTACCTAGTGTGGCTATCGATGGGACTGTCATTTTCACAAGACGCCAGAATGGTGTTGAAGATCTCTATATGACCCATAGAGATACTAGTGGGGCTTTTAGTACCCCTGAGGTAATTGATTTTGGAAATATCAACGGGAATGTAGGTGCTCACTTCTTGAGTACTGATGGGCAAACTTTAATGGTATCTATCGATGATCCGCGTAAAGGCTACGGGTCATATGACATATTTTATACAAGAAAAATCAATGGAAAGTGGGGGCAACTTAAGAACCTAGGCAAGACCGTCAATAGCTCAAAAAGTGAGATCCAACCTAATCTCTCAGCAGATGGTAAAGAACTCTACTTCGTCTCAAATAGATCTGGAGGAATGGGAGGAACTGACATTTACCTAAGTCGACTAGAAAACAATCAGTGGACAACACCAGTAGCTCTCGGACCTAACTTTAATACAGCTCTCAATGAAGAGTCACCCTTTATCCATCCTGATGGAAAGACTTTCTATTATCGGTCAGATGGTCGAGTGGGGATGGGAGACTTTGATATTTATGTGCTTCGTAATGAAGATGGAGAATGGGGTGAACCTACCAATATCGGATATCCAATCAACACAGAAACTAGCGAAGGAGCTCTGTTTGTAGACATTCATGGACAGAAAGCTTACTATGCAAGTGACGCTGGGTTAGACAATCTGGATATTTTTGAGTTTGATCTGCCATATGCCTATCGACCCGATCCTGTTACATATGTCTTGCTTAAGGTATTTGATTCGGATACTGACCAACCACTAGATGCATCGGTCTCTATTGTCGATCTAGGGAGTGGAGAAGAGTTCAAGCTGTTAACTTCTTCATCAACCGGTGAGCAATCTCAGATACTAGATACAGGTAACTCTTATGCTATCACCGTTATGCGAGATGGGTATGCATTCTATTCTGCACACGTTGATCTTGAGGATGAGGCTTCTGCTGAAGTGCCTTATCAATATACTATAGGGCTTGAACCTATCCGTGTTGTCGAAGAGACGAGAAAAGAGGTTAAGCCAGAGCCAATATTGCTCAGTAATATCTTCTTTAATTCAGGAAAGGATATTCTACTTCCCGAGTCCGCGACAGAGATTCAAAACCTAGTCAATCTTTTGATTGAGAATCAAAGTATTTCGATTGTGATCAATGGGCATACTGATAATGTCGGAAGTGAAAGTGACAACCTCGAATTATCCGAACGAAGAGCCAAAGCTGTATATGAAGCGGTGGTTGGTAAGGGAATCGATCAAGCAAGGCTAGCCTATCAAGGATATGGCGAATCTGTACCGATTGCAGATAATGACACCGAAGAAGGTCGAAGCCAAAATAGAAGGACAGAATTTGTCATTATTAATGAATAATTAGCGAAAATCAACCAAGAAATTTGCACTCCATACGTCCTTGGTGATGTGGACTGAAGTCAAATTGCTAGTCCAATAATTATATTACCTTTGCAGCCGCTATGAAACTGAAGTTTTTATACATTTTATTATTGGGAATGGTCTTTACAGCCTGTAAGACAGAATTCGAGAGAACTCGTACAAGTAATGACCCAACTTTGATTCTTTCAAAGGCTGATAGCTATTATGCTGAGGGTGACTTCTATAGAGCACAGACGCTTTATGATATTGTCATACCCTTCTACAGAGGAAAGTCAGAAGCTGAGTCATTATTTCTCAAGTATGCTTACTGCAATTATAATCAAGCTCAATATCTCTTAGCCAATCACTACTTTGAAAATTACGCTTCAACATTCACCTCTTCTGCGAATAGAGAAGAAGCGACTTATATGACAGCATATTCTTTATATGAGCTGTCGCCAAATTATAAACTCGATCAAACTTACACTGAGCAATCGATAAAGTCATTTCAAAAGTTCATCAATACCTATCCTAATAGTGAGAGAGTAGATGAGTCAAACAACTTGATTGATGAAATGAGAGCAAAGTTAGAGGTGAAAGCATATGAGCAAGGTGTATTGTACTATAACATTAAGGATTACAAGGCAGCTATTAGCTCGTTGAACCTGATGGTAAAGGACTACCCAGAAACTAAGCGAATTACTGAAATAAGATGGTTAATCTTAGATTCTAGTCGTCACCTAGCAGAAAATAGTGTCTTCTCTAAGAAGGACGAAAGATATAATGAAACTTTAAAGCTCGCTGAGAGGTTTATTAGAAAGTACCCTGATTCTGAGTACATCGCTGAGGCGAACAGAATTAAGGAAATATGTATAAAATCACTAAAGGAAATACAGAATGTCAGACTTGAGGAATAAGCTACAGAACATCGATCCAAACCTCGGTGCTCAAGATATTAAGGCGTTTATGGATGATAGCAAGCAAGCTGTCAATATCTATGAAGCACTTAATGTAATTGCTAAAAGAGCAAGACTTCTATCTCACGATTTGAAGATTGAGCTTAATGGTAAATTAGAAGAATTTGCTGTGACTCCGGATAGAATTGAAGAGATCATCGAGAATAAAGAACAAATCGAAATTTCTAAGTTCTACGAAAGACTTCCTAACCCAACTGTCATCGCAACGCATGAATATCTAAACGATATGCTTGACTTCGAGCACAGAGATGCAGAAGGGAACAAAATAGAGGACTAAAGTCCAAACTACCTACCGAATCGTGAGAATGGCACACCTGAAGAACTAAAATTTACGGTATGTCTACATTAATCAATAAGAAAGTCCTTGTTGCAGTTACTGGCAGTATCGCTGCCTACAAAAGTGTCGTTCTCGTACGTGACTTACAGAAGGCTGGGGCAGAGGTAAGAGTTATTATGACTCCATCTGCAACTCACTTTGTAAGTACACTTACATTCTCCACACTGACGCATCAACCCGTCTATACAGATATCATTTCCGAAGATGGATGGAATAGCCATGTTGAACTTGGATTATGGGCTGACTGTATGGTCATCGCACCTTGTACTGCTAATACTTTATCTGGAATGGCTACTGGTAGAGCTGATAGTATTGTACTAGCTGTTTACCTCAGTGCTAAATGTCCTGTCTATTATGCTCCTGCGATGGATAGAGATATGTGGAAGCATCCATCTACAAGTCACAACAGAGATACCGTCAGAGGATTTGGCAATAAAGAAATACCAGTGGGAGATGGATTCCTTGCATCTGGTTTGACTGGAGAAGGTCGTATGGCAGAGCCGGCTGATATCGTAAACTTTGTAAGTAAGCAACTAAGCACTAAGACTGACCTTGCAGGCAAATCAGTATTGATTACGGCTGGTCCTACTCGTGAAGCGCTAGATCCTGTCAGGTTTATCAGTAATAAAAGTACGGGTAAGATGGGAATCGCTATCGCAGAAGCTGCTGCATCCAGAGGAGCAAGTGTAACCCTTGTATTAGGGCCCACAAGCATCAAGCCTGTAAATAATAAGATTCAAGTTGTCAATGTTTCATCTGCAGATGAGATGTACCAAGCTTGTATCACCGCTTATCCAACCCACGATATTGGAATTATGACTGCTGCAGTTGCTGATTATAGACCAGCTGATATTGCCACTCAGAAAATCAAGAAGAAGGATGATGATCTGACCATAGATCTTGAGCGGACTCAAGACATAGCCAAAGCACTCGGGAGTACTAAGCAGGCTAATCAGATTTTGGTTGGATTTGCACTTGAAACTCAGAATGGGATTGAAAATGCAAAGAAGAAGGTTGTTAAGAAAAACTTTGATTTTATCGTTCTCAATAGTCTCACTGATAAAGGTGCAGGCTTCGCTGGAGACACTAATAAGATTACGATTATCAACGCGGTAGGAGATCAAGAAGCATATGATCTAAAGTCAAAAACAGATGTTGCACATGATATCCTCAATTATTTGATAAAAAATATCTCCAAACGTAAATAAGTCACTAACTCAGTCGTTATAACTGAGTAACTAGATACTACTATGATAATCCAGAATATTAAGCATCTTTCTATTGCATGTATTGCACTATTATTGATGATTACGAATACACTTGTTGGACAAGAATTCAGAGCTCAAGTGAAGATCAGTGCACCTAATCTACAAAATGCAGATCCTAAGTCACTCGAGCGACTTGAGGCCCAAATCTCAGACTTTTATAATAATACCTCGTTTACTTCATTAGATCTTGACGATGAAGAGAAGATTGAATTCAATTTGACAGTATTCATCAAAGAGGATTTGTCTCCAACATCATTTAAAGCTGACTTCTTATATCAATCTTTGAGGCCAGTATATGGAAGTGACTACACCACTCAGGTGATGAATACAATCGATAAGGATTTTACTTTTACGTATACAGATCTTCAGCCAATTCAGATGAATTCGGATTCTTATACCGATCCATTGTCGAGCTTGTGTACATTCTATGCATATGTAATCCTTGGTTATGATTTTGATTCGTTTTCAGAGTTTGGTGGAGACGATTACTTCAGAATAGCACAAAATGTTGTCCTCAATGTACCGCAAAGTGTATCTGGGGCAGATGGAGCTTGGGCTTCACCTAATTCGATCAATACGAGATCTAGATATGTATTGATTGATGATGTATTTAATCCCAAAGCTAGAGAATTAAGAAAGGCTTCTTACATCTATCATCTTAAGGGACTTGATGTCATGTCTTCCGAGCCAGAGAAAGGACTTATTATGATTCTTAATAGCCTTGGACTAGCTGAGAATGTTGAAGATATTTATCCTAATAGTATGGCAATACAGATGTTCACCGATGCAAAGATTAATGAAATTTTGGAGATTATACCTGGTGGTGCTATGGGTCAGAAGAAAAAGGCCTACAACATCATGGTCAAAATTGATCCATATCGTACCAAGCAATACGAACCTCTCAATAAACTCTAGTAATTCAAGTCTGAATGTCTGGTAAGCATATTGTTATACTAGCCTCTGGAGGAGGTAGTAATGCTCAGTGCATTATTGAATACTTGCATCAGTATACTGATCATAAAGTCACGGCTGTATTTACCAATAATCAATCGGCAGGGGTACTTGACAAGGCTGCTAAAGCCGGTGTAGAAGCACTGTATTGCAAAGGTTCTGAATTACCAAATAAGCTTATGGAATTTTGCTTAGAGTATAGGATAGATGCAATCGTCCTCGCAGGATATCTCAGATTGATTCCAAGCTCACTTATCGAAATGTTCCCGAATCACATTGTAAATATTCATCCAGCTTTATTACCTAAATATGGCGGTAAAGGAATGTATGGGATGAATGTGCATAATGCAGTATTCGAAGCAAAGGAAGAATTCAGTGGTATGACGATACACCTCGTTAATGAGGTATATGACAAAGGGGAGGTCCTTTCACAAGCAAAGATTAGTGTCAAAGATTGTCAAAGTCCACAGGAAGTGGCGTCCAGAGTTCTAGCGCTTGAGCATTTTCATTATCCACGTGTTGTAAGGTCTTGGCTAGATGGTCTCAAGCCTCCAGTATGAATCACTACAACAGTTGACCCTGATCTGAAATAGCCTTCAGTTCTTAATCTATCGACTTCAATCAATAGCTTACCAGTATAGACATATTCTAGAGGAATCTTGAGTGTTTTTTCAAGTCGTTGTATTGCTTCTGTCAACATTGGTTTTTTCTTTCCAAATCCACCCCATTTTTCATCTATCCATTTGACTTGACCTTCAGTATCTCTAAGTTCTATATCTGCTTTTACTGAAGCGTCTCTGACAGCGCTACAGACGATAAGTTGAGTCTGACTTCCTTTGATGCTTTCTAGGATATATTTTGCCGTAGTGCCAGTTCCAGAAGCTATACAGATATAGTCTACATCCTGGTCTTTTGTGATTTCTGTCGTTAATTCTGCCACCCCAAGATTTGCTTCAGCCGAGTTTCCACCTTCTTGGATTTCGAGATATTGACCTGTACTTAGTAGAGTTTTTACAATAGGTGCATTCGACTTAAGACGATAATTTTTTCTAGATATTTTATGAATAATGGTATCAGTCTCTCTTAAGTAACTTAGAGTTTCATTTGTAAGATCAGCTTCTTCACCTCTGATGATTGCAGTTAGCGGTATATCTAGTCTGTCACACACTGCTGCTGTAGCATATAGGTGATTACTATAAGCCCCACCATAGGTCAGTATACCGGATCCATATTGATTTGGTGATTCGAGATACTTGAGGAGTTGCCCTTTGAGTTTTCGGTATTTATTTCCAGAAATGTAAGGGTCTATTAAGTCATCTCTCTTGATATGAAAGTTTACCTGATTAGGATTATTATTCCAGTCATCGATAGGATGTATTGGACTTGGCAGAGTGATTGACTGCTCAAGTTTCGCGATTACGTCGGCATGAGTATTACGCATAATCACTTCGGGTATTATCTAGATTAATGTCTATCATATAAGAAACACCTGCACCTATTCTAGCATCGATACTGAGTTCTCCTCTGAGGTAATCGACTCGACTTGTAATGTTTTCAAGGCCCATTCCTTTTTGTTTGAGAGACTCAAGGTCAAATCCTACACCATCATCTTCATACTGGAGAATCAGTACATTGTCTTCTCTTCGTAGTTGAAGGTGTATTTCATTTGCTTGCCCATGCTTGATGGTATTATTGATAAGTTCTTGGATTATCCGGTAGACAGAGAGTGCCACCATTGTATCCATTGATTTTGGCACATCATAGTGTTGAAATTCAATATCCGGGTAACTATCATCGCCACGATATCGAGTGATTAAATCACTGACAGCTGCAATGAGCCCTAGATTTTTGAGTGAGACGGGTTGTAGATTACTTGAGATATTTCTGACTTCTTGAACGGCAGTGTCTATGAGGTCCTGCATATGATGTTGCTTCTCAAGTGCTGGGGTATTAGTTTCATCGATCGGGATATGATCTAGCTGCAACTTGATAGTTGATAGCAATCCCCCTAAACTGTCATGGAGGTCCTTAGATATTCTCTCTCTCTCAGACTCTTGTCCTTCTATCATTGAGTGCATACCCTTTAACTTTATTTCATCTTCAAGAGTAAGGATTTTCTGTTGTGAGATTTGAGCATTCTGAGAGGAGATAATCTTGTTCGCAGCCATCTGCTTATTGTAGAAGCGAATGGTAAAATAAATTAACATAGATAGAATCAATAATACCAGTATCAAGACATAGAGTGTTCGTCGTTGCTGTTCGTTACGTTCTTGAGCATATTTTTTCTCGATTTCTAGGACCTTTATTTCTGTTGACTTCTCTTTGGAATTGTATTTTTCCGAAAGGTCGGAGATCGTTTCAAATCTTACTCTATTCAGTAAACTATCCTTCAACTTAGACTCTAACTCTGCGTATTGATAGGCAAGCTCGTATTGATTATTGGCGCTATAAACTGCCTGCTTCAAGATTAGCACTTTTTGATATAGCTTGTTGAGAGGAAGGTGCTTGACTTGATTTTCTGCTTTAGTTAAATGGTCAATTGCCATTTCCCATTGTTTTGTGTCGTAATAGGACTGTCCATACGCAATCTCTGCTTCTGGTAGTAAAATCTCACCATCTTCGCTATTAATGAAGATGTCAATATTGTTGTTAATAATTGAAATTGCTTCTTCAGAATTTTTAACCAACAAGGCAGCCTCAGCTTTTTTTAGTAGGATATCTGGATAGAGTAAGGAGTCTTGAGGGCTTATGAGCTGGCTAGTTGTTGCATTATATTCCTCAAGAAGTCTCACATTATTCTCGATAATGGCAATTTCACTTTTGAGTATAAAGACTTTGAGTAAGCCTGTTGTATCATTGAGAACAGAATACTCTTCTTGAATTTGCTCTAGGAGATCATCGGCACTATCTATCAATCCATTTTTGATAAATTCGTTAGCTATTGAGAGTTTTGCAAGTCTGATGGATTGGTCATCTTCGGTGATTTTATAATATTCAATTGCCCGATTGTAATATTCAACGACAGAAGTTTTTTGTTTGCTATATACAGACTCTAATTCGGCTAACTTATGATAGAATCTAGCAAGCTTGCCATAATCTTTTGTGACTCTAGCATCCTTTAGACTATCCATATAGGACTGCTTTATCTCTTTATAATCTTCGAATGTAGTTTTAGTTAGATCTCTAGTATTAGCCTCAAGAATGGAAGGTATAAGAAGCATACTGATTATGGTTCCAATCAGTAGAAGATGAGTGATATGGGTTTTGCTGAATCTGATGGTAACTGCTTATTCTAATGTCTATTAAGAATTAATATACTTGCAAGTCTAAAGCTAATTTTTCAAGACAAGCACACAAAACAAAAAAAAAGAACTCACATCTTTATGTGGTTCTTTTTCTCTATGACTTTATTCTAGTCATTCCCAATGAGTATCTTATAAAAATATCACTTTCAGACAGTGACAGTATGTGTTGTTTTGTAATGAAAGGAGACTTTACTGAGGACAAAAAACTAACTAACTATTTTAAGGTCTGGAAATTTTAAGAAAAAATGTCCTTCTGCGTTGGGAAGCATATATGTCGTAAACCAATAACGAACTGCCTCAGTAAAGTCTTCCAATCAATTTTGCGAAATCTTCCACGGATGCATTCATCTCTGTGGTCTTTGAAAAAAAAAAATCTAGGGTGTCAGTCATTTCTTCAAAGTGATTTTTAATTACTAATAACCAACTGATGATACAAATATGACACTTAGATTGCTCAAGAACATCAAGGGATACACCGAATCTAGTTTCTAAGGGAATACCCCTATTTTTTAACATTATTTGAGAGTAACTTCGTAATAACGAAATGTATGAGTTTAACTAAAACCTACACCTATGATAAGAGTATTGATAGCTGACGATCACAAAATGTTCGTAGATGGGATAGAATCTATCCTGAAGCCAGAAGATGGAATCGAAGTAGTTGCAAAATGTTACAATGGTGGTCAAGTAGAAAAATTAGTGGAAGAGCACAATGTCGATCTGTTGTTGCTAGATGTCAACTTACCTGGGATGAATGGAATAGAAGTCTGCAAGCGTATGCAGGAGTTAAAGTCTGAAGTGAAGATTATTGCAATCTCTATGTTCAATGAAGAGAGCTATGTCTCCGAAATATTGAGCAATGGTGCTTCTGGTTATGTTCTTAAGAATACAGGTAGGGAAGAGCTACTTAAGGCAGTTAAGAATGTGCATGCGGGATTAAGTTACTTCAGTGAAGAGGTCAAGGCAACTATTATGAAAGGACTGATGGGGCAAAACAAAAAGAAGGAATCAGCTAAAGCATTCTTTCCGAAAGTTTCCAAAAGAGAAAAGGAAGTCTTAGCTCTTATCATAGATGAACATACAACTCAAGAAATCGCCAACAAGTTATTCATCTCTCTCAAAACTGTTGAATCTCACAGATCAAGTTTGCTCAATAAATTGAATGCGAGAAATACTGCAGGTCTAGTCAGAATTGCAATCGAAAACAAAATCTTAGCGGAGTAAGGATTTAAACTTTCCTTGTTTCATAGTGATGTGAGTACCATTTAAAAAAGGCCTTGCAAATAAATTGCAAGACCTTTTTTAATCTGTGTACTATACGTATTCAGTTCTCTATTCCTTAATTTCAAGTATTTTCATCTCTACACGTTGATTACGTTTACGTCCAGCGGCAGTGTTATTTGAAGCTATTGGGTCCTTCTTGCCATATCCTTTATATGAGATACGATCTTTTGGTATACCTCTTCTGATAAGATACTCAGTTACTGATTTTGCTCTAGCTGATGATAAATTATCACAGTATTCGTCCGGCGGGATATTATTCGTGTGACCACCAATTTCAATAATCAATTGATCATTATCAGTCAAAAAGACGAATATGTCTTCAAGTGCATCTATAGATTTGCCTTTCACAGCACTACTATCTGCTTCGAAGTAGAGGTTGTCTATTCGGAGTTTTTCGCCAACTGCGAGATTAGCATTTCTGAGACTTTTCATTTCAGACTGCTTTGAAACATTGATTTTGTGCTCAACGGTACAATTATTTGCATCAGTAATGTTGATATAGTGGAACCCAAAATTTAATCTCGAAGCACTGGTCCCAGTCTCACCATTATCCCACTCAATTGTGTATGGTGCTAGTCCTCCTGTGACCGTAATATCACATTTTCCATCCTTACTATTAGCGCTACTTGCTTTTATGATATTGGTAATCTGGACTTCTATAGGAAGTGCATCTTCTACTGTAACAATAGTAGATGCAGAAGTTCCTCTAGCATCTACAACATTTACTTGATACTTACCTGGTTTTAATCCTGAAGGATTATCTCCTTTGACATATGCTGGAGACCAAGTGTACTGATATGGCTCAAGACCACCACTTGCCGCCACCTTGACCTTTGCACTTCCTTGACCCTCACAGAGAATATTTTCCTCGACGATACTAGTCAATAAGAGTGTTTCTCTTTTTTCTGGATCTTTTGTGATTTTGTAAAGACCTGAATTTTCAGTTCCTAACCAAATGTCACCCTTTCGATCAGCTTCAAGAGATAGACATCGTTGACTAGCCATTCCTAATATGTCAGAATATTGAATAGTCTCATCTGTGTATGGATTAAACTTCACTAATACATCACTAGCGATGTAGATATTCCCTTCAATGTCAACTGTAAGGTCATTAATATTACCCTTATATAGTCCTTGATTTAGCCCTACGTCACTCCATCTGTCATCAGTAGCATTGATATTCCACATCTTCTCGTCAGAGATTAGCCAAACGCCTTCTTTGTTTTCAGTTGCAGCGATGTAATTGAATGATGTATCCCAGATTTTCGACCACCCCTTGGTAGAACTTTTCTTGTACATCACACCTTTTTTGCTACCTACCCAAAGTCTATTCTTAGAATCTGTGAAAAGAAAATTGATGATATCTGATTCTAACTTTGAATTTTTAGCATTGACAAATTCTACCAAAGTATTTTTTCTTAAATCAAATACCAAGATTCCATCATTAGTGGCAACGTACATATTTTCTCCATGCTTCTCGATATCATTGATCGTGATGCTTTCATTAGTAAGAGGATTATAGCTATCTACTTGAAAGATTTTTTCATCATTGACATACAGAATGTTATTGCTAAATCCTGAAAGTACCGTGCTTTTTTCTGTAACTTTCAATGACTTGGCATCACCTTTTAATAGTTCAGTGATTTCTTGATCATTTTGACTATTGAATTTTTTGATGCCACTTCTACTTGCTACATAGACATAGTCATTGACGATCTCAATATCGGATATCCTGTCGCCTGAACTGATACTTTCTACACGTTGAAGAGTGAGAATATCATTGTCTATCTCCATTTGGGTAAAGGCAATATTTGATAGAAATAGCCATAAGAGGATAATTATAAATCTAGTATGCTTCATATTGTTGATTATGTGTAGATGGACGTCTATAGTTCATTTACATTTTATTGACGCTTATAGAACAGAATTGTAACGCATTTCAACGTTATAAATCTGTTATTTCATAAACAATTTTTTCATAAAGTGATGGTAGATGACTCAACCTTTACTATCTAGTTTCTACCTAACCAACCTAAAATCTCAATATTGTCGATATAGTATCGACCTAGCATCTTCTTCATTGGGTAAGTAATTCTAGATTTTGTCCCATAGTTTTGTTGGACTATTTCTACAGAATTATTTGTGACTTTACTAATGATTCCGATATGTCCATACACATTAATACCTTTGGTCTTGAAGACGATAATATTCTCAACTTTTGGTTTTGCAGTGTTGCCATTTCTATATTGATACAAACCACGTTTAGGGTTGTACGCCACATCATTGATGTTTGACTGATCAAAAAAGTCAACCGCATGACCATAAGAGTAAGGCATTTTGTGGTCAAACCTTTCGTAGTAGTAGCGTTTTATGAATTCAACACACTGATATTTGAGTCCGAGATTATACCCATCTGTAGTGATATTTCGTCCATAGACCTTGTCAAATGGCCCATTATAATAGACTTCTACACCATTGAGAACATCAATTACTGAACCTACTCCAGGTCTATCTGCTGTAAAAGATGTAGCTGTTATGAATATGAGAACAATGACTAATAAGTGGTTTTTCATTGCGTTGTTGATTATATATTACAATACTACGATTTTATCATGCTACTTTACTCATAATATGCGGTTAAAGGTTTGCAAACATCATCACAAAATTTTGATAGCATTCTTTAGATGCATTAATAAATGTTGCGGTCTAATTTGCCGTATATTTGAAGTCAAAGTTTATTATCAATTGTAGAAAGGATTAAACCCCATTTATAAATGTTTGAAAGTTTAAATGAGAAGCTTGATTTAGCGTTCAAGAATCTAAGTGGTGACGGAAAGTTAACCGAGATTAATATCGCTCAATCGATTAAGGAAATCAGAAGAGCCTTAGTAGGAGCAGATGTCAATTACAAGATCGCTAAGGAATTTACCGATAAAGTTAAGGATGAAGCACTTGGTACACAGAACATTTTAAAGGCTGTCAAACCAGGTGAGTTGATGACTAAGATAGTCATGGACGAAATGATTGAGTTGATGGGCGGTCAGTCTGTCGGCATCAATATTAAAGCTAAGCCAGGAGTTATCCTTATCTCAGGTCTTCAAGGTAGTGGTAAGACCACATTTACTGGTAAGCTTGCAAAATATCTCAAAGAAAAGAAGAAGAAAAAGGTACTTGTCACAGCTTGTGATGTTTATAGACCAGCTGCCATTAATCAATTGTCAGTGCTTGCAGAGCAAGTAGGTGTTAGCATCTACAAGGAAGAAGAGAATAAGAATCCTGTGGAGATCGCTGAGAACGCAGTAGTACACGCCGATCAGAATGGCTACGATGTTGTCATTGTAGATACAGCTGGACGATTATCAGTAGATGAGGAGATGATGACTGAGATTGCTAATGTAAAGGAAGCAATACAGCCTACTGAGACTTTGTTCGTTGTTGATTCTATGACTGGTCAGGATGCTGTCAATACTGCTGCAGCCTTTGATGATCGAATTGACTTTGATGGGGTAGTGCTGACCAAGCTAGATGGTGATACAAGGGGTGGAGCTGCGCTTTCGGTAAAATATACAGTAGGTAAGCCTATCAAATTTATCAGTACTGGAGAGAAGCTAGATACCATTGATGTGTTCCACCCAGAGCGGATGGCACAGAGGATTCTTGGGATGGGTGATATCGTAAGTTTTGTAGAAAGAGCTCAAGAGCAATTTGACGAAAAAGAAGCGAAGAAACTCGAGAAAAAAATCCGAAAGAACAAGTTCGACTTCAATGACTTCCTTAGCCAACTTAGTCAAATCAGAAAGATGGGTGATTTAAAAAGCCTCATTGGTATGATCCCTGGTATGAGTAAGATGACAAAAAATCTCGATATTGACGATTCAGCTTTTGGCAAAGTAGAATCTATTATCTTATCAATGACACCCGAAGAACGATCCAATCCTGAACTTCTGAATATGAGTCGCAAAAAGCGAATCGCTAGAGGCTGTGGACGGAATATCCACGAGGTAAATATGTTCATGAAGCAATTTGATCAAATGCGTAAGATGATGCATATGATGAGCAAGGGTAAGGGTATGGATCAATTAATGAATGGTTTTCCAGGAATGAAAGGATAAATTATAATCAATGACTTTACCAAAGATATTGATAATCGTAAGCGTTATTCTACTAGGGTACAGTATGACTTGCGCAGGACAATACCTTAAGGTAGAAGAGTCAACTATCAAAATAGAAGAATTAATTCCGTCTTCTAAGTCTTATCAATTGTATTCTAATCCTGACTTGCATCTTGCAGATAGGTTACCACACTTAGGATATATGTGTGTACTGGAAAATCGACAAGACAGGATCAAGAAAAAAAATATGACCTATAGAATGAGACTTGGCAATCTTGACTACGTCAACAAGCTTGAAGGCAAATAACACAAAATTATTCACGATAATACAATACTATGATACCGTTCAACAGAAATACATCAATCCTTTGGGTCATTATTTCAATATTAGCAGTCACCTTGATCATGCAGTCTTGTGGTGATGAAGATGATGGAATTAGAGGTTGTACTGACCCAGAATCAACAAATTTCGATGCCTTAGCTGAAGTTGATGATGAATCGTGTATGTATAATTCTGATAGATTTTTTGGAATATATCTAGGAGCTTTAGATTGCGAGGAGAATGCACTAATAGAGTTATCTAATGATAGTACAACACTTGAAATCACTCAAGGAGTCTATAGTACTAGAGATAGTGTAACATTAACTATTTCTGCAGGGCCTAATTTCCCACCACTTTCTGTAGCTGGATCTATCACAGATAACACACTGAGAGTGGATGATACGATAAGTGGTATTCCTTTTCCAGTATTAGGAGAGATTGTATTTCTTGATGTATCAACAGATGCAACAGTGCAGCTGGCAGAGAATAATCAATTGCTCTCAGGACCACTGACACTAAATGCGATTTTATCCGAATCTGGTGCTGACTTTATCACTAGTGATTGTAACTATTCTGGTGTGAAGCAGTAATGTCTTAGACTTATTTCAATCTTATAACGTGTCAAACAGATCATTCACCTTCATATAGGTGTCATAGGTGAATCCTTCTCCGAAGGTAGCGCCTATCTCTCTACCATAGACTCTTGCTTTTCCTTCTATAAAATCAAAGAAGTCCTTAGAAGAAATTGGAGTAGAAGGCTCTTGTGAGTTAGGATCAAAGAACTGGGAAGTGAATGCCATAATCGCAGCTTTCTTCAATTCTATTGTTTCTGTTATGTCAATTACAAAATCTGGATCAAGTGTATAGTCTTGGATGTAATGAAATACACGCTTAGGTCGATGAGCTAATTGTGGGTTGCCTTCCGTATCTGTGGTTTCAATCTTTGATAAGCCTGATAGAAAGCACGCTTGCCTTACTAATTTAGCCGCTCTGCTATGATCTGGATGCCGATCTCTTATGGCATTAGCTAGTACAATGTCTGGTTGACATGCTCTTATCACATTGATAATCGCATTGAGAGTTTTATCTTCTATGGCGAAGTATCCATCCCTCATACCTAAGTTGACTCTAAATGTTGCCTTACTCAACTCTGCTGAAGCTAATGCTTCTTGTAATCTGAGTTCCTTGTTACCTCGGGTACCCAATTCTCCACCTGTCAAATCTGCAATACCAAATGTATAGCCCATCTTCTGATGTTTGGCAAGTGTACCTATACATCCAAGTTCTACGTCATCGGGATGTACTCCGATACCGAGTATATCTACTTTGCAGGGTATTTCTTTCATTAAGTTGTATTGTTATAGCCTTATTAGCGCTGAGCCCCAAGTGAATCCACTACCAAATGCCGCTATACATAGGAGTTTACCTTTTTCTAACTTACCTGCTTGATAAGCTTCTGACATAGCTATAGGAATTGATGCTGCCGTAGTATTGCCATACTTTTGAATATTACTGAAGACTTTTTCATCTGGCAGTCTCAAGGTTTTTTGTACAAATTGGCTTATCCTAAGATTTGCTTGATGCGGGATGAGCAAGTCAATATTTTCTACATTCAGGTTCGTTGCATTCAATGCTTCATTGATTACTTCTGGGAACTTCTTAATTGCAGTCTTGAAAACTAATTGGCCAGTCATATTTGGGTAAAGACCTTCTTCATACATCTTCTGAGTAATGAAAACATCACCAGGTTTATCATTCTCCTCATAGCCAAATTGCTCTTTACCTAAGTGATATCCGCCATGACTACCAGGGTTTATCATTGCTAGATGCTCAGCATGTGTGCCATCACTGTGCAGATGTGTAGTCAGTATACCTTGATCAGGATCATCTGTTGGTTGTAGAATGACTGCACCAGCACCATCGCCAAAGATGACAGTTACACCTCTTCCTTTAGTAGAATAATCGAGGCCCATACTATGCATTTCGGCTCCGACCAATAGAATGTTCTTATACATTCCAGATTTGATGAATTGGTCAGCTACCGATATTCCATAGACAAATCCTGAACATTGATTACGAATATCGAGGGCTCCTATTTCAGTTTTAGTGATACCGAGTTCCCTCTGTAAGAGGACTCCGCTGCCAGGGAAGTAGTAGTCTGGGCTCAACGTTGCAAACACTATGAAATCAATGTCTTCAACTTCAATACCGGCGTCTTTACAGGCATTTCTAGCGGCGTTCGCTGCTAGAGTTGTCGTTGTTTCTTCGTGTTTTTTAGCATATCGACGTTCTTTGATACCTGTCCTCTCTGTAATCCACTCATCACTAGTATCCATATGCTTTGCAAGATCATCGTTGGTGTATACTGTATCAGGCACATAATGGCCTATACCCACTATTTTGGCATTTGGCATAAGTTTAGATAGTTTGACTCATTGCAATATACTTAAAAATACAGATTGATATTATGCACCTATTGATCCTAATTCTACTCCTTCGCTATATGCAACCTTTATGTTGTTTTTACCGAATGCAAGCTTTACTGCTTTTGTCGCTTCGAAGTATGCAATCTCATAATCTTCGACTAAGCAATATGGTCTGATATCTACGACAATGCTATGTGTGTCAAATGTACCGATACCAATCTGAGGAGCAGGTTCAGGTTGTAAGTGCTTACATGTGTCTAATGCGTCCTTAATGATCGAGTGTATTTTATCAAATTCTTCTTCATAGGGCATATACACGTTTATACTAAGTCTGATCATACCGTCTTCATCGCTTGAATTAATGATGACATCACTGATTGCTGCGCCATTAGGAATGATAACTGTTTCATTATCAAGAGTTCTAAGCATCGTATTGATAATCTGTACACCTGTCACGAATCCTTTATGATCGCCTATTGTGATAAAGTCTCCAACCTTATACGGCTTAAAGATAAGTATCAATATACCTGCGGCTATATGCCCTAAGCTACCTTGCAGAGCCATACCAACGGCAAATCCTACAGCTGCTAGCATCGCGACAAACGATGAAGTCTCTACTCCTAAGATTCCTGCTGCCATTAATATCACAGCAATTTTCATCCCAACGGAGATCACAGACAGTAGAAATGGTTTGATTTCTGGGCTAAGAGTGGTTCTGTCAAAAGATCGTTTGACGATATCTATGAGTTTTCCTACTATCCACAGCCCAATCACCAGGACAATAATTGCCCCAATTAATTTTGGCGACCAGTTCAGCAATGCTTCGAAAAGACCTTGAAGTTTAGATTGTATTAATTCGATATCCATATTCAGGTAATTTGATTAATTTATTAAACAAATGTAGCCCTTCTCTTAAAGAATCATCAAATTGAAAAACAATGTTTTTGGTTAAATACTGACGTAAACGATGTTTGGAAAGTGTCACTTCATCGGGTATCCACTTATCAGAGTGATTGAGAGCTTCTGCAAATGCATCTTCTAAGATTTTCAAATTACTATCAAGCACAGTTTCTCGGGCAATCCAAACAGCAAATACAAATGCCAACCCAGTCATCTCTTTCCAGGCCTCTCCTAAGTCATATTTATATTGATATTTAGACTCTAGGTCAAATACTTTGTCTCCAATAGCCAGCAAAGATTCTTGATCATAAGTGGATTGCTGAGTATGATATAATGGATTAATATTCCAGTGTTTATCACACAATACTTTGACTAATTTGTTGGACGTATTACTATGAGGATCAAGGTACAGATCCGAAACTTGACTAATTGGCACATTTGATAAGATCGCCACTGTATCTACAGCTCCATTGCAACCTATACAAGTATTCTCTAGTATCCGATAATCCTGAGGAAGTGTGTTCAGTCCACCTATCGGAACTAAAGCCACGTCCACTTCAGCATTGAGATACATCTGAGTACATAATGACGGTGGGCCTAGCTTCAGTTTAAAGTTAATCGTGGATGGAATCAAATTATCTAAGCCATAGATAAACGGTAAGGTATTGTAATACTCTACGCATGCAATATTAAGATATGAATTTCTATAACTCATCTGTAAAACCCCTTTAGAGTATAACAAGGTAGTGTGTATTAGGTTTCTTATAATGGTAAATACCCAAATTGTATTTAATTAAAGAATTTCATCAATGAGTCAAGCAGCAAATTGGGTGTAATCAGAGTATATTGTGTAGCTGCAAATGTCAAGGGTTTTCATTTTTAAATAGAATGTATCAGACGACTGGCTATTCAAAACATATTGGTCGTATCGTGTATCATTTTATCTACTTATTCGTTTAAAAATACGTGGAGCAATATCTAAATCCCGTTAACTTTGCATCACAATTAATTACGCCAAACACCAAGAACATATCTGTAACTACATGCGATATATTTTTACTATATGTATTCTATTGATATTTAAAGGTATATCTATTTCTCAGTTCATTAACCCTGAATGTGTGGGGTTTGAGAATGTACCTGAATTCTCTATAGGTGATCAATGTTTAAATGAAGGTTCTTCAAATTTTTGTGTTAATGTTACGGTTAACGACTTTGTCAATGTGGCATCATTTCAATATATTTTGTCTTGGAACCCCAATATATTAGGATTAGCATCCATTACTGAGTTAGGAGCCTTGGGCGAACCAATCATTATCAATGATACACAGAATGGTGATGGCTTAGCATTCATTATTTGGTCTCAGTTCAATACCACGATTAGTCAACCAGATGGTGCAGCTATTTTGGAGATTTGTTTTGATGCTGAAGGTGAATGTGGCGATGTGACGGACATTCAGATGATAGGTGGATTTAATATTGGTGAACCTCAGATACAATATGCTAGTGATCCTAACATTCCTAATGATCCAGGATGTTTATTTAATTATCCTACTCACAGCCTCGGTGTTTTTGAGGTTAAATGTCCAGACTTATATGCGCAAGTTGATCAGTGTCATACGTTGGGTAATTCTGGTTCCATAACAATTACTCCAGTTCAAGGGACTGGTCCATATACATATTCGGTTAATCCAGGAGCAATGAGTGGAAATATTGCTATAGGCGATCAAGCTGTCATTGGAGGATTATCTCCAGATACGTATACTATCATAGTAATGGATAATATAGGAGATACCTATATGACTACAGTAGATATTGAAAATAAAGATCCATTGACAATTGATCTAGTGAGTAGCTCAGCTCCATTTTGTGCTAACTCTACAAATGGAAATCTTGAAGTTGTAGGGCAAGGAGGAGAAACTTTTGGGATCTTTGGTTACGAATACGAGTGGTCAAATGGCCAATTTACTAATGAGATTACAACACTCACGTCAGGAATATATACAGTGACAGTCTCCGACCTTAATGGTTGCTCGACAACCGATGCGTATGATTTGACTGTATCGCCAATTATTGTGGATGCAATGGTTATTGCTAATGATGCTTGTGGGTCTGGGGTAGGTGGCTTTTCATTTGATATAACCGGTGGAACGCCATTTAGCGATGGTACATATGATGTAGTGATCTTTAACGTCCCTTTTATTGGTAGTTCAAATGGTGAGATTATAGGAGGGTTAATGGGAGATGATTATACGATTGATGTAGAAGACAGTCGCGGATGCTCTGTTGAATTTCTCATTAACGTACCAGGAGAAGAATTTGAATATACAGCTACTGTAGCACCCTTAGAAGATATCTCATGTTTTGGCGAATGTGATGGGTCTTTTACTCTCACGATGAATGAGGCTGGGTCATTTACATTTAATGATGTAACCAATCCTGTTATGGGGCTTACAGCAAATGTTACGACGACAGCTAATTCTATCACAGCAAGTGACCTTTGTGGAGGTATATGGCTTGTAAGTGCAACAGAAGATGATACAGGGTGTCCTTTTGATACTACCATAGTGATCAATGAACCAGGAGAATTAGAGATAGAAGTTGGGCAGGTCATAGATAATACATTATGTGTAGGATCTAATGGTCGGATAATATTACTCACTAGTGGAGGAAGTGGAGGAAATGAATTCACATGGGTTCCCGATGTCAATAATACGAATACACTAGATCCTGCTGATCCAGGAATCTACAATGTTACAGTAACTGATGTTGAAGAGTGTACAGCAACTATTACTGTCGAGGTAATGCAAGCCGTCAGTACTGGTGAAGCAGAGATTAATGTGATAGCCGGTATCGGATGTAATGGCAGCACTCAAGGAGAATTAGAAGCAACAATTCTAGGCGATGATATTGCAGACTATACAATCGTATGGAATGATCTTGCGACAAATACTCTATATGATATTGGACTGACAACTCAAGTAGACGCAGGCGAATATGAGCTTGTATTAACCAACGATATCTCTGGATGCGAATCAAGAGATACTGTAGAGTTAGTATCTGGTAACGATATCACCTTTGAGGTGACCGGTACAGATCTCTTGTGCTTTGAAGGAGATGATGGAATAGTTGAGGTATTTAATATCAATGGTGGTAATGGTGTCTATGAAGTAGAGTGGGTTGGCTATGAGACTAATGATCTCATCTTGACGACAGCTAATGCTGGATTAGTTGAATTCACCGTCAGAGACGAATTGGGATGTAGTTTGGATAGTAATATTATACTCAATCAGCCTATGCGTCGGATTCCAGATATTATCAATAATATTGCTCCTACTTGCTTTGGTAGTTCTGACGGTAGCATCACTGTGAATAATACTGGAGGTACGGCACCGAATGGGTACACTTTTGATTGGCCAGGTACAATGTTTGACCAAAGTAATGTATTTGAAAGTACTGCTAGTGGGTTGGCAGCTGGTATGATTGAATTAATCATATCTGATGATAACAATTGTATGGATACGTTGATGCTTGATATTTCTGGGCCAGACTCACTTGGGTTTGATCAAGGGGCAAGTGTTATCCTTCCGCCTGAATGTGTTGGAGCATGTGATGGTTTTGTTGACCTAGTAGTCCAAGGGGGAACACCTGATCCAGGATTAGTGCCTTACGATATTATGTGGGAAGATGGCAATCAAAGTTTGCAAAGATCTGACCTTTGCCCCCAATTATATACTGTTACAATATCAGATGATCTCGGTTGTACCCAAGAAATTCAATTTGATTTTGATCTTCCTGGTGATACATTGACCTTAGCTGTTGATGATTTCTTGACTACGTCAGTAGGATGTAATGGTGATGAAGGAGCAACTGTTGTTGTTTTTGCAGAAGGTGGCGCAGGTTCTTCAGACAATTTTACATACACTTGGACTGATGTGGTCTCTTTAACCACATTTGCTGATAATCTTCAAGAAGGTGATTATACCGTTGTTGTTACAGATTCTCTAGGTTGTACAGCATCTACAATGCACACAGTGATATCAGCTCCTGAATTAATTGTCAATTTGTTTGATCCGCCTACTGTACAATGTGCAGGTGATAGTATCTGCTTTGTGCCGGGTATAGCAAGTGGAGGAAGTGGTCCTCCATATTTCTACCAGATTCAAAATCAACCACCTGTCCTGCCAATAGATTCTTGCATAGTTTTATTTGCCGGAATCTATGATATGACAGTAAGGGATTTAGATGGTTGTTCGTTTGATACAATCATTGAGGTGATTGAGCCATCAATCACTAGTGTAGATATTGGAGGAGATATGACAGTTGAACTTGGTGACTCTGATGCTATAATTGACGCTGACTATTTCAGTGATTTTCAAATTGATTCAATCGTATGGACGGCCATAGATACCATAATGTGTCTTGATATTGAATGCACAGAAGTCAATATAGGATTTACACAAGACCAGGTCATATCAGTCATGGCTACTGATATCAACGGATGTACTGCAATAGATCAGATCCAGATTACAGTAGATGAAGTAAGGAATGTATTCTTACCAACGGTCTTTATGCCAGATGCTGAGACAGAAAGAATATTTATGGTACACCTTGGTCAAGGAGCCGAAGTTATCAATTCTCTTTCAGTGTATGATCGATGGGGTAATGAGATGTACCATATAGAAGATGTAGATTCCAATGATACAGGGCAATTTGGATGGACCGGTAGATTTGGAACTAATGATGCTGTAGAAGGTGTGTACGTATACATCGTTGAAGTCACATTCAGTGACGGGGAGACCAGAAGGTTTGCAAGAGATCTTACGTTACTTCGGTAACTTCTTCTTTAAAGAATATTTGATTATTTACCTTGATCTTCGGTATTCATATCCGTAGATTCTTCTTTTTTGTCTTTAACGTATCCATCTAGATATAACATTAAAGGAGCATCTTGATAGTTTGTTATGACTTCTATCTCAGGAGTTTGTTTTCCTTCTTTTGTTCTGCTATTGTAAGTTACACCGATAAAACCTTCATCTCCAGGCTCTATCGTTAAGAACGGAAAGCTCGGCATTGTACAACCACAAGAAGCCTTAGCATTGAGTATTTCTATTGGTCTTTCTCCTGTATTTACAAATCTAAATTTGTGATTGATAATGTCTCCTTCTACGATTGTATCAAAAGCAAATTTTACTTTGTCAAATGTAATTTCAGCCTTACCTGTGGCTGCCGGTTTTTTTACTACTGGCGCAACTTTAGGTTCTTCTTTGACTGCTATTGGAGCACTTACTGCTGGCTCTGTTTTTTTCGGTGCTGGAGTTGAGACGACTTTTTCTTTGGTTGCTACCATAGATTCACTAGCTGCTGTTGATTTGACTTTAGTAGTATTAGTCTTTGTAGTCTTGTTCGTAGTAGTTTTTGTTACAGCTTTCTTAGTTGGTGTAGTGGTCTTTGCAGGAGATACAGCCACTTTAGCTGGTTGAGGTTTCGGCAAGATTAAACCTGGGTTAGCTTGCATTGCAAGTTGTCGTCTTCTTTCAAGCTCTGCCATTCTGAATTTTTCATTCTCCAATTTATCTTTATCACTCATTTGAGGTGCCTCTTTTTTAGGCTCACTAGGAGCTTCTACAACCTCTTCTACTTCAACAGGTGCTGCCTCAATAGAATCTGTAGTTACTGCAATATCTGCAACAGCTTCTGTTACTACCTCTGTAGTCTCGTAGCTAGCTGACTTTGTATCACCACCACAACTGAATAAGCAAATTGATAATATACAGCCTAAATAAGTATAGATTTTGTTAGATATCATGGGGATATGATTCAATGGTTATATCCAAAACTAAGGGTTTTTTTTAGAGTTGGGTTAATCCTTGACAAAAATAGAGGATGAAATTCTGGTTTTTGAGCTAATTACCTTAGCTTATTGATGTTATCCATTGGAATTTTCAAACATAAGAGAGAGAGATGATCAGGGATAGCCAATGATTATATGTGTCTAAAAAGACAACTTCTCGAAAGAAACGATAGATATTATCTGATATGATTACCAGATAGAGGATATCAAACTATCGCATTAAAGAGAAACTTCCAACTGAGAAATGCTCTGATGATTGGCAAGTGTAACTGATTTTATAGACATACATTCCCACCATTGCAGGACTACCATTAAACTCTCCATTCCAACCTTGGTCTTTGTTGGAAGTGAAAAATATACTTTCTCCCCATCTATCAAATATCTCAAACGATTGCATCTCTTCAATGATGAATTTACTTGCGATTTCATATTCATCATTGATGCTGTCACCATTAGGAGTGAACACATTTGGCATCAGTAGATCTTCGCACTCGATCTCAGATTCTTCAATAATATTTATCGTCAGTTGATCAATTGTCGTACACCCATTATGAGTAAGTTCTCTGGTGTAAAGTGTTGATTCTGTTGGAGTTATTAAAGGCGAGATTTCATCCGGCACACTCAATCCATCTGTTGGATTCCAAGTAGCAAAACTTCCACATGTTGGGCCGCTAAGCACTTGTATTGATGATCCCAATATGATTGTTGTATCATTATTAAGGATTTGATCTGGTTGTAAGGATAGTGCCGTCAGATCTGGACTTGAGAGGGCAGTTGTGGTATAATAGAAGTTGTCAATCAACCCTTGGAATACATTGTCTGTACCTATATCTACGCAAGGAGAATAACCAAAGAATGTCTTTGAATCAGGTGCCACGGGAAAAGGAATGATGTTGTCAAAAGATTCCACAAACTCGTTATCGACGTAAAATGAATAAATACTATTAGACTTAGATATAGCAACTTCATGCCAGCATCTATCAGGAATAAGATCACCTCTAGCTGTCCAAGAATCTCCAAGAATTCTTCCTACGAGTACCTCAACTTGTTGTTCTTGAGGAATGTATTGGATAGATATCATTGAATCACGACTACAATCTTTCATCACTGAGAATAACGCCTGTACGTTTGTCTCATTTTGAGGCAGAAATGAGAATCTGATAGTGTATTCATCAGCTACTGCAAGATTTCTGAAGGCAGAGTCCATTTCATAGTAAATGTTATTGCCATCCATCGATAATGCATCTGCTTCCACACCACATCCACATACTTCTGTAGAATTAGGCGATATTGGAGCTAGTAGACCATTATAGTCTTGCAACACACAACCATTGAAATTGTAATTGAGGTCCTGACCTACAAGTGTAACACCTGTTATAGCGGAAACAAAGACACAGAGTAATAGATTAATTCGCATTATTGCTGACCAATTGAACTAGATAAAATGCATAAAAGAGTAGGAGTGTAGCACCTTCCATACGGCTGATTCGGTTTGATATCGTAATCACAGTAAACAAAATGCTAACTACAATCATAAACGGAATACCAAAGGTGACTATTTCATTAGTTATGGTAAGATCGCCAAAGAATCTTGGAATACTCATCACTGCGTATGTATTAAAAATATTCGAACCAAGCACATTACCTACTGCAATTGCATGTTTACCCTTCCTAACCGCCGCAATACAAACTACCACCTCAGGTAATGACGTACCTAAGGCTACCACTGTCAATGCAATAAGATCAGGGCTAATATTCATAATTGTACTGACATTTTCGATTGCAACTATTGTATAGTTTGCTCCAGCAAACACACCTATTGCACTAAGAATAACCCAGATAAAATCCATCATATTGGTCTTAGGTCTATCCTCAATATCGCTGTCTGTCCCTTGGGTACTATGAATCAAAAAGAGTACTAATGCAGCAAGGCAAATTATAGCCTCAATGACAGTGAATTTCAAATCATAACAGAAAAAGTATAGTAAAAATGCTGACATTAAAAGGAGGGGAATATCCGCATCCATTACATTAAAATCTAGTTTGATTTCTTTTCCGACTACGATAGTTAAACCTAATACAAGTAGGACATTGGTGATATTACTACCTACTACATTACCTACGACAATCTCGGAGCTACCAGCAAGTACACTTGCTATAGAGGTTGCCAATTCTGGCAAGGATGTACCAAATGCTACGATGGTCACACCAATGATAAATGGCGATATTCCAAAGGAAAGTCCAAGTCTTTCAGCTGACTCTACAAACTTGTCAGATGCGTATAACAGTACCGCTAAACTAACGGCAAATATCCCGATATAGGGTATGATTGGTGACAAATGAGATTAAGTTCTAGGTTTACAGTTCTTGAAGGAATTACTTAAATGTTTTATCGTCTAAGCAACACCTTACTTCTAAATTGTTCGCTGCAAATATACGATAACAAAAAGACCAATGTATCTTCGAGCTACATTAGTAAATGAATTGTCTATACCATAAATCTATAGGCACTTAATTATGACCAAAGAAGTAGATAAAATTGTAGAAAAGGAAATGACTTTTTTAGATCATCTCGAAGAACTGAGGTGGCATATAATCAGGTCATTGATCGGTATAATTATATGTGCTTCAGTCGTATTTATATTCAAGACATTTATATTTGAAGAGATAATTTTTGCTCCTAAGAATTCTGACTTTTTCACCTACAGGCTTTTTTGTTGGATAAGTGATTTTTCGTGTTTTGGGCCACCAGATTTTCAATTGATTACTAGGCAATTAGGAGAACAATTCTTTGTTCATATCAAGGTTTCACTATGGTTAGGTTTTGTGCTTGCTTCACCGATAGTATTCTTTGAAGTCTGGCGATTTGTCAAACCAGGATTATATAAAGAAGAAAAAAATGCGGCTAAAGGGCTAGTCTTATTTTGCACATTATTGTTTCTTGCTGGTGTGCTATTTGGGTACTTTGTAATTGCACCTTTTGCAATTACATTTTTGGCTGGTTACCAGGTGGGAGTCGATGCAATTAATAGCCCAACTTTAGCTTCCTACGTGAACTATATGACGATGTTTACCTTACCTACAGGATTGGTATTTGAGTTGCCGATACTAGTCTATTTTCTTGCTAGGGTAGGGTTAATAACTCATACAATGATGAAGAAGTATCGCCGGCATGCAATGGTCGTCATTTTGATACTTGCCGCTGTAATTACACCACCAGATGTGCTGACACAATTTCTTATTGGAATCCCAGTATTTATCCTATATGAAATTAGCATCTTGATTGCCAAACGTACACGAGCCAAATACCATCCAGATGAAGATGAAGCAGTATAGATTGTCGAGTAATTTGACGTTGTTTTTAAAGATTTTTCTTCCTACGTTTTGGATTGTTTTTTTCGGGACAATTACTGTTGGTTTGTTCCTTATTGAGCCACAGGATAATCCGTTCTTGGGGAATAATTCGGTGAGGTTTTCAGTACTGGGAGGTTATGTGTTTTTCTTGCTAATATTTATTCGTACAGTGATGAGGCTCAAGCGAGTAGATGCGGACCAGCAACACATTTATGTATCTAACTACTTCAAAACTTACCGCTATTTACTTGAGGATATTGAGACGATTGAAGAGCTGGATTTTGGAGTAATATTAGTGTTAAAGATCATCCTGAAACAAGAGGGAATATTCGGTGCAAAAATCCCGTTTATTTTAAATAAGCCTACCTTCGACGACTTCATCGAACACCACCCAGAATGTGGCCAATATTTTGTCACATATTAATGGGATAACAGAGCTCAATTCTCTATGCTTTTCTAGGACTCAATAGGACAAATGGACAGATCATTTCTTCCAGGGATAATCCCCCATGTTGGAAGGTATCTGAGTACATATTTAGATAGTAATTGTAGTTGTTCGGGTAGACGAAATATCGGTCTTCTTTTGCAAAGATAAAAGTGGAACTAATATTTGGACTTGGTAGACCAATTTTACTTGGATCTTTGAATGCTGCGACATCACTTTTTTGATAGCGTAGGTTTTTGCCAACCTTGTATCTAAGGTTAGTAGTCGTCTCTTTATCTCCAATGACTTTTGAAGCATTATTGACTCTGATAGTTCCATGATCAGTAGTTATAACGAGCTTGTGGTCTTTTTCAGCTAGGCTTTGTAATGCTGCCCAAAGTGGTGAATTTTCAAACCATGATTTAGTCAGAGAACGGTAAGCTTTTTCATCTGGAGCTAGCTCCTTGAGCACAGCCATCTCTGTACGTGCATGAGAGAGCATATCGATAAAGTTGTAGACAATCACCGTTAAGTCATAGTTGGCAATATTATGGATCTTATCATTCATCTCCTTCGCCGTATGCGTATTCGTCACCTTTATATATTGAGTCTTGCACGGTCGTTGAATCGTCCGCTCTAATTGCTCTTCTATAAAGAAGGCTTCATGCATATTCTTACCTCCTTTTTCATGATCATAAACCCACTTGTCAACGTGTCTTTTAGAGATATCTTCAGGTGTGAGTCCTGCGAATATCGCGTTACGGCTATACTGTGTGCTCGTAGGCAAAATTGAATAGAAATAATCTTCGTCATCCACCTTGTATAATTCTGAGATTACTGGCTCAAGAATCTTCCACTGATCAAATCGTAGGTTATCTAAGAGTAGGAAGACTGTAGGCTTAGTATCATTAATAAGGCTGAGTACTTTATCTTTAAATAGGGTATGACTAAGTGTAGGTCCTGATCCATCCATCCAGTCTGGGTATACATTATCTATGTACTTGACAAATTCCTTATTTGCCTCTTGTTTCTGGACACTGAGTATCTCAAACAAACTATCATTATCAGAGGTGTCTAACTTCAGTTCCCATGAAATGATGCGCTTATAGACATCAACCCATTCTTCATAGTTCAGATTACTATTTATGTCCATGCTCAACTGCCTGAATTCCTGCTGGTAATCCATAGCAGTTTTTTCACTTATCAGACGTTTGTTGTCGACAATTTTTTTTAGAGATAGCAGAATTTGATTTGGGTTGACCGGCTTGATTAAGAAATCATCTATCTCACTTCCGATAGCCGTATCCATCAAATTTTCTGCTTCATTCTTAGTAATCATCACAACGGGTAGTAGTGACCTAAAGTCCTTGATCTTTTCTAAGGTCTCTAGCCCAGTTAATCCTGGCATAGATTCATCTAAAAATACGATATCAATTGAGTTGTCAGCTTCCAAGATCTCTATAGCGTCGTGTCCATTGGAGACTGTCGTGACTTGATAGCCTTTCTTTTCAAGAAAGAATAATTGAGGCTTGAGTAATTCTATTTCGTCATCTGCCCAGAGGATGTGGATGTTACTCATATTTCGTTTTAAACAATCTAAAATTAAGGAATTAACATTCTTGGGATCAGACTTACTCCCTATAAGAAGTGCTACCTTTACACCAAGTAAAAAAGCAGAACGATTGCTGATTGCTGAATATTACCTCTATGCAACGAAAGCGAAAAATATTTAATGATCCACTCTATGGATTGGTTTGGTTCACCTTTGACTCGATCTATACGATAATCGATCATCCTTACTTCCAAAGATTAAGGAGAATAAGGCAACTTGGGCTCTCAAGTTATGTCTATACTGGAGCTACTCACAGCCGATTTCATCATGCTCTAGGCGTAGCTCACTTAGCTGACCGTCTGGTCAAGAATCTTATCAGCAAAGGAGTAGAGATAACGGATGATGAGCATGAGGGAGTAGTCTTAGCAGCATTGATGCATGATATTGGCCATGGTCCATTCAGTCATGTACTAGAGCATGGATTCCTTGATCAATCTCATGAACAGATTTCTCTTGAGATTATGGAGATGCTTAATGAAGAACTCGGAGGTAAATTGAATGTTGCTATTGACATATTTACTAACAAGTATCCTAAACCATTTCTCCATCAGATGATTTCAAGTCAATTAGATGTAGATCGATTGGATTACCTTAATAGAGATAGCTACTATACTGGAGTTGTAGAGGGTAAGGTTGGATTTGACAGGATCATTGCAATGATGAATGTCTATGATGGAAGACTAGTCATTGAAGATAAAGGGCTTTACAGTGTAGAGAAGTTTATACTTGCGAGGAGGTATATGTATATGCAAGTGTACTTGCACAAGGTTGTTATTTTGCTCGATGAGATGCTCAAAAGTTTTCTCCATAGATATCAAGAAGTCTACCTCAATGACGCAAAAATCGATAATCGGCTGCTAAAACTGTTAAGATTGCCAAAAAAAGAGGCAATCAACAGAAAAGAAGTGCTAAAGTCTTACCTACTTCTAGATGATATCGATATTTTTGTGGTGTTGAAAGATGAGCGACAAAGTGCTGACGATATGCTATCATATCTTTCAACCTCGATCCTTGATAGAGATTTGTTTTCTATCATTATTGAAGAAAAAGAAATTTCGAGTGACCTTGTTGCGGATATCCGTCACAAAGTCGCTGTTAAGTTAGGTTTAACATTTGACCAAACCAATCATTTTGTTAAATCTGGTACTGTCCAGAACCTGACCTACGGAAGCTTAGAAGAAATTGAAATACTGAAAAAGACGAAATCAGTGGTTCCAATTTCACATATGTTAAAGACGCTTAATATTAATTCTATGGAAAGAGCATTTTATGTTTGCTTTCCTAGGGTTTAATTGAGTACTTTCGCGGCTTATTATACTTTGGAAACTTAAATATTTATTCATAAAACCATTTTTTATCATGAAGAAACTTAACACGATATTGACATCGTTACTAGTTTTTGCGGCATTCGTCGCTATTGCACAGCCTGAGCCAGGTATGCCTTCTGAACCAGGAAAGTGTTACGCAAAGTGTCTTATCCAAGATACTTACACTACTGTGACAGAGCAGATTCAAACTCAAGCAGCATCTACTAGAACTGAGATCGTACCTGAACAGTACGAAACAATTACTGAAGAAGTCTTGACAAAAGAGGCATCTTCTACACTTGCAGTTGTACCTGCGCAATTCGAAACTATCTCTGAGGAGGTATTGAAGAAAGAAGCGTCATCTACACTTGCAGTAGTACCTGCACAGTACGAGACTATTACAGAAGAAGTTCTTGTAAAAGAAGCTTCAACTGTATTAGCAGTAGTACCTGCACAGTACGAGACTATTTCAGAAGAGGTTCTTGTAAAAGAAGCTTCATCTGTATTAGCAGTAGTGCCTGCACAGTACGAAACGATTACTGAAGAAGTACTTACTAAAGAAGCTTCAAGTACATTATCTGTTGTGCCAGCTCAATTCGAGACAATCACTGAAGAGGTATTGACTAGAGATGCTGGAAAAACTGTTGCGACTACTTCTGCACAGTTTGAAACAGTAAGTGAGCAAGTAATTGCTAAGGTAAATGCACCAGGATTATCTGTTGCACCAGCTAGATTTGAAACAATGACTGAGCAAGTTCTTGTACAAGATGCTTACGAAGTACTTACTGTTGTGCCTGCACAATATGAGACTATCACTGAAGAGGTTCTTGTAAAAGAAGGATATACTGAAACAAGAGTTGTAGGATCAACTACTGATCTTAATGCACTTCTGGATATGGCTAACAGTGGAAGAAATACTCTTACTGTTGACGGAAGCGGAAGAGTTGTTGCTGGAGGAGGTTCATCTTTCGGTGGAAACCACGATGCTGATGTGGCTGGAGCTACATATAACTGTGTATCAGGTAATTGTAAGAATGCAGGATCAGGAGGAACTTACTCTTCAAGATCTGCTTGTATCAATTCTTGTGCAGGTGGAGGAAGTGGAAGAACTGGATCAGGATACTACACTAAAACTTTTACATCAGAGGAAATCAATGCGATTAAAAGTTTAGCACCAGGTACTTCACTTTCAAAGGATAACAATGGTAATGTATACGCTACTGTTACAGAGCAAGTATTAGAGAAAGAAGGATATTCTACTCTACAGGTAGTACCTGCACAGTATGAGACTATTACTGAAGAAGTATTAGAGAAAGAAGCAAGTTCTACTATCAGAATAGTACCTGCGCAATATGAGACTATTACTGAAGAGGTACTAGAAAAAGAAGCAAGCTCTACTATCAGAGTAGTACCTGCAGTTTATGAAACTGTTACTGAAGAAGTATTAGAAAAAGAAGCTAGTTCTACTATCAGAGTAGTGCCTGCAACTTATGAGACTATTACTGAAGAAGTATTAGAGAAAGAAGGATATTCTACACTTGCTGTAGTACCTGCAACGTATGAGACAGTATCAGAAGAAGTACTTGTTAAAGCTGCTGGTTCTAAAATTGAGAAGATCCCTGCAAAGTATTCTACTCAAACAGAGCAAATTGAGACTGCACCTGCATCTCAGAAGTGGGTTAAGAAGAAAGCTGACAAAAACTGTCTTTCTGCTGATCCTAACGATTGTTTAGTATGGTGTCTTGTTGAGACTCCTGCTCAGTACAGAACTGTTACTAAGAAAGTAAGAGAAGCTTGTGCTGCTGGATATACTGAAAGCGGTGAAGATTGTATCAGAACTGTTGATGTACCTGCACAGTACAAAACTAGAACTTACCAAAGACTAGTAACACCTGCATCTACAACTTCTAATGAAGTACCTGCTAAATACGGAACAAGATCATACCAGAGATTGGTAACTCCTGCAACAACTGAGTCTGTAGAGATTCCAGCTGTATACGGAACAAGATCATACCAAAAATTAGTTACTCCTGCTACGACTGAGTCTGTAGATATCCCAGCTAAGTATGGAACAAGAACTTACCAAAGACTGGTAACTCCTGCTACTACGGAAGCTGTAGAGATTCCTGCTAAATACGGAACAAGATCATACCAGAGATTGGTAACTCCTGCAACAACTGAGTCTGTAGAGATTCCAGCTGTATACGGAACAAGATCATACCAAAGATTAGTATCTCCTGCAACTACAACATCTATTGATGTTCCTGCTAAGTATGGTACTAAGACTTCACAGAGATTGATTTACTCTGCAAGTACAGAGACTATCAACATTCCTGCTCAGTATAAGACTAGATCTTACCAAGCAATGTCTGCTCCTGCAACTACTACTAGTACAACTGTACCAGCTAGATATGAAACAAGAACATGGAAAAAATTAGTTTCTGCTGCAACTGTTTCTGAGACTGCATGTGGTTCAAGAAGCACAGGTGGAACAAGATTGGCTGTAAACTTCGGATCAGGAAACGCTATCTTAACTGGTGGTTCTTCTGCTGAGATCTCAAGAGTAGCATCACAATTGAAGTCAAGTGGAGCATCTGCAACTATTGTAGGTCACACTGATAGTGACGGATCAGATGCTGCTAACCAAACTTTATCTTCTAACAGAGCTAAAGCTGTATACGATGCACTAGTTGCACAAGGTGTTTCTTCTTCACAATTAAGCTACGAAGGTAGAGGAGAGTCACAACCAATTGCTTCTAACGCAACATCAAACGGAAAAGCTCAGAACAGAAGAGTTGAGATGGTTACTGCTGGAAGTTCTACTGGAGGTGGAGATTGTACTGAGTACACTACAAGATCTTACCAAAGATTAGTTACTCCTTCAGGAGCAACTATGGGTGATATCCCTGCACAGTATGGCACTAGATCTTACCAAAGACTAGTAACACCTGCGACAACTAATTCTGTAGAGATTCCTGCTCAATATGGAACAAGATCTTACCAGAGATTAGCTAGTCCTGCTACGACTACTTCAACTGAAGTACCAGCTAAGTACACTACAAGATCTTACCAAAGATTGGCTAGCCCAGCAACAACTACTTCAACTGAAGTACCAGCTCAATACCAGTCTAGATCTTACCAGAGATTAGCTACACCAGCAACTACTACATCTACAGAGGTTCCTGCTCAGTACGGTACAAGATCTTACCAGAGATTAGCTAGTCCTGCGACTACTACATCAACAGAGATTCCTGCACAGTATGGAACAAGATCTTACCAAAGATTAGCTAGTCCTGCGACTACTACATCTAATGAGATTCCTGCACAATATGGAACAAGATCTTACCAAAGACTTGTAACTCCGGCGTCTACAAGAAGTGTAGAAGTACCTGCTCAATACCAAACAGTTTCTAAGAGAGTATTAGAATCTCAAGGTGGATTTACTGAGTGGAAAGAAGTTGTGTGTGGAAATGCTCAAAATTACGATGATATCGTAAGACAAGTACAAGTACAATTGAACGCAAGAGGATATAACGTAGGAACTGCAGATAATGCATTCGGTCCTGCTACTAAAGCTGCTCTTGTTAAGTTCCAGAAGGATAATAACCTTCCAATTGGAAACCTTGACTATGAAACATTGAAAGCTTTAGGTGTAAAGTAATCTGAATACCTAAGGACTCAATAATTAGTCTTTGAAATATAGAAGGCCTCTGCTCTCACTGAGCAGGGGCTTTTTTTATATACTATTATTAATTAGCACCTCAATGTGATTGGTGGTTTTTCATATCTTTATATATGACGAGAATTATTCTACTGTTTGTTGTTTTTGGGATCTGTAACCTTACTTCTAGTTTGTTAGCACAGGATGAGAGTACAAATACTCGATTCGAAGGAATTGGTCTTTCTTATGCCGGGGAGTTAGGTCTTCATCCTGGAGTGAGAATAGATGCTAACATCAGACTCGCGACTCGATATAGATGGAGATCCAAGCAGACACTCATTTTTCGTCCAACGATCGGTTATTTCTTTCGACCATATTATACCAATAATTTTGTTGTCCTACCACAGATTGTCAGTAAGTCAGAATTCTTAGAATTCCGAAATCTTATTTGTTTTTATGAAATCTATGGCCAAATGGGTCTACTCCGATATCAATATATTGGTGACATTTATGAGACTAAATCAGATGGTAGTATTGAAGAAGTTAAGTTCGCCGGTGATAATGCATTTGTGATTGGTATCGGGCTTTCATTAGGTATTAAATCTAAGTTGACTGGTAGAGAATTCCATCTTGGATTTGATTACAATAAGGAAAGAACTCCTGATGACTTAAGGACGAATCTACTTTTTATCAATCTAGGTTGTCGACTTCCATTCCAAAAAATGACTAAGGATGATGAAAGGAATTAACAGGATATCGGTAGCATTTTTTATTCTGTTCCTTATAGCATGTGGAGCTAACAATAATATCTTCGATGAAGATGTCAGACATCAGCTTTGGCTGTCACATAAGGGAGCAGATTTGCCAATCACAGTGGATGGCAACACAGCGTCTAAGGTATTCTGTATATTACTTCATGGAGGTCCAGGAGGCTCTGCTCAAGAGTTCAACTCATTTACTAAGACATTTACTGACGAAATAGAGAGTGAATATGCGATGGTCTATTATGATCAGAGATATGCAGGGATTTCCAGAGGTGATTATGATGCGACACTAAATACTGTAGTCCAACATATCGACGACTTAGATCAAGTGATTAACCTCTTATATTTGCGATATGGCAACGATATTCAAATTGCTCTGATGGGACACAGTTGGGGTGGATTTTTATCTGGGGCTTATTTATTAGATCCCATAAGGGCCAGTAGAGTAGTTACTTGGATAAATATTGATGGAGCAATACATCGCACCAATTTTCTTAAGGACGATATGCAGTATATCATAGATCTAGCCGACCAACAAATTCAAGAAGGAGAGCTTGCATCTAGATGGTCTTCTATTAAGAATCAAGCAAGGGCAGAGTTAGACAGGAATATCTTTCCTTACGACTTTGAGAGTCAAAATGAACCATTCAGGATAGTAGGGGAGGCTGAGTTACTGATATTTGATTCGGATAGAATTAATAATAATTCTGATTCAGCCTTTGGAGCGATATACTTTAATAATTATCAGCCTTTTATAGCTGCAGGAAATGATTTTAGAGATGCAGATTTGATTCAGCAAGATATGTTTGATTTTGACCCATTTATGGATGCCAATATCTCTAACATTACCTTACCAACACTTAATATTTATGGGTTTTGGGATGTTCGTACAGCACCATTACAAGGTCAATATGTAATGGATTCGATCTCTACTCCAGAAAGTCAGAAGTCATTTGTTATACTAGAAGATTCTGGGCACTCTCCTATGATTAATGAACCTATCCGACTCGCAGAGACCATATTAGATTGGCTAGAGTTATACTTGTAGTCTGCACTTCGATATATTGATATAGTGTCTGGGATACCTTACAATACGTCGTCAATTTAAATTGACCTTGCTTTGTACTATCAGAAATATTTCAATGCTTTTCAAATGTCTTTGTGTAAATGAAAAATGGCTTACAAGTTTTAAACTTATAAGCCATTTGATAACAATATCACCAATCAGTCATGATTGAGATTTGTTGTTTTTTATATTAAATCTATGAAAGGGTAAATGCTTTCTTAATCTTGTTCACGTAGTCAAGTTTTTCCCAAGTGAATGTTTCAACATTTAGGCTTTTTTCCTTACCAGATCCATCCTTGAATGTTACTCTTTTCTTCTCAGATGGTCTACCCATATGACCATATGCAGCTGTCTCAGAGTAAATAGGCTTTCTTAGCTTCAATCTCGTTTCAATTCCATAAGGAGTCATATCAAATATGCTATAGATTTTCTTAGCTATTTTACCATCTGCCATATCTACTTTTGCACTACCATACGTGTTGATATAGATGTTAGTTGGTTTTGCAACTCCGATAGCATAAGAAACTTGTACAAGTACTTCATCACAAAGTCCAGCTGCTACCATATTTTTAGCAATGTGTCTAGTTGCATATGCTGCTGATCTGTCTACTTTACTTGGATCTTTTCCAGAGAAAGCACCACCACCGTGGGCTCCTTTACCGCCGTATGTATCAACGATAATTTTTCTTCCAGTCAATCCTGTATCACCGTGAGGACCCCCGATTACGAATTTTCCTGTCGGGTTGATGTGGTACGTGATCTTGTCAGTAAATAATTTTTTTATTTTTGCTGGCAACTGCTTTTTTACAGCAGGTACGATGATTGATTTCACATCATCTTTAATCTGAGAAAGCATCGCTTTTTCTTCTGCAAAGTCATCATGTTGAGTAGAGACTACGATGCTATCTATTCTGATAGGGTTGTTATTGTCATCATATTCAATAGTGACTTGTGATTTGCTATCTGGTCTTAGGTAAGTCATTTTCTTGCCAGCCTTTCTCACTATAGCAAGTTCCTGAAGAATCTTGTGAGATAGATCTAATGCAAGAGGCATATAGTTCTTCGTTTCGTTTGTTGCATAGCCGAACATCATTCCCTGATCTCCTGCTCCTTGTTGTTCCTTCTTTTTTCTATCAACACCTTGGTTGATATCTGGTGATTGCTCATGGATAGATGAGAATACACCACAACTATTACCATCAAACATATATTCAGACTTCGTGTAGCCAATCTTATTAACTACGCTTCTTGCAATGTCTTGAACATCTAAGTAGGCTTTAGATTTCACCTCTCCCGCAAGTACAACTTGACCGGTAGTAACAAGGGTTTCGCAAGCAACTTTTGAACTAGAATCAAAAGCTAAAAAATGATCAACTAAAGAATCAGAAATTTGGTCAGCTACTTTGTCTGGATGCCCTTCTGATACTGATTCGGATGTAAATAAATATGGCATGTACTATGTCTTTTATTGTTAAAATGTAGATCTGTAAAAGTGCAAATATAGAGGATATTTACACTATTTGTATGTCTGATGTTATTTCACCTCAAGCGAGAACATTTTGTGATTATTGATAAAGCCTTCATACTTGTGTCCAGGTAATATTTTACTGACACCTTTTGGTGTGCCAGTATAGATTAGATCACCTTTTTGGAGAGTGAAATATTGTGAGATATAAACGATCAATTCATTGATAGTGAAGACCATCATACTTGTATCTGCTTGTTGTGCTATCTCACCATTTTTCTCTATTCGGAATGCCGAACCTTCTTCAATAAAGTTGCTCAGTGGGATAAACTCTTTACTTAACAGAGCTGAGTTATCAAATGCTTTACTAATCTCCCATGGCAATCGATTCTCCTTGCAATCTGCTTGGAGATCACGAGCAGTGAAATCAATTCCCAATCCTATAGAGTCATAGTAATCAGATGCAAAGTCTGGATGCACAGACTTTCCGTTCTTCTTAATCTTTACTACGATTTCTACTTCGTGCTGAAGATCATTAGTCCAAGTTGGAATGTAGTATGGCTTTTCGTCAGACGTAAGTGCTGTCGGAGGCTTCATAAATATGACAGGCTTGGTCGGAACGTCACTGCCCATCTCTGCTGCATGTGCCTTGTAGTTTCTGCCTACACAAAATATTTTCATCTTCTAATATTTGACATTGAGTAATCCCGCCAATTCCTTAACTTCTTTGAGAGTTTGTTGAGCTCGTTCTCTAATTGCAGCAGAAGATTGTTTGATTTGATCTTTGACAGCTCTTTTGTCTTCTAGAAGTTCTAATTTCTTTTCTGTGAAGCCGGCTGATAACTTGACTAATGAATCTGCTGCCACTTCTTTGAGATCGACATACTTAAGGGTGCCTGCTTTAAATTCCTTTTGGAGTGATTCATATGCATTGGTATTATTGCCAGAGGCTTTTATCAATCTAAATAAATTTTCAATACCTGCACTCATCTCACCTTCAGCTGTATCACCAGTATCTGTTACTGCTGACTTAATTTGCTTACGGATACGAGCTTCATCTGCGAATACGCCTATGCAGTGCTTGTCGCCAGCACTTTTACTCATTTTACGGGTAGGATCGGCAGTCGACATTATCTTTGGGGTCTCAGTATGTAATGTCTCAGGCATTACAAAGTACTCCTTACCGACAGCATGGTTAAACCTTTGAGCAATAGCTCGCGATAGTTCGAGGTGTTGATCTTGATCTTTACCAACAGGTACATAGTCAGCATTGTATATAAGGATATCCGCAGCCTGGAGGACTGGATAGCCAAATAGTCCTGCAGAGATATAAGAATCTTTGCCTGCATCATCATTTTGCTTACTCTTATCCTTGAATTGTGTCATTCTTGATAGGTGGCCATATGAGCAATAGCAATTGAATATCCATCCAAGTTCTGTATGTTCCGGCACCAGCGATTGGATAAATAGATTATTTGGTTCTACTCCCGTTGCGATAAGGTTAAATATGATTCCCCATACATTTTCCCTAAGTTTTTTTGGGGAGTAGGGCATTGTCATAGCATGGTAGTCTACGATACCGTAGACGCAATCGTGCTGTTCTTGCAATGCAACCCAATTCTTGACTGCTCCGAAGTAATTACCAAAGTGCATCTCTCCTGTGGGTTGAATACACGAGAGTACTTTTTTTCTTGTTTCACTCATATAGTATTTCTTTATAGGACAGCGATTGCAGATATCTCCACATTAACGTACTTAGGTAAATTTGCAACTTCCACTAGTTCTCTAGCAGGAGCAGTAGCTTCATCAAAGTACGTTGCATATACAGCATTGATTCTACTATACATTTCCATATCAGCGACAAAGACACTACACTTCACGATCTGGTCAAATGTCATACTGGCATTGTCTAATATCGACTTAAGATTTTTAAATACCTGATGTGTCTCGGTTTCTATATCGTCAGTGACTAATTCTCCAGTAGATGGGTCGATTGCGATCTGACCCGAGATATACAATGTTCCGTTAGCTAGAATGGATTGATTGTATGGTCCTACAGGACTTGGTGCTTTATCTGTGTTTAAAATTGTCTTTGATGCCATAATGAAAATGTGGTTATACTGTCTGATGACAAACTAAAAAAGTCTTCTCAAACTATGAAAGATGAGAAGACTCTAAATATATATTTTTTACTTACGAGAGAGTAAACTATTGCTTACTCAAAATCCTCGTCCTCAGGTGCTTCAACTAACACTTGACCTTTATAATATAGAGCCCCATTGTGGTAGTATGCTCTGTGATAAAGGTGCGGTTCACCTGTCTTCTGACATACCATTACATGTGGTGCCTTAGCCTTTACATGAGTACGTCTTTTTCTCTTTCTTTGCTTTGATATCCTACTCTTTGGATGTGCCATAACTGGTAGTATTTAACTATTTATATTTATAGCTGCAGCTAAATATTTGTTTATCTAACCGTAGCGATCAATCAATTTAAAAAATTCATATCGTTCAATGCATCCCACGGTGACGAGCTTTCTGATTCAGGATCGGGAGTATCTTCTTCGATATCCAATCTGTCGAGAGTAGCTGTGTCACATGGTAAAGGTTCTTCTTCTTCACAGTCATAGATATTGACCAGAGGTAGATGCAGTGATATCTCATTGTAGACGATAGGAGCTAAATCTAAAATAGGCGCTTTCTCGTCAAAATAATAAGTCTCTAAGTCATCTACATTTGGGTTGTCATTGATCTGTGCATATACCCGCGAGGTAAATGTTACTGGGAGAGAAATACTTGCAGTACATCTGTCACAAATGGTCTGGATTTTTCCTGAACCTTTGATGACAATATCTATACTTTTGTTTTCTCTTTCAAGATCAACTTCAATGTCATAGTTGGCGTCTTTGATTGTTTGGCTTTCCAATGTTTCAAAGAAAGAATTGCCTACTTGAAAATGATAATGATGAGCACCATTTTTCAAGCTTTTAAGCTGTATAGAAAAGTGCTCCAAACCTTGCATGTTAAAGAACGTTTTGTATTCGGAGTGCAAAGATACAGTATTATCAATGATAATTACAAATCTAGTCTTGAATTATCTGCCTGAATTGTAAGAATTTATAATCATTTTATCCCATTTGAGTTTATCTACGTCAGGTGTATTACTATTCTTACATTTGTCAATAGATCAATCAACGTATTTACTACCTTATGAGTCAGAAAACAATCCTAGTCACTGGTGCCAATGGTCAATTGGGGAGAGTATTGACCAATTCATTAAGAGAAATATATGGTGAGGGCTCTGTTATCGCTAGTGATCTCAACTTTCCTGATGATAATAATGATCCCAATTCCATTTTCTTAGACATTCTTAATAAAGACAGATTCAAAGAGACAATTCACGACTACAATATCACTGAAGTCTATCATATGGCAGCTATTCTGTCTGCTAGTGGTGAGGGAAATCCAATGAAAACTTGGAATGTAAATCTGAATGCCTTGCTTGATCTATTAGAAATGAGCAAAGAAATGGAGGTGCAAAAGCTATTCTTCCCAAGTACTATAGCAGTATTTGGTCAGACCACGCCTCAGGTCAACACACCTCAAGATGTCCCACTCCTTCCAGAAACTGTATACGGCATAAGTAAGACAACTGGTGAGTTGTGGTGCAATTACTACTACAAACGCTATGGCCTTGATGTCAGATCAGTTAGGTACCCAGGAATAATCAGTTATCAATCAATGCCGAGTGGTGGCACGACAGATTATGCAGTTGAAATATATCACGAAGCATTGAAAAATGGGACTTATGAGTGTTTTCTAGGTCCAGAGACTGCTCTTCCAATGATGTTTATAGACGACGCAATCAGGGCTACTATAGAATTGATGCAAGCGCCGATTGACTCTATCAAGACTAGATATAGTTATAACTTATCGGCAATGTCATTCACTCCAGCACAATTAGCTGAATCCATTAAAACGGCATTGCCTGACTTTACGATAAACTATAAACCCGACTTTCGTCAAGCCATTGCTGATAGTTGGTCAGAGTCAATAGATGATACACGAGCAAGAGAAGAGTGGGGTTGGCAACCAAGGTTCGACCTAAAGAAAATGACAGAAATAATGTTAGACAAACTAAAACCCAAATATTCATGATTACTGATGTAAATGCACAACTAGCTAAAGAACTAGCCGATATTAGAGAGGCTGGACTTTTTAAAGAAGAGAGGATCATAACTACACCCCAGGCCGCTGATATTACTACAACATCGGGTGATGAGGTGATAAACTTCTGTGCCAATAATTATCTTGGATTGTCTTCGCATCCAGATGTGATTAATGCTGCAAAGAGTTCAATTGACTCGCATGGATTTGGAATGTCTTCAGTAAGATTTATATGTGGAACTCAAGATATCCACAAAGAGCTGGAGCAAAAGATCGCCAAGTTTGTCGGTCAAGAAGATGCTATCCTATATGCGGCAGCATTTGATGCAAATGGTGGATTATTTGAACCATTGTTGACTGCTGAAGACGCCATCGTATCTGATAGTCTCAATCATGCCTCAATTATAGATGGCATCAGACTCTGTAAAGCAAAACGCTTCAGGTATGCTAATAATGATATGACAGACCTGGAAGCAAAGCTTAAAGAGGCAAAGGAATCAGGTGCAAGACGCATAATGATTGCAACTGATGGCGTGTTCTCTATGGATGGGATCATTGCAAACCTTAAAGGAGTGTGTGACTTAGCCGATAAATATGAGGCAATGGTAATGGTTGATGATTGTCACGCTACGGGATTTACAGGGAGTACTGGAAGAGGCAGTGGTGAACATAACGGAGTGATGGATAGGGTAGATATCGTTACTGGGACATTTGGAAAGGCGCTTGGAGGTGCCTCAGGTGGATTTACTGCATCAAGCAAGGAGGTAGTAGCGATGCTCAGACAACGATCAAGACCATACTTATTCTCCAACACGCTTGCACCAAGTATAGTGGGAGCCTCTATTGCAGTACTCGACGTTTTAGAAGGTTCTACGGCATTGAGAGATAAGCTAGAGCAAAATGCCCAACAATTTAGAAAAGGAATGACTGCTGTAGGCTTTGATTTAGTACCAGGAGAGCATCCTATCATACCAGTGATGCTGTATGATGCGCCATTGTCACAACGATTTGCAGAGGCATTATTAGCAGAAGGTATTTATGTTATTGGATTCTACTATCCAGTGGTACCAAAAGGCCAAGCTCGTATCAGGGTACAACTATCTGCAGCTCACGAGTCACATCACATCGAAAAAGCAATCGCAGCATTTACAAAAGTGGGGAAGGATCTAGGAGTAATCTAGATTTGTAATCTCACATATCGAATCAAATAAAAGCGGGCTCCTTGGTTAGAGGAGCCCTTGATTCATTGGTTACTATAAGGTTCTCATGGTTGGTGAGACAATAACCAAATTTAAAAGGATCTTACTCCGAAGGTAAGAAATTCTCTTCTCATATCAATGAATTAAAATTAAATTGAAAAGGTCGTTGGAATTGTCAATATGTAAATAGTATCTTTGCCGTCCGCTTAAAACGCTAAGTGGTCAAAACGGTGAGGTGGGTGAGTGGCTGAAACCATCAGTTTGCTAAACTGACGTACTGGGAAACCGGTACCGCGGGTTCGAATCCCGCCTCCACCGCTGTTAGAATAAATAATCAAGAATAAATTTTAACAATTATTCTTGATTATTTTCGGGGCATAGCGCAGTCCGGTTAGCGCACCTGCTTTGGGAGCAGGGGGTCCCAGGTTCGAATCCTGGTGCCCCGACAACTTTAAAACTTAAGACCTTGTAAACGAACTGTTTACGAGGTCTTTGTTTTTTCGGGGAACAAATTTCGAGAAACATTTTCTTCTTTTATTATTTTACGAAGTATTATTTTTACCTTTTCATTATGTAGAAATGAGACGGTGCTGGATGGTTACAAAAATCAAAAAATAATTTAAGATGAAAAGTCTATTCTTATTGATCAGTCTTACCTGTTTTGCTATAGTTAGTTGTGTAGCTGATGATAAATCTATTTCGACAATGCCGATTCAAAAAACAACTCATGTAAATTATACTTTGGTTGTAGAAGGTTTTGATTGGGGAGC
>CALISO010000003.1 GCA_938041445.1 uncultured Saprospiraceae bacterium
TCCAAAAGTGATGGCATCATTAGTAAAGACAGGAGCTAAAGCTAAATTCATTTGATCAAATTGTATTGACTTAGATGACTAAGATACAATTTCAAGTGAATTACTGAATCCAAAGCTTGCACAACTCCTTCAGATGCTTCCGATCAATCTTATGTTGTCCTTCATATGGAATGATATTGATATCTAGTTGATTCTGCTTGATTATCTCGGATACCTTGCCAATACGATCTTCAGTAAGAAAGGCATCTTGTCTTCCATATGTGTAGACTAGATCTAGGTCATTGAGTATTGTAGATGATTCCTGTAAATCAATGTCTTCAGGAATCCAACAAGAGTATGCGAGTAAGATATCTATATCCAGATGCTTTTTATGTAGCCATCGAAATGCAGTAGTTCCACCTTGTGAAAATCCCAAAACAATTTTCTTACAAAATGAAGGCAATCGGTTTTGATAGCTATTATACAAATGGGATAAATACTCAGAAAAATCTGCAATCTCATAAAGTCGATCTCTAGATGTCATCCAAGATGCAACGACGTCACCACCAAATTCACCATTTGCGTAGAATCGATTGAGTGCTTCTGGCACTACAACTAAGTGTTCGTCAGGATTAAAGTCTCTGAACTTATACATCACCTGCTCACATTGCATATGTGACCCATGAAGGCAAAACCAAAAGTACTTAGTCTTCTCTGATAAATTGCCGTAGTTGACATATCTGGCAGTCCTTTGAGTCTGGAGGTAGGAGGTATTGAAGTTCACTGGCAGTTGATTTTGTCTCATTTGAGGAATCCATATAAAGGTAGAAAGTGGATCTGACAACTATCGTAAAAGAAAAGTTTAATACTTTCGATAAACAATAAATTGCCACCCAATGAAATATCTTACACTACTGGACTAGATCAACACTTCGTATGTTCTAAGTCGGGGTATGCATCAATTGGACAGTAATTGTTTGCCTGTAACTCTATTGCACTTTACCTTCCTTCTCCATACATACCTCTACATTACAATTCAACTATCCAATTCTACAGTTCAGCGGAAAGGTATTGGTTTAAGTCTATGCTTGCCTCACATTTGAGGTATCATAAACATAAACATATCATGACAAAAATAATCCCCACTTTGATTTTCTTGATTGGACTATCTGTTTCTGCCATAGGACAAGATGGAGTCCAGACTGTCAGAGGAATTATCCTAGATAAGCAATCTGAAATGCCGCTAATCGGTGCTACCATTCAATTGATATCTAGTGTTGATCCCATCGGTAGCACTACTGACTATGACGGATATTTCACTCTTGAAGAAGTGCCAATTGGAAGGCAGGCTTTCGTAGTGAACTATCTTGGGTATGAAGATCTTACAATTCCAAATGTAGAAATTACAGCAGGGAAGGAAGCCTATCTCACTATTGAGATGCAAGAGTCACTTGTACAGCTGGAGGAGGTAGTGATAACCGCTGCAGTAGACAAAGACAAATCCATCAACGATATGGCAACAGTATCTTCTAGACAATTCAGTATGGAAGAGGTCAATAGATTCTCTGGTGGGAGAAGTGATGTAGGTAGATTGGCAGGGAACTTCGCTGGGGTAAGTACAGCTGATGATAGTAGAAACGATATTGTCATTAGAGGGAATAGTCCTACAGGTTTGCTCTGGAGACTTGAGGGTATCCCAATTCCATCTCCTAATCACTTTAGTACAGTAGGTACCACAGGAGGCCCTGTCAGTGCCTTGAATACCAATTTTCTTAAGAATTCGGATTTCATCACCAGTGCTTTTCCTGCTGAGTATGGCAATGCACTTTCGGGAGTATTCGATCTAGGATTTAGAAATGGGAATAAAGATAAAATGGAGTATATGGTGCAAGTGGGTGCTATTACCGGATTAGAGGCTATGATTGAAGGACCGATATCCAAGAAGAACAATAGCAGTTTTATCATCGGATATCGATATTCGTTTCTTGGTATTGCTCAAGCTCTGGGAATGGACATTGGTACTAATGCGATACCTAATTACTCAGACCTTTCATTTAAGCTTGACTTTGGTAAGACCAAATTTGGGAACTTCACTCTATTTGGTGTTGGTGGAACTAGTGATATAGAATTCCTCCATGATGAAGTTGACGCAGATGATCTTTTTGCAGCGGATGATGAGGACTCTGCTGCAGAATCTCAATTTGGCGTAATAGGCCTTAAGCACAACTTATTGTTAAATGAAAAAAGTTACCTCAGAACCATTGTTGGCTTGTCGGCCAATGGTGTAATATTTAGCAGAGATAGATACTATCAGCAAGATACTCCAGACGAAATAGTCAGACCATTTGTGCAAGCAGATGATAAGCAAAGTAGATTAACCGTATCATCCATCTACAATGCAAAGATTAACCCCCAGCTCACATTACGAGGAGGCATATTATATGAGCAAGTTAACGTCAATCTTAACCAAAGTAGTGCTGAATTTGGAATTGATGCGAATAATGACGGGATATTTGACCTGATCGATGTCTATGTTTTTGATGAAACAACTGCGACTGTACAACCATTCATACAAGGACAATATCGGCTCAATAATTCTTGGACTGCAAATTTAGGATTACATGGGACCTACTATGACCTAAATGATGCAGTGGCTATAGAGCCCAGAGCTGCGCTAAATTGGAATGTTGCCCCAAAGCACACCCTTAATCTAGGTTACGGATTGCACAGTCAGACTCAACCTCTTCCTATACAATTAGCTGTTATGCAAATTGATGGAGTATCAACATATCCGAATAGAGATCTCGGCTTTACGAGAAGTCACCAATTTGTATTGGGCCACGATTTTAAAATTAATCAGAACTGGAGATCCAAGTTAGAAGTCTATTATCAGGGTCTATTTAATGTGCCTATCGATAGATTTGCTTCCCCATACTCTATGCTCAATGAAGGTGCGGATTTCGGATTCAGCATTGACAAAAATAATCTGATTAATGAAGGCACAGGTAGAAACCAAGGCATAGAATTAACAATAGAAAAATTCTTCAATCAAGGATACTATGTGCTTGCTACCGGGTCAATATTTGACTCTAAGTACACTGGAAGCGATGGTATAGAAAGAAATACGGCATTCAACAATCAATATGTCTTTAATCTATTGGCTGGAAAAGAATTTAGCTGGGGTAACAAGAGTCAACACAGATTTACTCTAGATGCAAAGATGACAAATGCTGGTGGTCGATATTATACGCCTGTTGATTTAGAAGCTTCTAGAGTAAATGAGATACAAGTGTTAGATGAGTCTCAAACATTTGCACTACAACAAGATCCTTACTTCAGATTGGATTTAAAATTTGGTGTGAAGCTGAACAATGTCAAAAGAAAATTTTCTCAGGCCCTCTACTTTGATATCCAAAATGTGACAAACAATCAGAATATCTTCAGACAGTCCTACAATAGAGCAACTAATGAAGTGAATGATGTCTATCAGATAGGCTTCTTTCCTAACTTTATGTACAAGGTGGAGTTTTAATAAAGTCATTACTTTAGCCCAATGCAATCAAGAGCAGAAAAATATTTAGGATTTCAAGACCGGTGGTTGATGATAGGTGGAGTGCCTTTTATCGCGGTGATTGTGTCCCTTATGACTTTTGGAGGAGATTTCTTTTCAGAAAACGGGTTACCCTGTTTCTTGATTGGATTGCTATTTACGCTTTCTTATTGGGTTGTAACTAGACAAATTATCATAGAATATCATAAGCGTTATCCCAATTACGAATGGTCAGTAAAGAGAATAGGGTTTGTCTTGTTTTGGTGTATAATTATGTACTTCTCGGTCAAGTTTATTGTAGGGACATTTGTGCATTATATATTCAGCGACTTCACTGAGATTGCACATAGCAGCGCAACTTTAGAGTTTTTGACTACAGGTGTAATTATCGCGATGATGTTTTTTCTATACGAGGGTATCTACTATTTCAATAAGTCAAGAATAATTGAAATAGAAAAAAACAAGCTTGAGAGAATTACTGCTGAACAAAAACTTAGTACTCTAAAAAATCAAGTCAATCCACACTTCCTTTTTAATAGTCTAAATACCTTAGTCACCATCATCCCGGAAGAACCAAACTTAGCAATCAACTTTGTCCAACAGCTGTCTAAGTCCTACAGAAGTATATTGGAGCATAGAGATGAAAAGCTGATTACGATTCGAAATGAGATTGACTCTCTTGAGTCATACATCTTTTTATTGAAGACAAGATTTCAAGGAAAAATTCAAATTCACAATGGAATAGATGAAGAAATCAAGGAGCACTTTATCTTACCTCTATCACTTCAAATACTGATTGAAAATGCAGTCAAGCATAACATCACTTCTAAGACTAAGCCTCTAAAAATCGAAATCATCAACAATGCTGACTATGTTATTGTCAGCAATAATTTGCAAAAGAAAAATCAAACTTACAACTCAACTAAGTTAGGACTAGCAAATATCAAATCTAGATATGAACTCCTAACCAACAAGGAAATCAAAGTGAATGAAGGAGCAGATACATTCACCGTATACTTACCGATCATAACTAACTTGGATTATGAGAATACTAATCATTGAGGATGAGCATTTTGCTGCTAAGAGACTTGAGACACTTATACATGCTCATCTGCATGGAGCTGACATTGTTAATGTCATAGACACAGTAGAAGAATCTATCGTTTGGCTAGAATCCCACATAGAGCCGAATCTAATCTTTATGGATATTCAACTTGCAGATGGTCTGAGTTTTCAGATTTTTGAAAGAGTAAAGCTGAAGTGTCCAATCATTTTTACTACGGCTTACGATGAATATGCATTAGATGCATTCAAAGTAAATAGCATAGACTACTTATTGAAACCTATAGAGGAGGCATCATTTAAGACCTCATTAGATCAATATCAAAATATCTACGAGTCTAATACCTCAAGTGTTGATTGGAAGTATATCACCAAAGATATATTTACTGAGAAGCACAACTATAAACAAAGGTTCCTCATCAAATCTGGTAACGCTTACACCTATCTCAACACAAGCGAACTCAAATTACTCTACTCTGAGGATGGTATCAGCTTTGGACTTAACATTGCAGGTCAAAGATTCATAATTGACAAAACTCTAGACAATATCGAGAAGTGTCTTGATCCTACTAACTTCTATCGAGTAAGTAGAAAGTATATTGTTGCCCTAGACAGTATCCAGAAGATACATCCTTATCTCAATAGTAGATTAAAACTTGAATTATCAACATCACAAGAAGATGATATCATTGTAAGTCGTGATAAAGTAAAGGCATTCAAGGCTTGGATAGATAGCTAAGTTAACAATCACTTAACCATCTCAAAGTCCAATTGCTTGGCATCTAGGTTGGCATCAATAAGCTTGACTCTGACCTTATCTCCAAGTCTGAGTTCGTCTCCTGATCTGCTAGCGACAGCCTTGAGGTTGCCATTAGTCAATGTTGGGTGAGTTATGAGATTCTCAGTTAATGCATAATCCTAATTATCATAAATGTATCTACCAGACCATATAATCTGAAGCAAGGATCCCATTTGTAAAATGCAATGTATCAGGTCTATTCGGATCATCTCTAGGGATTTGGGCTTCAATATTAGGTTTTACAAAAGACAACTCAAATTCTGCATTCAAGACTCTGTTGTTATTGCTCAGAGATGTCACCAATATCCAGTTATTAAAATCTTGATTTATTGAATAACTTCCGTAATAAATATCATAATCAACAAAAATCAGTCTTTCATCAGAATTCAAAAAGACCGTATCGTTAACAGCATACTCTAATCGTAAAGTGAGTCCTGATTTTTGAGTACAATTCTGATAATTACTTAAGTACATCACTATGCTATCTGCTAGTGAATTTCCTTGTCCATAATCTGTATAATAACTACTTGTGGCAAGCACTCCGTAATTCGACTCAGCATCAACAAAACCACTTTCTATATATTCTTGTGCCTCATAACCATCGCATTCGGATGGGTCAATCGAGTCGCTACATGAAATAACAACTAGATGAAAAATAGCTAATAATGCAAGTAAATTGTTGTTTTTCATTTTTATAATTTTACAAACCGGCTATCCCTTCACCATCTCAAAGTCCAATTGCTTGGCATCTAGGTTCGCATCAATAAGCTTGACTCTGACCTTGTCTCCAAGTCTGAGTTCGTCTCCTGATCTGCTAGCGACAGCCTTGAGGTTGCCATTAGTCAATTCATACTTATCCCCCATTTTATCAAATGGAATCAATCCTTCAGCCTTGCTATCAGGTAGCTCTACAAAGATTCCTCTTTCGATCATACCTGATACGATTGCATCAAATTCTTCTCCAACTTTCTCCATCATATATTCAACTTGCTTATACTTGATAGACTCACGTTCTGCCTCAGTTGCTTTACGTTCTTGATTGGAGATGTGACCACATTGTTGTTCAAGTTTCTCCTTGTCATATCGCTTAGTTGCTTTGAGATTTTCATAAAGTACACGGTGTACTAAGACATCTGCGTATCTCCGGATCGGGGACGTAAAGTGTGCATAGTGTGAAAATCCAAGACCAAAGTGTCCAATATTATCACTTGAGTAAACAGCCTTTGCCATCGAGCGAATTGCTAATGGCTCTAGCAACTTAAGTGCCTCATTCTTCTTTGACTCAATTGCAAGTCGATTGATAGATTCTTTTATCTGTTGCGGTGTATCAAAATCAAATTTAAACCCAAACTCTCTTGCAAAGACACTAAGGTCTCCAAGTCTCTCAACATTGGGTTCATCGTGTATCCTGTAGACAAATGGTATTTCAACATTACCCTGTTGCTTACGTTCAATGTAGTGTGCAACCTCCTTATTAGCAAGAAGCATATAGTCTTCAATCATCAAGTGAGCATCCTTTCTTACCTTGACATAAAGGTCAATCGGTTTTCCTTTCTCATCAAGAATAAATTTGACTTCCTCAGAATCAAAATTGATTGATCCATCCTTGAATCTTTGGGTTCTGAGTTTCTTGGCAATAGTATTTAAGTGGATAAGCTCATCGGCATAGTCTCCTTTGCCAGCATCCATAATCTCTTGTGCCTCTTCATAGGCGTATCTTCTTGCTGAGTGAATAATTCCCTTACCAAACCAACGATCAATAATCTTCAGATCCTTGTCAAATGTAAATACAGCTGAGAATGCTAACCGATCAACGTTGGGCATTAATGAACACAAGTTGTTGGAAAGTTTCTCTGGTAACATTGGGATGGTTCTATCCACTAGATAGACCGATGTACTTCGATTGAAAGCTTCTTTATCAAGCGCTGATCCTGGTCTTAGGTAATGTGTCACATCTGCTATGTGAATGCCAACTTCAACTGATCCATCATCTAGTTTCTTGTAAGAGATGGCATCATCAAAATCTTTCGCCGTATCTGGGTCAATCGTGATAGTCAATGTCTCTCTGAAGTCTCTTCTGTCAGCCAGATCAGAAGTTGGGATTTCGTCAGGAATGTCTGACATTTCAGCCTCGACTTCATCAGGAAAGAAACTGTCAAATCCACTCATACTGAGGATAGACTCCATCACTACTTCGTTTTCGTCTTCTGGTGGGATGACTCGCTTGACTCTACCTGTGATAGGCGAATTCTGGCCACGACCCCAATCAAGAATCTCTACGACTACGACATCACTATCCTTAGTGTCCATCGTGTCTTCCTTCTTAATTCTGATAGTCATCGTTGGTGAAGTATTCATCACATCAACAATAGCTGCATGCTTATCATGATAGATGCGTCCTACAACAGAACTAATTTTTCGTTTGACGATACGAGTGACTGTTGCCTCTCCTCGTTTTCTTCCTTTGGGGAATTTGGCTACGACCTCTACCCTGTCACCATTCATAGCGCCATTGAGCTTACTTCCAGAGATATGTAAGTCATTATCAAGGCCTTCTACAATCAAGAAAGCACTTCCTGATCGCGTCATATCGATGATACCAGTATACTTATCACCTTGGTTACCTTCTCCGCCTTCGTCGTATTGTGAATCTAATTTATAGTTACCGTCCTCGTAGCGAAATAGTACGCCTTCACTTCGGAGCAATTCTAGTTGGTGGTTGACCGCATCGACACTTTTGTCAACATTGAGCTTGCTTAATACTTGCTTAGCGGTGAGTTTTTTTCGTGGTTGTTTGATGAAGAAGTTCTTAAGTTTGGACTTAAGGTCATCACTTGTTACTTTTTTTCTGTACTTGTCTTTTTTTCTACCCATGCGAGTGGTTCGTCTTCTTTTTGTGAATAAATGTTGCCTCCAGGTAACACTTCCATTGTGAATGCATTACTAGACATCGGATCATAGTGTCCGTTGTGAGAGACTTCTCCAGCCATCACATTGATGATCTGGTCGTCCTCAATATTGGCAACTGATTGGATAATGCGTTCTCCATCCGTTTTCATTCCAGCAATCACTTTGCGAGAAATCAGCGAAATGTCTTGCTTATCAAGTGTCACTAGGACATACTCTCGAGTCAACAAGTCAGCCTTCCAATAGATAATAGCGAAGTGATCTTCGCCTTCAGGAAGAGATACACAGGGTATTACTTCCGTAAATTCGTCAATATTATGCTCCCATTCTGTCAAAATGTGATGGACGTACTTTGCTGGTAATGGCTTATTAGTACTACTGATATCTCTTATTGCTGCCTCCGAAAATGTAATGGGCAGCTCTACCAGTGGAAAAAACTCTATAAGTTGAAATAAATCTGAGGGAGACATAATACGATTACAATATGTAAACAAAGTTAGGCGGAAATAGTGCCATTTGCTCAATTTTATCCTTGATAATGACAAATGCGGTTACTAAACCCTCTTTTATGCAGGGGGCATCTATGAGATAACTATGAGCCTCTAATAGAGCAAAACGCAACAGACTTTTGTAATTTTTTTTTTAAAAAACTCTATCAACCTTAAAAATGAAGCAGATCTTAACTGTATCAAGTCAATAACTTCAAGTAAGATAGCGATTGTTAAATAGAAAATAATTATTCCCAAGAGAACGGTAACTTTGGGATCGATTGACTAAAACCAATCATTATGAAAATCCTTATTCTCGGCATCATTCTTTTTGTGGCATATCGCTTTATCAATAAGCCGACTCTACCGCCACTCGACGACAATGATTCTGAATTCACAGATTATGAAGAAATCAAAGATTAGTGGGTAGAATACACATAGTAAGAGAATATGATAGCCTCATCATATTGACAAAGCCAGGAGGTATGCAGACTACAGAAAGTGATCTGTCTATTCAATCAGTAGAGTCAATCTTCAAGAAGAAGGGATCAGCCTACCAATCAATGCACTTTAACCAACGTATTGACACTCCTGTAAGTGGATTAATGACTATCTCAACGAATTCAGCTTCGGCGACCAAATTCTCTGAGATGATCAATAGCTATACCGTAGACAAGAGATACCTCGCCATCTGTAATAAGGTAGAAGGCATTCCTGATAGTGGACAATTTCTCGACTACCTTACTAAAGATCCTAAGCACAATAAAGCGAGAGTCTCTACACTAGAAGATCCTAAGAGTAAGAAATCAATCATCGATTATACGATTGTAGCTAAGTTGGATAATTACTTCGTCCTTGATGTCAGATTAGTCACGGGACGATTTCATCAGATCAGATGTCAACTAGCACATCGAGGTCTGTGGATCAAAGACGATGTCAAGTACGGAGCTCGCCGATCAAATAAGAATAAAACAATCTATCTCCATGCTTACCAACTCGGCTTTGAGTGGAAGGGAGAACAGGTAAATGAAATAGCTCCACCAAACTTAGAAGATAATCTCTGGAAGGTGGCTTGGGAGGAAAGTGGGCTTGGCAGATAATCTAATTACCTTAATTTCGCGGTCTAATGCGTATACAATGAGCAAAAAACATACAGACGTCAATACACTTGGAGAATTTGGTTTGATCGAGCACTTGACCGATACATTTAAGACTCATCAACAGTCTTCGACATTTCTTGGTGTGGGAGATGATGCTGCATTGATTGAGAGAGATGATAAACACTATACTGTAATCTCTACAGATATGATGGTAGAAGGGATTCACTTTGACCTGATGTACTCACCACTGAAGCATCTTGGCTATAAGGCAGTTGTCACAAATCTCTCAGACATTTATGCAATGAATGCTAAGCCTGAGCAAATAACTGTGTCGATTGCAATCTCAAGTAAGTATTCAGTTGAGGCACTTAGCGAACTGTATACTGGTATCAAGACTGCTTGTGAATTCTATGGTGTAGATCTGATAGGAGGTGATACAACTTCTTCTCCAAAAGGAATGGCTCTCAGTGTCACAGCAATTGGAGTCGTAGAGAAAGGAAAGGAATCTCTTCGGTCAGGTGCTAAGATGGATGACATTGTCTGTGTAACAGGTGATCTTGGAGCTGCCTATCTAGGTCTCCAACTCTTAGAACGAGAGAAACAACTCTACCTCTCGCAACCTGAGACTCAACCTGACTTAGAAGAAGCAACATACCTGATAGAGAGACAACTCAAGCCAGAAGCAAATAAGGCTGCCTATGAGTATTTTGAAAAAACAAAACTCGTGCCTACGTCTATGATTGATGTATCTGATGGTCTAGCCAGCGAGCTCTTCCACATTGCCAAGTCAAGTAAAGTAGGAATCATCATCGAAGAATCAAAAGTACCTCTCCACCCAGATACTCAAGAGATGGCTCTCAAGTTTAATATTGATCCGATTACCTGTGCTCTCAATGGAGGTGAAGACTACGAACTCTTATTCACCGTGAATCCAAAAGACTTAGAAAAGGTCAGATATATGCCAGATGTCTTCATCATTGGCGACATTGTAGAAGAAGCTAATGGTGTCAAACTGTTCTCCACCGGAGGTAAGTTACACCCAATGAAAGCTCAAGGTTGGAATCACTTCGAAGCTGAAAAGTAAGCTCTATCCCATCATAGCTGCGAGTCCTCCTCCTACAATAGCAATAATGAATACTATCGCATAAAGTGCAAGAGTGATAATCATTAAGATACCCATAAACTTATATACAGATTTTAAGTTCTGAAAAGCAATCTGTAGGTCATGAGTATCATCCGCTCGCAAGGCAGACTTAGCTTTCTGAGCAAATTTGTATAGATACATTAGTGGAAAAAAGTAGATTACAGCAATGAATAAATATGTTATTGTAAGCATAAAGCTGGGTGCAGCACCCATTGGACTCCTCGACGCTAATAGAGTAGACATCAATGTTCCTGCGAATATGGCCACTATAACGAAAAGAGCAAGGAATACAAATCCTACAATGGCTAAGAAGTTGGCCCATTTGGCAGTTTCTGCTATATGAGCTTTAGCAGTCGAATTGAGTTGCATTCCAGCATTAGGATTATTGATTTGATTGTCGATTACATCCATGTGATTTTAAGTTTTGTGTGAGTCTAATGTACGGATTAGACTGAAAACTCTCACAACAATCACTTGCAACGTATTTATTTATCCAGCAATTACTCTCTCTACTCTACCTATTAAATCCTTCATCTTATTATGTGATGTTTCAACTAAGGCATTCGTATCATCTAGGATCCCATCAACATATACCTTATCACTATAGTCCTTGCAATTGATCTTGACATTGAGGCTAGCGCCGACGACGGCAGCATCAAGACAAGCTACTCCTACTCCGATATCTGAGATGGAGCTAGGATTACCTGTATCGACCAATTTTTCCATAAAATCATATGCGCCAATACAAATTTCCATCACTGAGAATGGTACCTCTATTGCATTTCGAGTTGCTGCACTGATTGCTGCTTTTCGATTAGCTTTGTCGGCATCAGTAGCCTTGGGCATTCGTATCGCATCTATGATCTTATTGAAGGCTTCTGTGTCTTCATCTACCTTGAGAAGAAGAGCATCTTTGATGGTTTGACCTTCCACGGCAAGGTTAGAAAAATACTCCCACTTATCATCCCAACCCCTTTTGTGAGATGATAGATTGGCAACCATTGCACCAAGAGATGCGCCAAGTGATCCAGCATAAGCAGCAACACTTCCTCCTCCTGGTGCAGGGCTTTCACTAGATGTCTCATTGGCGAATTTCGTCAATGACATATCAACGAGGTTACCACCATCATTCATGATGAGGTACTCAATAATTTTCTTCTTTGGATCAAAAGGTGCTAATTCATCTAGACCCATAGATTTGACAGCGATCTTGATGAGTTCATCCTCACTGACACCGATAGATCGTTCTTGTTTTTGTAGGAAGAATTTGCCGGCGTCAAGCATCACCTGCTTTGGTACTAGACCGACTAGTTCGCTACCCGTTACCCTTAGACCACGATTGGTCGCTGACTTATTACACTCTTGGAATGCCTTATGTAATGGTGTGAGATTTACATCAGTGATATTCATTGAGATCTGTGCTACACCATACTCAGGGATAAACCATCCGATCGCTTTGACTCCAGGACAAGTACCTGGTTCCCGCAGTGGTTCTCCGTCTGCACCTCTGATGATTTCACCATTGAGCTTACCATCTTTTCTCTTAATTCTTCCCTTCTCTCTGACGTCAAATGCCACAGAATTTGCTCTTCTGACCGAGGTTGTGTTGAGATTGACATTATAGGCAATGAGAAAATCTCTAGCGCCTATTGCTGTCACACCACTTTTAGTAGGTAAGACAGTTGGACCGTAGTCTGGCTTCCACTCTGGCTTGATGATTTTAGCCGCCATCCCTTCATACTCTCCTGCTCTAATTGTTGCAAGATTTTTACGTTCTGGTTTGGTAGCTGCCTCCTCATACATGAAGATTGGAATTCCTAATTCTTCACCAACTCGCTTACCTAACTTGTGAGCATACTCGATACATTCTTCCATCGTGACTCCGCTAATTGGTATCAATGGACAGACATCTGTTGCCCCCATTCTTGGGTGTTCTCCTGTGTGCTCAGCCATATCTATCAGCTCGCTAGCCTTCTTAATGGCTAAAAAGGCTGCATCGATTACTGCTTCTGGTTCTCCGACAAATGTGACAACTGTCCGATTAGTTCCGTGACCCGGATCAACATCCAATAATTGTACATTCTTGGCACCTCGTATTTCACCAGCAATCTGTTCGATAATTGCATGATTGACTCCTTCGCTGAAGTTGGGTACACATTCGATGAGACGTCTTGTTGCCATGATAAGTATTATGCTTGGGTAAATATGATATGATAAGAGATGTAAAAATAGAACTTCTCCTTTCTCATTTACTTATTCAACCCAAAATAATATTGACCATGATTACATCTAT
>CALISO010000004.1 GCA_938041445.1 uncultured Saprospiraceae bacterium
CAGAGATAATGATGATAGATGGTCTGTTGCTGAAGAAGATGGAAAATACTTTGCCGTTCTCAAAGCAGGTAACAATCAAGAAATCGGTAGAGGATGTCCAAAAGCAGAAAAAGGTGCTGCAAAATGGTCTGGAAGTGGAGCGGCAGCAGCAGCAGCGGCAGCATTAGCAGCTAAACAAGCAGCCGAGGCAAAAGCGAAAGCAGATGAAGAAGCTAAAAGAAAAGCGGCAGAAGCTGAAGCGAAAGCAAAAGAAGATGCGAGGTTAAAAGCAGAAGCTGAGGCAAAAGCTAAGGCAGAAGCTGAGGCTAAACGTAAAGCTGAATCAGAAGCAGAAGCTAAGAGAAAAGCGGAAGCTGAAGCGAAAGCCAAGGAAGATGCTAGATTAAAAGCAGAAGCTGAGGCAGAAGCCAAAAGAAAAGCTGCAGCAGAAGCGGAAGCAAAAGCAAAAGCGGACAATGAAGCGAAAATGGCAGCTGCAACGGCAGCATCTGCAGCAGCAGTTGCAGCAAGTAAAGCGGGTCAAGACGAATATCTACACTGTGATAAATACAAAGGTCATACTAGATTAACTGGCGCTGACAAAGACTTTAGCACATTTGAGCAAGGTGGTAGACACTATTTTGCAATGTTGAATCCTGATGACAGCGTATCGTTGAGATCTCAAGGTTATAAGTCAGAAAGCGGTAGAGATAATGGTATTCAGTCCGTCAAGAAGAATAGAGACTTAGATGAAAGATGGGAATCTATTCAAGAAAAAGGTAAGCATATCGGGGTACTTAAGGCTGGCAATAAGCAAGAAATTGCAAGAACTTGTCCGCAAGGAAGTAAGCCATCTAAATGGTGGGGACTAGCAGCTGCAGCACCAGCTGTAGCAGCCGCTATAAGTGGTGGCCAAGATGAATATCTGCACTGCGACAAGTATAAAGGTCATACTAGATTAACTGGTGCTGACAAAGACTTTAGCACATTTGAGCAAGGTGGTAGACACTATTTTGCAATGTTGAATCCTGATGACAGCGTATTGTTGAGATCTCAAGGTTATAAGTCAGAAAGCGGTAGAGATAATGGTATTCAGTCCGTCAAGAAGAATAGAGACTTAGATGAAAGATGGGAATCTATTCAAGAAAAAGGTAAGCACATAGGAGTACTTAAAGCAGGTAACAAACAAGAAATTGCAAGAACTTGTCCACAGGGAAGTAAGCCAGCAGCATGGTGGGGATTAGCCGCAGCACCAGCTGTTGCAGCAGTAGCAGCAGTTGCTCCAAAGAAGGTTGAGAAAAAAATCGACAAGAAAGTAGTGGCAGCAGCTCCGATTAAAGAGAAGAAAGAAAAGAAAGTAGCGGCGGCGGCTCCTGTAGCAGCGGCAGCAGGTGGCTCAGGGTGCTTAAAATATCTATGGTGGTTAATTCCACTTCTATTGTTACTAGGTCTACTTTGGTTCTTACTAAAAGGATGTGACAAAGGTGCAGCAGCGGTTGTAGATGAAGTCAAAACTGAAAAAGTCGTAGAGAAGACTGCAGCAGAACTTGCAGCTGAAGCAAAAGCTAAAGCCGATGAAGCAGCAAGAGTTGCAGCAGAAGCTGAAGAAAGAAGACTTGCAGCTGAGAAGCTAAAAGAAGAGACAAGAGCTAAGAAGAAGAAAGCATCTTACAGTGGTGGTAACAAGAACTCAGGGTTCTAATCACTATTCTTAATTAGCTAAAAAAGTAAAGACAGCATTCAATTGATTGAATGCTGTCTTTTTTATGCTAACTATCTTCTAGGATTTCGCCATTCTTAAAAAAAAATAAGAATATAACATATTCAATTTTACATTGTCCATTTTGCATTGTCCAAGCTAGCTTGATACTTACGAAGTACCTTGACTAGATTAGTGTAAAGATTGGCTTTCTTCGTTGCGAAAGCTTGTGGATTGATCCACTTGACTTCCTCAATGTCTTCTTCTGCTTGCGGTGAGACTTTTTGATTAGGAGCCTTCATCAGATACCAGTGCGATCGTTTAATTGCTCGTTTGCCTGACTTAGTTCGATAAGTATGTTTAGTTTGACAGAGGCTTTCTACAATTTTAAGATTCTTGACACTAGTCTCCTCCTCTACTTCTCGGATGGCAGCTTCTTTGAGTGTTTCATTTGATTCTAATTTACCCTTAGGTAAGTCCCATTTGCCACGCTTATAAATGAATAATCCTTCACCTTTCTCATTGATTACTAGTCCGCCAGCTGCATCTACTGTGACATAGATTTTCTTAAAATTCTTCTTTAGTTTTTCGTAGTTAATAGCGGTTAGGACGTAAGTATTAGCAACACTCCCTTTCTCGATACCTTCTATTACTTGCAACAGTTGTTTTTGACCTGCTTTATGTTCAATAAATATCGCATCACCATACTTGTCTTTAAGCTTACTAACTGCTGATCTTCGAGCTAGTATGAGTAACGATTTTTTGATGTAAATTTTGTACATTTGCTGCTTTAATCCAAGAGTGTGTTTCAAAAAGAATCTAGTTCAAATATAGCAAAAAGCTTGCTCGAAATCGATGCAGTAAAGTTGAGTCCAGAAAAGCCATTTACTTGGGCATCTGGAATACAATCCCCTATCTACTGCGATAATCGTATCACTCTTTCTTATCCTAAAGTGAGAAAGATGATAGCACATTCATTTGCACAAGCATGTCAAGAGTATGAATTTGACGCAGTAGTAGGAGTCGCCACGGCTGGTATTCCACACGGAATGTTGGTAGCAGAAGCTCTTGAAGTACCCTTTGCCTATGTAAGAAGTAAGGCTAAGGCTCATGGCCGTCAAAATATGCTAGAAGGTAAGTTAGATATAGGTAGCAAAGTTATAGTAATCGAAGACTTAATCTCTACAGGAGGTTCCAGCCTAAAGGCAGTCGATGCATTGAAGACACACGGTATTGAGACTGAAGTTGTACTTGCAATTTTTCAGTATGGTTTTCCTTTTGCCCTAGAAGCATTCAACAAGAAGGATACAGCCTTTGAAACATTAACGGACTATGGCACAATGATAGATGTCGCAGCAGAATTGGATTATGTACAACCCGAGACTATCGACACTCTAAAAGAGTGGAGACTAGATCCTCACAATTGGTCACCTAAGTAACAAGACATATCAATCAACATTCATAACAATGTGAATGCTGATTTTTTTTTAATAAGATACTACAAGTTAAATCAGATGAGTAAGCTCACTAAAAAAGCAAAACAGTTTCTATACGACTATCATAATAACTTCTCACCAACAGGGTTTGAGAAAGCTGGACAAGATCTTTGGCTAGATTATATCACACCATATGTAGATGAGACGTTTACTGATAGGTATGGTACAGCCTATGGTGTTATCAATCCTGGCCAACCTTACAAAGTAGTTATAGAAGCCCATGCTGATGAGATTGCTTGGTATGTCAACTATATCACAGATTCAGGAATGATCTATGTGAGCAGAAATGGAGGGTCTGACCATATCATTGCTCCATCTAAGAGAGTGCTCATTCACACGAAGAAAGGAAAGGTCAAAGGAGTATTCGGATGGCCAGCGATACATACCCGTAGAGGGAAGAGTGCTGACCTAAGTCCTAAAATGGACAATATCTTCATCGATGTAGGTGCTTCATCTAAGAAAGATGTAGAAAAACTCGGTATTCTTGTCGGTAATGTAATCACATTTGATGACGAATTCCATATGATCAACAATACTTATTATACAGGACGAGCATTGGATAATCGTATGGGAGGATTCTGCATAGCAGAGGTTGCGGCAAGACTTAAGAAGTCAAAAACTAAATTGCCATATTCACTATATATCGTCAACGCTGTTCAAGAAGAAATAGGTCTTAGAGGTGCAGAAATGATAGCTGCAACGATCAAACCTGATGTAGCAATCGTAACTGATGTGACTCACGTGACTAACACCCCGATGATCAATATGAAGATTCATGGTGAAACTAAAGCAGGAGAAGGACCATCACTTACGGTAGCACCAGCAGTACACAATAAGTTGCTAGATCTGATGACGGATGTAGCTGATGCAAAGAAGATTCCTTATCAAAGAAGTGCTTCTTCTAGGTCTACGGGTACTGATACAGACGCATTCGCATACTCTGGAGGTGGCATTGTATCAGCATTGATATCTATCCCGTTAAAATATATGCATACTACAGTTGAGATGGCTCATAAAGATGATGTCGAGAACGTCATCAAGCTATACATCGAAACATTGAAGGCTATCAAAAAGAATCATGATTTTAGCTACTTCAAGTAGTGAAAACCGCGTTAAGTAAGGCACTAGATCTCTACCTGTATTCTAACTTTCACATCGGTCTATGTGCGATGATGTTCTGTCTGGAGTATGTGCATCTTTCTAATTATCAGGTGACCCATCCTTACTTTGGATTTATAGGAGGGAGTACAGTACTATTGTACCTAGTCCATAGGTATATTGGATACTATCGAGTCAAGGATAACCATATTCTCAATGAACGTTATCAGAAGATTGAGTCATTTATCCCCTATTATCCCATTTGGGGTCTATTGGTCTGGATATTTGTTCTTTATAGTGCCTGCAGACTGGCATTTTCTGATTTAGTAGTATTGATTGTCCCTTGTATTATATCGGTCCTATACGTCTTACCAGTGTTCAGCAATAAACAAAGATTAAGAGACTTTGCCTACATTAAGATATTTGCAATAGCTATCACATGGACTTGGTTCTCGACTTGGTTTCTTATAGACAATATTGATATAGGCACCTATATATTGATCGCTTGTGAGCAAATGTTCTTTATGTTGGGGATTACACTACCCTTTGACATCAGAGATATTGGGATTGATTCTAAGGATGGGGTTCATACCATCGCAACAAAATTGGGGTATGAAAAGACTAAAAATCTTTCCATCATCTTTATTAGTTTATCAATATTATGTTTCATTTACTTGGTGATATCACATCAAATAAGCGATCAAGCAATCATTATTCTACCTTACGTTATCCTATATCTACTTATCATATTCATCATTCGACGACGCGATACCTACAAGCAAGACGTAATGATTACGGGAGCTTTGGATGGCTCAATACTAATAAAAGGGGTGTTAGGCCTACTTTTGGTTGGTTAATTGTTCATTTAGCCTAGTTAAGGTAGAATAAAATAGGGTTTACAACGGCTACCTTGCGGAATATTGAGCTATCTTTACTTGATACTGCTAACCTTTTACGAGATGATGAAATCTATAACAATTACGCTATTCTTCGTAATTGCAATAATGCATATACTTAGTGGACAGACCGACGTTTCTGGTATAATTACTGACGCCGATCTGAAAGACCCCGTTATTGGAGCAACAGTTCTGGTAAAAGGGACTACAATCGGAACAACGACAGATTGGGACGGCACATTTACACTGAGTGTAGAACTTCCAACTACATTAGAAGTGTCTTACATTGGATACTCTACCAAGGATATTGAAGTTACTGACGACAGCAGAATAGAGGTCGTACTTACTGAGGATGCTGTTGTGATCGATGGTGTTGAAGTCAAAGCTTCAAGAATTTCAGAAAAACAAAAAGAATCACCCCTCACGATAGAAGCGTTAGATATCATTGCGATTAAAGAAACTCCAGCTGCTGACTTTTATGACGGGCTTGGAGCACTCAAAGGCGTTGACCTTACAGCAGCTAGTCTTGGGTTCAAGGTGATTAATACAAGAGGATTCAATAGTACAAGTCCGGTCAGATCTCTTCAGATCATCGATGGCGTAGATAATCAAGCACCTGGACTGAATTTTTCTTTGGGTAACTTTCTAGGTTCATCAGAATTGGATATCAACAAGGTGGAGATTATAGTAGGTGCTTCTTCTGCGTTCTATGGTCCTAATGCTTTCAATGGTGTAATCAGTATGGAGACTAAAGACCCTTTCTACCATGAAGGTCTAAGTGCAAGTGTGAAACTTGCTGAAAGAAATATGTTCAAGGCAGCAGTTAGGTGGGCAGATGTATTCAAAAACAAAAATGGTAAGGAGCATATTGCATACAAGCTCAACTTCGAATATTTAAGAGCTGATGATTGGGTTGCTGAGAATTATGATCCAATTGATGCATCAGAAGTACCAAGTAATAATCCAGGTAGGTTTGATGCTGTAAATATCTACGGTGACGAGTTTGAAAGTGGTAATGACTTTACATCATTTGGACTCGCTGTACAACCTCAGGGACTCAACAGATTTTATCGTACTGGCTATAGAGAAGAAGACCTTGTAGACTATGACACAAGGAATATGAAAGCTAATGCTGCAATCCATTGGAGACTTAATCCTGACAAAGCAGAACTCTCACCAGAAATCATATTACGAAACAACTTTGGTACAGGTACAACAGTCTATCAGGGAGATAATAGATTTAGCCTCAAAGGCATTACTTTCTTACAAAATACACTAGAGCTAAGAAAAGCTAATAAGTACTTCCTAAGAGCCTATACAACACGTACAGGTGCTGGAGAAAGCTATGATCCCTACTTCACTGCCCTTGCACTGCAAGATGAGGCAAAAGATGGAGGAGAATGGTCATCGGATTATGTAGATTATTGGAGAGATGAAATACAACCACAAATTACAGAAGGTGGATATCCCCAAGGAAGTGTAATTCAAGATCCTGTAACCGGTGAATTTATTGCTGTGTTTGATGCTGAAGCTGCAAGACAATGGCTTATTGATAATAATGAAAATCTGACTCAGTGGCATGCCGAAGCTGCGAATTTTGCAGATTCATTTACAACACCACTTACCCAAGCTGTAGAGTTCTATGAGCCAGGTACAGAACGTTTTCAGCAAAAGTTTGATGAGATTACATCTGCCTTCAGAGATCCAAATGGTGATAATGTGGGTACACGATTCTTTGATAACTCAGCACTATACCATATGCACGGTGAGTACACCTTCACTCCTACTTGGATGAACAAGATCATCGTAGGAGCCAATGGAAGACTTTATAGACCTGAGTCAAGAGGTACAGTTTTCGCTGATACGACAGGTAATACAATTACGAATTCTGAGATCGGCGCATACACAGGATTAGAGAAATCATTGTTTGACAACAAAGTCAAAGTGACTGGAACATTCAGAGCAGATAAGAATCAAAACTTTGATTGGTTATTCTCGCCAGCTGCATCAGTTGTCTATACACCATCTACGAATAATTTCTTCAGAGTATCATTCTCATCTGCTATTAGAAACCCGACACTATCTGATCAATACCTTCAACTAGATGTAGGAAGAGCAACGCTTGCAGGTAACCTTAATGGGGCAGAAGATTTAATCACAGTGGAATCCTTATCAGATTTCTTCAATACACTGAATAGCGACACACTTGTATACTTTGATTTAGCTCCCATCAGACCTGAAAGGGTTAAAACTATAGAAGTAGGATATAGAACTACATTATTTGAAAAGGTCTATGCAGATATCGGTTACTACTTTAGTGCTTATGAGGACTTTATAGGTTTCCAGTTAGGGGTTGATGCAACATTTGATCAACTGACTGGCTTGCCTACCGAGATTGAAGCTTTCAGATATGCGGCCAATTCAGAAAATAGAGTGACTACACAGGGACTATCCGTAGGACTTAACTACTACGTGGCTTCTAACTATTCAATCAACGGTAATTACTCATGGAATAATCTCGTAGAAACAGTCGAAGATGATCCGATCATCCCAGCATTTAATACTCCAGAGCATAAGTTCAACTTAGGTTTTAGTGGTCGTAACTTATCGCTCAACCTTGGTGGCAAACGTATTGACAAGGTTGGCTTCAATGTGAACTATAAGTGGATTGAAGGTTTCTTATTTGAGGGATCACCACAGTTTACCGGATTTGTACCTACTTACGATATGCTTGATGCCCAGGTTAATACGACAATTCCTAGAATCAATACAACTATAAAAATTGGTGCTAGTAACTTATTGAATAATCAGAGTTTCCAGACCTATGGTGGACCTAGGATAGGAAGACTTGCTTACATTCAGTTTACTTACCAGCCCCAATAGTTATAATATTGCAATTATTTATTTAAAAGATATTTTTAATTAACTCATTAACTATGAAACAAATTTTTACAAGTTTATTATTAAGTTTCTTCTGTGTGATAGGGATGTTGAATGCCCAGGATACTAGATACATAGACGAAATATTTACTGACGTTACAGTTGAGTCAAACGTACAGTACGCTGTCAATGCTACAGTTATCGCTATTCCACAAGTAGGAGAAGCAATCCCTCAACCTTTGCTGATGGATATCTATCAACCAGAAGGTGATACTGAGACAGAAAGACCAGTTGTCATGGTATTTCATACGGGTAACTTTTTACCAGCAATTTCTAATGCACAGATTGCAGGAACTAAGACAGACAATTCTGCTATAGAAATCTGTACACAACTTGCAAAAAGAGGGTTCGTTGCTGTTTCTGTAGATTACAGATTAGGATGGAACCCACTTGCTGAATCTCAACCACTAAGAGCACTTGGACTGATCCAGGCTGCTTATAGAGGAGTTCAGGATGGATTTACGGCAATCAGATTCTTAAGATCTACTGTTGATGCTGGAAATGCCTATGGAATTGATGATTCAAAAATCGCTGTTTGGGGTAATGGAACAGGTGGATATATCTCACTTGCCATGTCTACATTGAACGATGATCCAGAGATTGCATACGGTCAAATCCTCTCGACAACTAACCCAGCTCTAAAGTTTTGGTTAGATGCTGATGGCGATGGTACGCCGGAGACACCAATGGTCGTGCCTGCATTCCACGGTGATGTGGAAGGAAAGGTGTTGACAGTTACTCCTGCCGAAGGATTTGGGTTTCCAGCTGGAGACACAACTAATTATTCAAATCATGCACAGTTTTCATCAGAATTTGCTTTGGGTATCAACATTGGAGGAGCACTTGGAGATATCGCTTGGTTGGATGAGAATACTAATGCTACGATTTCAGTTCAGTCCCCATTTGATCAATTCGCTCCATATGAAGACGGAATTGTAAGAGTACCTACAACAATGGAATCTGTTGTACAAGCACAAGGAAGCTTATTAGTAGCGACAAACCAAAATGCTTTAGGTAATCTTAACTATGCAGATGAAACGTATGATGATGATATCACAGCTACAGCAATAGCAAATAGCGCTACGGCAGGGCATGAATACCAAGAAGGGTTATTTCCATTCATCAGACCTGCGAATTCGCAAGGAATAGATGAAGGTGTGGTAATAAACTGGTGGGATCCAGCAGGTGCTACTCCAGTAGATTCACCTTGTATGGGCCTACCATATAATGTATGCCCTCACCCTCTTGGAGGAACATTTGACAGTAATGGTCAGATTCTCAATGAAGGTATGTCGGCTGAAAAGTCAAGAGCTAATATCGCAGATGTGATGGCATATGTACTTCCAAGAATGTATGACTCTATGAACTTGAGTGGAATATCATCTGTAGATGATCTACCAATCTCAGAGACAGAGCTTGCAGTAAGTCCTAACCCTGCATCGGATATGATTAATATCTCTGCAGCTGATGCGCAAATAGAAAGAGTTGTGATCTCTGACTTAAGTGGAAGATCAATGATGGTTTTAGATGGTTCTTATTCAGCTATCCAAGCTATCGATGTTACAACACTTGAATCAGGTGTCTACATTATCCAAGCACAATTGGAAAATAGTATCGCAACTACACGATTGACAGTAAAATAGTCGCTAGACTATTATCATAATTTATGTACCAGCGGGCAGTTGATTGAATCGACTGCCCGCTTTTTATTTGCTTCCTTCTGCTTCCTTACTAATCCTTTAAGTGAAAAAACAACTACTTCACCTTTACCACCTTGAAGCTTGTCCTTCTATTTTGCTGGTGTTGATCTTCAGTACAATCATCACATTCACAGTTGGCAATTGGCCTCAGCTCTCCGTAACCCTTTGAAGATAGTCTACTGGGACTTATGCCTTTCTGTTGGATGTACTGCATTGCAGAAGCTGCTCTTTTACCTGACAAGTTGTAGTTGTACTTACCATCACCTCTACAATCGGTGTGAGATGCCAGTTCGATAGATATAGACGGATTAGACTTTAGTAAGTCTACTAACTCATTAAGTGATGGCTCTGCGTCAGGCCTAATATTAGATTTGTCATAGTCATAATAGATATTCTCCAACACGATTTCCTTTCCAATTTCTATTCTTTCTAGAAATACGGTGACATTGATTGTTGTATCAGCTGTTAAACTTTGTCTACTAGGGATGGATACAGTGCTATCTGCGTAGTAGAATCCACTACTTTCTGCACCAATTACCAAAGTACCTTCTACGACGTCTAGAGTCTTGATAAATTTACCCAGAGCATTTGTAGCTACCACTTCCTTATCATTGTTAACGGTTATTAAGCTTAAATTCCCACTCAGTGGCGACTTAGTTTCTTGATCCTTAACAGAAACTGCTAGATAGAGAGAGTGTACGTCTTCTGCTGCAGTTGGTATTTCTATATCCGTTTCTTCGACCTTATACTCAGTAATCTCGAAGATATCATCAAGACCAGTCGTCCCTACCCGATTACTTGAAATCAGTACGGTTGATACACGAGAATCATTGTCAGGATATCTCTCGAGCACACAATAGCCAAAATCATCTGCTCCACTATTATATGGAGAATCAAGAATTGCTGGGTCAGTCCAATAGCCAGTGCTATCGACGTAAGTTCTATAAATATCTAAGTATCCATATCCAGGAAACCGATCAGAACTAAAATATAGTGTATCAGCATCCACAACAGGGAATCTCTCATTGTAAGGACCAGATATTGATGTCGGCATGACTTCTGGAAGAGTCCAACCATTATCCATTTTACGACTTAAATACAATTGATAATTCTCGGTATCATCTACAGAGAATATTAACAAACTATCAGAATCCATATAGGTTGGTTGACCTACATTGACTGTTTCTTCAAAGAAGATGATCGGTTCTGGTTCACTCCAACTGCCAAGACGACGCCTAGATTGGTAGATTCTACAGTGAACGTCGCGTTCTTCTATCGATATACATCTTGTAAAGTAAACTTCATCATAGGTCTTACTAAACGTTGGTTGTCCTTCTGATGCAGAGGAGTTGACTGGTTCGTCAAACAGGAATGTAGATTGATTTCTTTGACTCACCAAGTAAATATCGGATGTGTATCGACCCGTATAACTATCCACTTCTTCAGCTAATCTACTTTCACGATCAGATGTAAACGTGATATAATTTCCCTCAAATATTCCTGGACTATAATCAGAAACTTCAGAGTTATAACCAGGTACACTGACATCATATTTAGACTTATCGTAAGGAAGCTTTTGTACGTAGCCAACTTGATTGAGATAGTTGCGATCATTCGTTACCTTATAAAGGTTATCATAAGCCTTCTCAGCTAAATCGTAGTCATCCTGCGAAAGTGCTAGCAAAGCAAGATTCTGTAGATCATCAGTAGACTGATCAATCTTCATTCTCAATAATATCCAGTCATATGCAGTTGTTAAGTCATTAATCTCAGCATATGACTTGGATGCCATACTCGCTGCATATGCTTTAGCTATATCATCTTTAGCCGTTCTATATTCCTCAGTATAGAGCTCTGCTGCGACACCATAATGCTTTAGCTGGTATGCCATATCACCACTATCAATCTTCAGTGCAAGATTACAGGCACCTAGTAGCAATAGCGATATTGAGATAGGGATAATAAAGTACTTCACGAGAAAAGAACGTCGATTAAAAGGTTAATAATGTATGGGCTTACAGCAGATTGTGATCAAATCCATCAACACTGATGACACTATACAAGATAAGCGAATTTGATTGTAATGTTTAGCAGAGCACATAAATTGCTCGATAGTTAATGCAAAAGCGACTCACCTTTTACAAGATGAGTCGCTTTTTGATATTAAATCTTTGCGTTAAGCTATTCTAGCCTAATGCCTTAGAGAATCTTTTGCTTTTATCAGCTTTAGGTGCCTTACTAGGCTTTAATTCGTCTGAAAGGTCTCTTACTATAGGTGTTGCAACGAAGATTGATGAGTATGTACCTACGATGATACCTACAAGTAATGCAAAGGCAAACCCTTTGATGCTTGATCCCCCGAACACAAATAAAATACCTACAACGATCAATGTTGTAGCTGAAGTAACAATCGTTCTACTGAAAGTACTGTTGATCGCCATATTCAAGATTGTATCAGTATCTTTCTTCGTATAGATTCCCAAGTATTCTCTGATTCTATCAAATACGACCACTGTGTCATTGATTGAATATCCAATCACTGTAAGTATTGCGGCAATAAATGCTTGATCAATCTCAAGCGAGAATGGTACGATACCATACAACAATGAGAATAAACTCAATACAATCAAACTATCGTGGAATAAGGCAGCAACGGCTCCCAATGAATATTGCCACTTGTTGAATCGTAAAAAGATGTATAAAAAGATTAATAACAATGCGAAAATACCCGCATAAATTGCACTCTTCTTAATATCATCTGCAATCGTAGGTCCAACCTTACTCGAGCTAATAATCTTAACAGGAGCATCACTATCAGCACTTAAGAAACTTGCGATAGGCATTGTAGTCCCTGTAATCGCTTGAACTCCTTTGTGAAGTTGTGTAGCAACTTCTTTTGCAGCTTCTTCTGAAGATTCATCAATCTTATATGTCGTTACGATATTGTATGTATTCTGAGCATCTACAGCCTTTACGATTGGTTTAGCACCAAAGACATCTTCAAGACCATCTTTCAGTGTTGAAGCGTCAAGATTTGACCCTCCATCGAACTCTACTGTATAAGAATAACCACCTCTAAAATCAACTCCAAGGTCGAATCCTCTAGTGATGATACTACCGATACCGAGTAAAATGATAGAACCAGAAATGATATATGCAATTTTACGCTTTCCTATCCAATCAATATTGAGGTTAGCAAATGCATTTTTAGATGGGCCAGTCCAGAATGAAATATTTCTATCCTTAGATGTCCACCAATCAATCATCATTCTACCAATCAGTACTGCTGTAAATAATGAGCATAACACACCGATGATCAATACAACTGCAAATCCTTTAATCGGTCCTAAACCGAAATATGCAAGGACAAATGCAACTAATATGGTCGTAACGTTGGCATCAATGATAGCAGAATAAGAATTTCTAAATCCATCTGCAATTGCTGCTTTGACGGTCTTACCAATCCTCAATTCTTCTCGTATACGTTCATAAATGATTACGTTGGCATCAACTGCCATACCGATTGTCAAGATGATACCTGCAATACCCGGCAATGTCAATACTGTTCCATATGAGGCTAATGCGCCAAAGATGAATAACAAGTTAAGTAACAATGCAATGATACTGACAATACCAGCTCCTCCATAGTAGAAAACCATAAAGAGTAAGAGTAAAATAGACCCTATCAATAATGATCTCAAACTCGAACTAATATTCTTAGCACCCAAAGAAGGTCCAACAGTTGACTCTTGTACAATTTTGGTTTTTGCAGGTAGCTTACCTACCTCAAGGATAGAAGCTAAATCAGCAGCCTCTTGACCTGTAAATCCACCTGTGATCTCTGATCTACCTCCTGTAATAGGATTCTGTACTCGAGGTGCAGATACTACTTGGCTATCTAAGACGATTGCAATCTCTCTAGCTCCATTACTTGCTGCTTGGCCTGTCAAATCAGCCCAAGCCTTAGCACCCTTAGAGTTCATCACAATATTTACTGCAGTCTGCCCATTTGGATTAGGTCCAAATGATGTACTCACAACAACATCACCCTCTAGAGCGGCTTTGCCACTTGGTGATTCCTTGATCATATATAACATATAGTCCTCAGACACTTCTCCAGTTTCAAAAGACTTATATGGCTTTCTAGACCACAATAGTTTAGCATCTGCTGGGAATGCAGATTTCACATTTGGCTTATTCAGCAATTCTGAAATAGCCTTCATTTCATTCTTTGGTGCAACACCCATTACAGTAAGAGGATATTGAATCCCAGCTGCGCCGTTATTGAGTGATAATTTACTTAGAAGTGGGCCACCAGTACCGAATTGTCCTCCACCACTTTCTACTAATTGTAATGTGGAATCTCCCGTCTCATTACCCAAACTATCTAGTTGTTGAGTCCATACAGAGTCATAAACAGTTGTGTTCTGACTATTGTCTCCACTTGCTGACTTCAATATTCCATCAGCTTGAGTAAATGCAGCCATTACACCAGGATCATTGATACGGTATGTATTGTCAAATTCTAATGCAGCACTTGCTTGTAAAAAGTTTCTTGCCCTTTGTGGATTGTCAATACCTGGCATTTCTACCATAATAAGGTCACGACTTTCGTCCAAAGAAACGTTAGGTTGTGTAACACCTAATTTATCTATTCTTTGCTTGAGCATATTGAAAGTCAACTTTACTGTCTCATCAGCCTTCTCTCTAAGAATACTTACGACTTCACCATTCGGTGTATCTGCGTTGATCACTTCTCTCAATCCTTGATCTCTCATAAATATCTTAGCAAGCTTCTTATCAGGATTAATCTTTTGCATTTGTTGTGCAAATAAACTGATGAAGTCACTTTGAGAATTCGCTTGTGCTGCTTCAGCATTTTTTAATGCTTGCTTAAACTCTTCATCTCTACTGTCCCCGGATAAATTAACTAGCATTTCCTTGAGATCTACCTGCAGTACTGAACTCATACCACCTTTAAGGTCAAGACCCAAAGCTAATTGTCTCTTCTTAAGATCATCATAAGTTAGATTTGAAAGAAGTGGAATGCTAAATATCTCTTCTCCAGACATAGAATCTAGATAATTGTATCTTGCTGTCTTAGCTACCTCATATCTATCTGCCTCAGCTACCTTCGAAGCAACTTGTTGTGCATATGAGTCTGCATCCCGTTCGACCTTCCTTGTAGGTAGGACATAGAGTATTTGCAAAAGCGTTACTGCTATTAACAAAAACAATAACACCTTTATCAATCCTTTACCCTGCATGTTCTTTTGTTTTAATTTGTATGTGTAAAAAACTCCGCAAATATACAGTAATATACATACTTAAGGCTCATATTCAATTTTTGATTAACGATGGAATTATATTTTCTTTTCATCAGTTATGAGGTTTGTCTGATATCTCTATCTTAGACGACTATTTTACACGATAATCGTGTGTATTTAATCAAACAAAAAAATCAAATTAATGGGTTTATTTTCATTCTTAAAGAGTGCAGGTGCTAAAATTCTAGGTAGATCTACTGCCACAGAGACTACTGAAAATGCAGAAGCTGCAAAAGCTGCTAAGATTTCTGCTCTTGAAGCTGTTGTATCAAAAGCTGAATTGACAGTGGACAATCTATCTGTAGACTTAGAAGATGACAGAGTCACTGTGTATGGAGTTACTGATAGCGTCGCTGTGAAAGAGAAGGTGGTTCTTGCTCTAGGTAATGTCCAAGGTATCGCTACAGTAGATGATAGAATCTCTATCGTTGATGTAGAAGAGCCGGAAGCAGAAGCTGATTTCTATGAAGTACAAAGTGGAGACAGCTTAAGCAAAATTGCAAAACGTTACTACGGAGATCCGATGAAGTACAATGCAATCTTCGAAGCTAATCAACCACTTCTTAGCGATCCTAATAAGATCTATCCAGGTCAAATGTTAAGAATCCCTAAGGCAATTGCTTAATAAATAGGAATTCCAGCTAAAAATTAAAGAGCGGCTATCAATTTGATTTGATAGTCGCTCTTTTTGATTTTACTTAGAAGATTCAATAATCGTTATCTCATCTTTGGTCTTCTTCTCTTACCTGATCGACCTCCCATTGGGTTTCCTCCTCCCCTTTTACCCATTGATTGTTGGGCGACTTTAGCTGTTCCTCTTTGCTTAATCGCTCGATCAAACATTAAGATCTGTTCTTTAATCTGTGGCATTGTCACATCAAGTTTCTTAGCTTGATTGAAATAACTCATTGACGCATTCCAATTATTCTTTGTTGCATTGATATTGGCTAATTGTAGATAGACCATTGCTTTTTCGTTATCTGATGGCAATTTCAGTTTCAATGCTTGGTTGAAGTAGTCCTCTGCAGCCTTATTATTACCAGTACCTGCTTCAATAGATCCATTGAGGATATAATAGATCGCTCTGTTTGTGACATAGAGTAAGTTTGGAAATTTGGTTAATCCTAAACGTTGTTTAGCTTCAGCAAATTTCTGTTCTTGCACTAATTCACCTGCAGATTGCACTGTTCCTAGAAGTATATAGCTCACTAACATCACAATTCCTAGAAGTAAAAATATCCACCCATATCCGAAACCATAGAGGACAGTGAGTAATATTCCAAGCCCAAAACCTAAGGCGATGAGGGCAAACTTGAGGTATATATTGATTTTAAACATAGTCTATTTTCTTATTTACTTGAGTGAAACAAAAGTAGTGTATATCTATTTGAAAAATCTAGAATCATTATAGACAATCCAATTTTGTGATACCTCCATATAGTCTCCTTTAGGATATGTCGACTTAAATGCTGAAAGGAACTGTCTATTCTCATCCATATCATCACTGGTCGTAGCCAAACGATTGTAGAGCAAGACCCCATCAGGATTCAAGTGATCCTGCAGCATCATAAAGAAATCTTTAGACTGAAATTTATCAGGAATAACATCTTCATTAAAGATATCCATGACAATAATATCAAATTTGGACTGGCTAGTTACTAGATATTGATAAGCATCACCTATGACTAACTCAGTCGGAGAATCTAGATCAGATAGTGTATATCGATGTGCAAGATCAACGATAACCTCATCAATTTCTACGATTGTATAATGCATCTTCTGCTGGAACATCTTTTCTAACATAAATGGGACGGATGCCAGCCCTAACCCTAACACTAAGACTGTTTTCCATTTGTGAGACTCAAAATCCAGCTTTTCAAATGCAAGTCTAAAATTGTCATACTTATCATCGTAAGAGTAAATAGCCTTTTCGCAACAAAGTTGATATCTGCCATTGACTAGATTGACTACGAGTAGAGGGTGATATTCTGAATAAGTCTCTTCTAATCGAATTTCAGAGAAGTAACTAAGGAGCTTCTTCCAGCCTGGTAAGTTTACGCGTTCTCCCAAGATCGTTCGTCTTTACTTTCTTCAAAGACATACCTTAAGATGTCAATTTCAATGTCTGTAAGTCTGAGATTACGGCGCTGCATAGATCTATTGATTGTATCCATTGCTTTTTCGAACTTGTACGTTTCAAATCCTTCACTTCCACCCCATCCAAATGACGGAACAAACTTTGGCGGAAAATCACTGCCAAATAGATTACAAGAGACACCAATCACACTTCCGGTATTAAACATAGAGTTGATACCAGTTTTAGAATGATCCCCGAGTATCATGCCACAAAATTGCAGTCCAGTTAGTTCAAACTCACCGCTTCCATATTGGTAGGCCTTGACCTCTGCATAGTTGTTCTTCAAGTTAGAACAATTGGTGTCTGCACCTAGGTTACACCATTCTCCGATAACAGAATCACCGAGATAACCATCATGTGCCTTGCTACAATATCCTTGAAAAACAGCATTCTTCACCTCTCCGCCAACCTTACAGTATGGACCAAGTGTAGTTCCTTGATAGATCTTGGCTCCGACTTTGACAACTGCATTATCACCGATAGAGACAGGACCCTTTATCACTGCATTCTCAAGCACTTTAGCATCCTTACCTATATAGATAGGTCCATCTGACGCATTCAATATGGCGAAGTCTACTTTAGCTCCTTCTTCAATGAAAATGTTCTCTAGTCCGTAGTATCTATTGGTATCATTAAGTTTCTGAGATTTTCTATTCTTGGTGATCAAGTCAAAATCATTTGCAATCTCGCTAGCATTTCGCAAGAATATATCTTGAGGTCTTTCTATAAAGACAAGATCTCGTTGATCATAAGATGAAATATCGATAATCTCCATATCATCAATATCGATATCATAAGTCTCAACATTGAATTGACTTCTAGACAACATCCCTCCGATGAAGGTATCATTGTACAGCAATCCTTGATTTGGCTTAAGTCGATTGAGAAGACTGATCACATTGGCATTGGGAAGAAGTCTACTATTGATAGCAATATTGGTTGCTTCCAAAGACAACTTATACTTATGTGAGAGATAGTCATTGGTAATGTATCCATAACTCTGTGCTTGATAAAGTGTCTTCCACTTCTCAGCAATAGTCAAGGTACCAAGTCTAAGCTCGCAAGCAGGCTTGAGATACGTCAGTGGGAGTAGCGACTTCCACTTATCATCGTCGAAGAAAATCAGATGCGCCACTCAAGTGTATTAAGGTGTGATTATAAAATTACTCAGCTGCAGGTGCTTCAGCCTCTTGAGCTTCTGCTGCAGGTTCATCGCCTTTTCTCTTGGAGAACTTTGCAAATTTCTTGTTGAACTTATCAATACGTCCAGCAGTATCTACAAACTTCATCTTACCAGTGAAAAACGGATGTGACTTATTGGAAATTTCCAACTTGATCAAAGGATACTCATTACCATCATCCCAAGTGATTACATCTCTTGTATTAGCACAAGATTTACCTAGAAATGTCTCATCATTTGATAAGTCTTTGAAGACTACTAATCTATAACTTTCTGGGTGTATGCCTTTTTTCATTGTACACTAATTTTAAATAGGAGTGCAAAGATAGGTGTTTTCTATTATTTATTTATAGAAATTATTAAAATGGTTTTTAGAGTAGTTATTTGGTGTGATCACTAAGCGAATATAATCATAGCCTTAACTTACTTACTTGAGCTTACTCAAGAATTCTTCTGCAGCATCAAGATGTCCTCGTTGCTTTTCAGGAGCCATTTTATCATACATACGGATTAACATTCCAAGCCTAGGGTTAGAAAGGAAAAAGTCTCGATGGATATGCATAAATCTCCAAAATAGTCCATCCCACTTAGCTTGCCAATCGCCTTTGGAATAGTTACTCATTTTTAGGATATAGTTACTTCCACTGATATAGGGTTTGGTAGCAACAAGTCCTCCATCTGCAAATTGACTCATTCCATACACATTTGGTACCATTACCCAATCATAGGCATCGATGAATAGCTCCATAAACCATCGGTATACCTCATCAGGATCAATCTCGCAGAGTAACATAAAGTTACCCAAGATCATTAACCGCTCTATATGGTGACAATACCCGGTCTCAAGCACTTTCTTAATTGTGTTATCAAATGGTAATATTCCAGTGGTACCATCATAGAAAGACTGTGGTAGCTTATTCTTAAATCCCCAATAGTTTGTTGTTCGTTGCTTACGACCAGTTGCTGTGTACATTCCTCGTATATACTCTCTCCAACCTATCACTTGCCTAATAAATCCTTCTAAAGTATTTAGTGGGATGTCATGCTTTAGCTTAGATGAATAATCCAATACGGTATCTATAATATATTGTGGAGTTAGCAACCCTATGTTGAGCATTGGTGTCAACACTCCATGGTGTAGAATCAGATCTCCCATCGTAATGGCATCTTCATAGACACCAAACTCTTGGAATCGTTCTACTAGGAAGGCATCCAACCATAATTTTGCTTCTTCAAATGTTGTCGGGTAATACTGTCGTGTGGGTTCATTGCCTTGTGGCTTGAGTTTACTATCCTTAATCTCAAAAATCGCTTTATCAAAATACTTGTCCTTCTTTGGGAATGTGACTATTGGTGGGATCTTCTTTCTAGGATACTTTTTTCGGTTTTCGGCATCAGTGCTCCATTTACCGCCTTCTGGTTCTCCATTGTCATCTATAAGAATATTCAGTTTCTTTCGCTGCTTCTTGTACCAGTCAGCATGCAAGTATCGCTTACGATCTTTATGAAAGTATTCTGATATCTCTTCACGAGAATTAAAAAACATTGGTGACTCATACACAGTTGTTTCAATGCCTAATTTTTCGCAAGTCTCTTCAATCCTAGATTGTAAATAATCATCTACAGGATCTATGTAGTGTATAGCATACAAGCCCTTCGCATCCAGGGCCTTGATTAACTCACGAACATCTGACTCTTTGTCTTCAGCTGAAATATACTTGACCTTCGTGTTGCTGCCTTTAAGGTAGTCTTGATAGTGAAGCATTGTTTGCTTGTGATAAAGGAGCTTCTGCCAATGGAAATCATACTGAGAAAAAAAAAGATACTCTTCTATGATATAAGATGTACCCTCTATACTAGTAAGTGGGCTATCCTCAAATAGTTGGTGTGGAAAGATGAGTTTTGCAATCATGAGGATTAGGACTTGGATGCGGACTTAGGTTTATTCCTACGGCACCTTTCACTACAATACTTGACAGAGTCCCAATTCTTTTCCCACTTTTTACGCCAATTAAAGGGAAGATTACAGACTGGACAGATTTTTTCTGGAAGGTGCTCCTTTTTCACACAAGTGTAAAAAGATTCTGTAGCAAATTGTTTTCAACAGCTTTAGTTAATCTATTATTGAATATCACCCAATTAGATTCTATGTGACCAAAGTGATAATAATTGCAGTAACAATAGTTGTCAACACAAGTATCATATCCCAAATAAAATACAATGACTTAGAATTGCGAAGTCGCTAGGTTAATAGTACATTTGAATAGATATGAACACAAATTTTACAACATATAGCTACTTTGGATTCTTCTACTATCTGGAAGAACACTAGGCTCATTGATTGTAAAAAACTATATAAACAACGAAGAGTCTGAATACCATCAGGCTCTTTTTTTTTGGAATAAACTATCACAATGTCAACAGTAAATATCTACATACAAGGTTATCCAGGATCGTTCCATCACGGAGTAGCCAACAGATACTTTCATCAAGCCATCAAAATCATCCCTTGCGATAACTTTGAGCAATTGGGAAAGCTGTTAGCCAATGGTAGCCAAGAAGACTATGCCGTTATGGCAATTGAAAATTCAATAGCTGGGACTATATTACCAAACTACCGGATCCTCAGAGAGTATAATCTTAATGTCATCGGAGAGATCTATTCTCGAATAGAAATGCAGCTGATGGCGCTTCCTGGTGAAGATTTATCGACTATCAATGAAGTACGATCGCATCATATGGCCATCAAGCAATGTTATAATTACCTACATCAATATCCTGACTTAAGACTTGTAGATTGTGAGGATACTGCGCTTGCAGCAAAAGAAATCAAAGAATATGAATTAAAAGGAGTTGCTTGCATTGCAAGTAAGCAAGCCGCGGAGTTATATGGACTCAATGTTATCGCAGCATCGATAGAAGACATTGAACTTAACTATACCAGATTCTTCATATTGAAAAAACATAGTGTGGAAGTCACGACCGCTAATAAAGCTTCAATATGGATAAGACTTGAAGATTCCCCAGGTAGTTTATTGAAAGTATTACAGGTTTTAGAATTCGCAAATATCAATATGTCCAAGCTGCAATCCTACCCTGTCCTCGGACAATTTTCAGAGTATTACTTTCATATGGATCTTGAATTTGAAGATATAAAACAATATCATTTGGCGATGTCTCAAATTGAGTCCCTAACAATCCAGCTCCGTCAATTAGGTATCTATAAGAAGGCTGACATCTCAGCAGTATTCAAGAATCAGCTCAACGAATACCTAGTATGATCAATCCAAGTAATAGAGTATCAGGAGTTAGGAGCTACTACTTTGCAAGGAAACTGAAAGAGATAGCAGAACTGCGTGCCTCTGGTATAGATGTTATCAACCTAGGTATTGGAAGTCCTGATATGCTACCTCCAAAGGAAGCCATTGATGGCCTGATCAATGGTCTGTCTGAAGATCGAGCTCATCAATATCAATCATATTATGGGTTGGTAGAGTTGAGAGAAGCGTTTGAGTCATTTTATGAGGAGCATTATCAAGTCTCTATCAATGGTGCAGATAACATCTTACCATTGATCGGTTCGAAGGAAGGAATTATGCACATCAGTATGGCCTACCTTAATCCAGGTGATGAAGTCCTTGTCCCCAATCCTGGCTATCCTGCTTATCATATGTGTGCAAAGCTAGCTGGTGCTATACCGAGATGTTACTCCTTGTCAAGTGATAATAATTGGCAGATTGATTTAGAAGCATTAAAGCAGCAAGACTTGACCAGGGTCAAAATCCTATGGATTAATTCTCCACATATGCCTACAGGTGCCGTTTCCAGTACTGAAGAGTTACAAGCTGTTGTGCAATTTGGCCGAGACCATAATATCTTGATTTGCCATGATAATCCTTATGCCTTTATTCTAAATGATCATCCCCAAAGTATCTTCAACGTTTGCACTATCGAAGACAACGTACTAGAGTTGACTTCACTAAGTAAGTCTCATCATATGTCTGGTTGGAGAGTAGGTGCATTAGTTGGCAAGTCTGAGTTACTAGACCCTGTTATCAGATTTAAGAGTAATATGGATTCTGGTATGTTCAAGCCGATACAACTTGCTGCTGCAAATGCTTTAGGTGTTAAACAACATTGGTATGATACCATTAATACAGAATATCAGCATAGAAGAACGGTCGCCTATCAGATACTAGATTCGGTCAATTGTGAATACTCAACTGATGCAGCAGGAATGTTTGTTTGGGCCAAAGTCAAAGGTGAATCCGGTGAAGCATTATCGGATAGATTATTGATGGATGTAGGTGTCTTCTTGACACCTGGGATAGTATTTGGTACTCAAGGAGAATCTTATATCAGATTATCCCTATGTAGTCCAGTAGATTTATTAACTAAAGCACTTAACCGCATAAGCACACTTTAATGATTAACGTCAGCATCATCGGACTTGGACTCATCGGTGGATCTATTGCAAAGGATCTAATCACCCAACTCAACATTAATGTCATCGGTGTAGATAATAATAAAGCACATTGTAAACTGGCGCAAGAGTTAAAGCTTGTCAATGAAGTGCAACCTTTGTCGATAGCAATTCAGAAATCTGATTTTATCATTATTGCTATCCCAGTTGATGCAATAGAAGATTTACTACCTAGCATTCTGGATCCCATTAATAATGAACAGATAGTAATTGACGTAGGGTCAACTAAAACTGCAATATGCAAGGCGGTAGAAAATCATCCAAACAGGAAAAGATTTGTAGCAGCTCATCCATTAGCCGGAACTGAATTCAGTGGTCCAGAAGCGGCTCTTACTGGCCTATTCAGAGGTAACAAATGTATCATCTGCGATCAAGAACAATCAAGCGAAGATGCTGTAGAATCAACTGCCAAACTCTTTAATAGTATCGGTATGGAGATGCATTATCAGTCCAGCGTATCACATGACAAGCACCTGGCCTATGTCTCACACTTATCTCACATTACTTCATTTACCCTGAGTCTGACAGTGCAAGATATCATGAAAGATGAATCACAAATCCTCAATCTCGCTAGCACTGGATTTGCAAGTACTGTGAGATTAGCTAAGAGTAGCCCACAAACATGGAGACCAATATTCAGCAAAAACAAACAACACTTGAGTCTAGCAATAGATGAATATATAAGGCACCTAGAAACCTTCAAGCAATCGCTAGAAACAGATAATGAAGGAAAGAGTGAAGAATTAATGACTCAAGCAAATAAGATTAAAACATTATTGTAATCAACCCTAACGACTAATTATAACATCGTATGAAACAAGCAATTCAAAAAACATGGCTTACAAGAACTAAGCGACCTATCGTAATCGCTGGACCTTGTAGTGCAGAAAGTGAAACACAGGTAATTGAAACTGCAAAGAGGTTGAAAAAAACTGGCAAAGTTGATATTTACAGGTCTGGCATATGGAAACCAAGAACAAGGCCTAACTCATTCGAAGGTGTGGGGGTTGTTGGACTCCCTTGGTTAAAGAGAGTAAAAGATGAAATTGGATTCCCAGTAACAATCGAAGTAGCTAAGGCGTCTCATGTTGAGCAAGCTCTAAGTTTTGGGATGGACATCCTATGGATAGGTGCTCGTACGACTGTCAATCCATTCGCCGTACAGGAAATAGCTGATGCACTTAAGGGAGTAGATATACCAGTATTAGTGAAGAATCCTATCAATCCAGATGTAGCTCTGTGGATAGGCGGTATAGAGAGACTTGAAAAAGCTGGAATAACAGAAATCGGTGCAATACACAGAGGGTTTTCTAATCATGGAGAGAAGTACTACCGCAATAGGCCCCAATGGCACATTGCATTAGAGTTCAGAAATCAACGTCCAGACCTTCCCCTTATCAATGATCCGAGTCACATCTGTGGAAGAAGGGACATACTTCAAGATGTCAGTCAAAAGGCTATGGATCTCGACTTTGATGGCCTAATGATAGAGTCTCATATTGACCCAGACAATGCATGGAGTGATGCTAAGCAGCAGATTACACCTGAGGTGCTAGGAGCTATGATCACTGAGATGGCACTCAGAGAAGACTTTGAAGATTCACTGCCTATACAAGGAGAACTAGACTATCTGAGACAGGAGATAAATCACCTCGACGATGAACTGATAAATCTTCTAGGGAATAGAATGAATGTTGCAAGAAAGATTGGTAGCTACAAGAAAGAAAACAATATGACTATCTATCAACCTAAGCGATGGAAGAATATCTTAAGCAAAGGATCAAAACTTGCGGAGGCAAATTCACTCAGCACCGAATTTATCAAAAAATTGTTTGATGCAATCCATATAGAAAGTATCAATCAACAAGAAGAAGTATTCAAGTCTAAGTAAGTGCACATTTGAAGAGCAATCACAAGGAAGCTTATGTTAGCAATTTAAGAAGTAAGCAGAACATTGATTTATAATCAGTGTTCTGTTTTGTATAAACTCAAATCTAATTATGCACAAATATCTCCTGCTGCTCCTACTATGCTCACAATCTATAGCGTGCTCATCTCAATCTAAATCCACAAGTAGTGTAATTCCGTCAGATGCGCCTGTTCTCACAAAAGAATATTGGTACGATGGCTCTGCTGAGATTAACACTTATGAGCTTAAGCAAAATCGATATAATACATTGCACGATGGTACTGCAATGTTGATATTTGTGACAGAAGACTTTCTTACTGACAAGCAGGTCAAAAACGATAACTATCAAAATAAAAACTCCACCTCCGTTCTCAAGAAAATAGAACAACGAAAATTTAATACCGGAGTCTATGACTATACAGTCTACAGTACAGTATTCACTCCAATTGAAATAAATCAATATCAAAAATCCTTCAAAGTAGTTGGCTCTTCTCAAGATTGGTGTGGGACAACATACCATCAATTCAATGCTCAGAAAAATGGCTACAAAGCAATCGGGCATTCTTACTTTGAAGTGGAAAATGACCAAAACATTGATATACAAAGTGGTATCCACGAAGGTGAACTCTTCACAAGACTAAGAATGAATCCAAAACTTTTACCAATTGGAACATTCGATATCATCCCAGAACCTATCGTTGGAATGATGCGTCATTATCCTCTTCAGTCATTCATAGCTGAGGCTAGATTCTCAGATTATTCTGGAGATCTAAAAGGGAACAATCTTCAGCAATACACTGTAACAATACCTGATGCTCAACGTACACTTGAGATAGTTTATGAGGCATCAGCACCATTCAAGATTGTAGCATTCTACGATAGTTACCCGAGTGCCTTTGACAACCAAATGAGAACTACTTCTGCAGTCTTAATTAATCAAAGTAAGTTACCGTATTGGAGTAAAAACAGTGCTAGTGATGAGATTCTAAGAAAAGAGTTGAAGTTAGATTAGAGCTTCCATATCTGCAACAAAGTAAATCCCAAAGAACAAACCAATGTAAATCCCATCACAATGCTATAAAGCACAATATTCCGTTCAGTAAATAACACTGACCAATCATTACCCCAAAGTAGAATCCAAATAACTGAGTTGACCACAAAAACTAATAGTAGTGTCAGTCCAACAGATCCACAGAGTCTAATGAGCACTGACTTCAATGTCGGTTTGCTAATGTATGGATGTAACAGTCGATAATAAACAACAACAATAGCGAAAATCAGAATGGCACTTGTTGCTATAAGAATGTGTACTTGCACAATAAATATGAGTTACTGAGGACTCAAAACCAAATCCATATCTTCTGTTAACTCAAAGGTTGCATCAGCAAAATATGGGGCTTTCAATACAGCTTTCGCTCCAGCTGAAAATCCAAAAGCTTCTTTGGGGAAACCAATCATATTGTAATCCATCTCACCACTATTATTTTCATCATGGTAAAATGAGATGGCATATGTACCAGGATGAAGATCATTAATCGTCAACGTTGCCGAGTTATCCTGACCCACTTCAACTTTACCTCCAAATGGAGCGGCTTCTAACCAATATGTATCATCATCATACAGGCCAATATGGACATAACCTTCAGTACTTGGAAGATTCTCTACCGTGATAGTCAGCGTCACATGATCATGGCTAGATGGCAATAATATGGCGAATAAGAGTTGTAATAATATCATAGAATTAAGCTGTAATTGAAACTAAAACGATAGGCATAAATATATAGTTTATTGGTCTCAGAGTCTTCACGTTTTGTTAACTCAGAGTTGGTCTGGTTACCCTATATGACTTAATATGTCTTGGTCATATCCGCATCGATGCAGATAATAAAATCTGCTTTTCCCTCATGCTCAGTATCTAAGGAATACACATCATCTTGCTCTACCGTGGAGATTGTAACATACTGCAGATAAGGTTGGGCTTGTTGGAGATACCATAGAATCCCTTGATAATAATCAGAGTGAAACGTACCATTATAATGTAAGAAAATACTCTCATCAATATAGTGTTCTAATATGAAATGAGCCATCGTAGCGTCCTTTATTGCTTGGGCTTGCACAAATGGAATACCATCGTGTCCTTCCATCATAGATTGCATCTCTTTATATTGAGAGAGCATTGGATCAAAAGGGATAGGTAATGGCACTATCCAATCCAACTCTTCTTTTGGTAATCCTTCTAAGGCTGCGAATCCTCCTTGCTTGAATACCATACTGGCATACCGTCGAGGAATATTGGTACCAATAAATTTCAAATTATTTGCCTTAGCAAAATCAACAAGTGGTGCATAGTCGGTCCTATAATTTGACCACAGTCGTGCAAGACTATCAAGGCCACTATAATCGATACGATCTTCCATATAGGCATCCAATGGGTCTTGATTATCTGCTTCAATCATCTCAGCTCCAAGTATTAGATTTTTAGTCTTTGCCTTTAGGTCCTTCGCTAATGCTAACTCTAGCCAGTGACATATAGGATTGTTGTGATACTCACCAAATAGGGTGATATCACTTTTTGAAACTTTCTTTAACATTTTACGATAAGTTACCTTCCGTCCCTTATCATTATAGATGACATATGCATCTTTCTTTTGGGCTTGACCGGAAAGCGTCCATGCTCCTGTCAAAATTAAGGTGATCAATATTCTCATAAAGAATTCGTGTAATTGAAAGTAGATGTCATAAAGTGAAAAGAATTTGTCTTTTGTTGCAGAAGCAACCCATAAGTCCTGTCTCACTATTATTGACGCAATTTATGTAGATCGATCAACAATTATCGCTCATCACTCAACTAAGTTCGACTCTAATGCTTATTTTACAACAAGTTAATAATATCAAATATGCTTAGATCTATCATTTTATTCATTCTCTTTATTGGTATTTGCACATATGGAAACAGCCAAACCAATATTCATCCAACTAATCCAGAGGTTATCCCAATATGGACTGGCAATTATGATGCGGCGGATTACACACCTGCAGATGCTATCTCTGCACCTAATGCAATCTTCCAAGATCTTGTTGATAATCTAGAGGCGGATAGTCTCAAGGCATATCTACTAGAAATGCTGCCATTCTTCAATCGAAACACTGGTGCTGACACCTTATCGACAACCACTGGGATGGGTGCAGCAAGGATATGGGCACACGAAAAGTTTGAATCATTCAATGATCAAAATGGAGATCGTTTGATTGTTTCATATCTCCAGTTTGATCAGATGATATGTGAGATGGGAAGTCACAAAAATATCACTGCCACCCTACCCGGCACAGGACCAAATAAAGATGAAGTAATCCTAATCGAAGCCCACTATGATTCTCGATGTCACGACGTCTGTGATATAGATTGCCAGGCACTAGGTATGGAAGATAATGGTAGTGGATCAGCACTCGTATTAGAATTAGCAAGAGTGATGAGTCAATACGAATTGGACAGAACAATCATCTTTATGCTGACTATAGGTGAAGAACAAGGACTTCATGGAGCGACAGCTCTAGCAGAATACTGCGTCGATAATGATATCAAAGTCTATGCTGTGTTGAATAATGACATCGTAGGTGGGGTCATATGTGGAGAGACTGCATCGCCTCCTGGTTGCCCTGGTCTCAATGATGTTGATAGTACTAATGTTAGATTGTATTCTTTTGGATTTATCGATAGCCCAAGCAAGGGGTTGGCTAGGTATGTCAAGTTGCAATATCAAGATAACGTAAGAGACTTGATGACGGTAAAACCAATCGTCAATATTATGGGCTCAGAAGATAGAGTCGGACGAGGAGGTGATCATATTCCATTCAGAGAGAGAGGATATTCAGCAGTAAGATTCACTTCAGCTAATGAACATGGTGCAGCGGCTACCAGTGATCCGGAGTACCATGATAGGCAACATACTGAAGAAGATATTCTTGGTGTAGATACAGATGCAGATGGAATCCTAGATAGTTTCTTTGTTGATTTCAATTATCTCAATCGCAATGCCATCCTCAATGGAAATGCGGCAGTTGCAATCGCAATGAGCCCTGACATTCCAGACTTTGAATCTTTAGACTTGACTCATGAAGGATTGAGAGTGTCATGGACAAGTGATATTGATTGCCCTCAGTATGCCATAGGACTACGATCGGAGTCAAATGACTTTGATACTCTTGTATATGTCACAGAGTCACCTTACTTCTTCAAGGATTTACAAGACGAAACCTTCTATGTTGTATCAGTCGCTTGTGTTGACGAAGATGGCATCGAGAGTTTATTCAGTGCTGACCTATTCACCTTTGATGCCATCAGTAGCATACAAGAAGTTGCATCAAGTCACGGAGTCCACCTACTACAAAATCGTCCTAATCCATTTGACGATCAGACTACCATTGCCGTTGTTGTAGCAGAAGAGTTTGGTTACGAGTCTGCAGAGATCATTGTTAACAATGCGCAAGGGAAACGTATTTATCAATCAGAAATCAATCTAGACAAAGGTGTAAATTCTATCCAATACACCCATCAGTCGCATAGCCACCAAGATGGGGTTTATTACTACAGTTTGGTTGTAGATGGACAGATGATCGACACGAAAGCGATGGTGTATGCTTATTGATTTGACTTGTAGATAGTAGTCACAGTTTAAAAAAAAAATCATATAAATACCGTCACTACAACTCTTGCAATCCTTTAATAACAATAACCACAACACCTATGATTAAACATAAATGGCAAGGGCTGTTTCATTCAGAGCTCTATCATGGTTGGGGTAAGACTAAAAAGTATTTTGAAGGTTGGTACTACAAGATTGTGAGCAAGGATGAGCAATCTGCCTATGCATTCATTCCTGGTGTCGCAATGGACAAAGAAGGGAATCGTCAAGCATTTATCCAAGTATTAGATGGGAAGAAGTGTGAAGCAGTTTATCACAAGTTTGACTATGATGATTTTATACCATCAGAAGGAATCCACGATGTGAGTATCTTATCCAATCGGTTTCAAGTAGATCATATCACTCTTGACCTAGCAGATATCAAAGGCACTTTGCAATTTACAAATCAAGTTCCTTGGTCTAATAGTTGGTACTCTCCAGGCATTATGGGACCATTTTCGTTTGTGCCATTTATGCAATGTTATCATGGGATATTGAGTATGGATCATAGTATAGAAGGAGGTCTAACTATTAAAGGAGAGCAAGTAGATTTCACAGGTGGCAGAGGCTATATGGAAAAAGATTGGGGATCTTCATTTCCTAGCGGTTATATCTGGATGCAGAGTAATCACTTTTCAGAACCAGGTATATCCATGAAGTTATCTGTTGCGAAGATTCCTTGGTTAATGAGTTCATTTGTTGGATTCATTGCTGGTGTATGGGTCAAGGATACCTTGATAGAATTCACCACATACAATCTAACCAAACTTAAAAAATCTCAAGCTAACTCTAAGTATGTAGAGGTGATCTTAGAGAATAACAGATATCGCCTGCACGTCAGGGCAGATAGAGTAAATGCCACTGAACTTGCCTCACCACAATTCGGTTTTATGGATGGCCGCATAGAAGAAAGTATGACTGCAGAACTCTTTGTTAACCTACTTGATAAAAAGCATAATAAGGTCATCCTAGATGATGTCGGAAATAATGCTGGTCTAGAAGTAGCTGGTAAGATTGAAGAAATACTTATCTAGTGGGACATTTGGGATAGAGACAATACTCAGTGTAGAATCATAACGATAGAGATGCATCAAAGAAACAAGAATAAAGACAAGTATAATCTGGAGGAGATGGTCAAGACTTCACCAGAACTAGCTCAGTATATTATCATTACACCTGCTAAGAGTAAGTCTATTGACTTCTCAAATCCACGAGCAGTCAAAGCACTCAACAGAGCGATACTTCAACACTATTATGGCATCGGGTATTGGGACTTCCCTGACAATAATCTTTGTCCAGCTATCCCGGGCAGAGCTGAATATATCCATCTAGTATCAGACTTATTAGCAAAAGACAATGCAGGTCAAGTGCCAAAAGGAAAAGGAATCAAGTGCCTTGATATTGGCACTGGTGCTGGATGTGTCTACCCTATCATCGGTGTGACAGAATATGGATGGTCATTTATCGGAAGTGAAGTAGATAAGGCATCAATACAATCCGCAGAAAAGATTGCTGAAGATAATCCATCGCTTGTCCAAAATATAGGATTCAGACATCAGACGCATCCTAACCATATCTTCCACAAAATTATTAGAAATGAAGATTTGTTTGATATTACAATTTGTAATCCACCGTTTCATGCTAGTCTAGAAGCTGCACAAAGAGGAACATCTAGAAAAAACAAAAACCTCAAAACCAAATCTCCTAACAATAAGCAATCTAACTTCTCAGGCCAGCACCACGAATTAGTCTTTAAAGGTGGGGAGGTTGGCTTTATCAAAATAATGATTCAAGAAAGTAAGCGCTACGCTTACAAGGTAAAGTGGTTCACAACTTTAGTCTCCAAAGAGAACCATATGAAGACGATCATGAAAGCATTGAAGGTTGTAAAGCCTGCTACAGTAGAAACACTTGAACTAGCAACTGGAAACAAAAAAACTCGAATACTTGCTTGGTCTTATCTCAATAAAGAAGATAGAAAATACTAGTAGATGAATATCAGAGCAGCGACTTCTTCTGACATTGACCAATTAAGCCAACTCTTTGATCAGTACCGAATCTTTTATCGGAAGGCTTCGGATATAGACAGGGCAAAGGAGTTTCTCACTATGCGTATTACCAAAGAAGATTCTGTTATTTACATCAGTGAATCATCAGATGGCGACCTCAATGGTTTCGTCCAACTTTATCCTTTGTTCTCTTCTACAAGAATGCAAAAACTTTGGTTACTTAATGACCTATTCATTGCCGTTCCTAGCAGAGGTCGTGGGATATCAAAGGCACTGATAGAAAGAGCAAAACAGTTAGTCATAAACTCAGACGCTGCTGGAATGTTCTTAGAAACTGAAGTATCAAATGACATTGGGAATAGCCTTTATCCAAGTTGTGGGTTCACACTAAACTCAGCATCCAACTACTACGAGTGGAGTCCGAAATAAATAAGGAGCCAACCTCCGAAAGATTGACTCCTTATAAACTAACTCGCTATAGTTAATTCTCTTCTATGCCTTCTTTTCGAATTGGAATTCAACAACTTCGTCTTCAAGTACCATCAGAATAAGGTAAGTACCTTCCTTGACGTTTGTCATATTGATCTCAGTGATCTTTTCGAATTTTCTCGCTTTAGCTTTGAATATCTCTTTTCCATCTTCATTGAAGATAAGAATTGGACGCTTTGTAAGTACATCGGAATCTCTTAGAAATTCAATTAATACTTTCTGTTCAGTCTTGTCAACTTTGACTAGAGATTCTGGATTGATGCCTGGATTATTACCGAATGCAATAGCAACGGAAAATAATATTAGAGCTAGGGTGCCAAATAATTTGTTCATAGGTTGTGTATGTTTTTATTCTGTTCGTGGTTTGGACACACTAAACCTATATAAGAGACAAGAAATTGCATTCGTTAACAAAAAATTAACCGAATAACATACTTAAAAGAAGAAATTTAAGATTTCGAGTTACTAAGAATTCACAAATCATGCTATTTTATCATAGACTGCTTGCGCAAGCAATCTATAGACTTAGTAGTAACCTTGACTAGATAAGTGATTTTGCACATAGTCTTTCACTCCATCCTCAAGACTATAACAGGCAGTCTGATATCCAGCTAATCTCAGTTTGTCCATATTCGCTTCAGTAAAGTACTGATAGGTACCACGGATATCCGCAGGAGTATCTCTGAACCCAATCTTAGGCTCTAATCCCAAAGCAACAAATGTCGCCTTAGCCAGATCATAAAATGTCCTTGCTTGACCAGTCCCAATATTATAAAGACCACTTGCGGGTTGAGCCTGCATTAGGAATAGACACATTTTGATAACGTCCTTGACATAGATAAAGTCCCTACTTTGCTCTCCATCTTTGAAGTCAGGTCGATGAGACTTGAAAAGCTTCATCTCACCAGTTTCTTTGATTTGATTAAACGTTTGAAAAATCACAGATGCCATTCTGCCCTTGTGATACTCATTAGGGCCATAAACATTGAAGTATTTTACTCCATACCAATGTGGGGGTTGCTTCTCTTGAGCTAGTGCCCAAATGTCAAAATCGTTTTTCGATCGACCATATGGATTTAAAGGTTCTAGCTTATAGATGATATCATGCTGATCTTCGTATCCATGTTCACCTCCACCATATGTCGCAGCACTACTTGCATAAAGTAATGGGATATGATGTTTAGCACAGAGTGACCAGATCGATTTAGTATAATCAACGTTCAATTTATTGAAAAGGTCAACATCTTGCTCAGCAGTATCAGTCCTAGCACCCAAGTGATATACCTGACATACAAAGGCACCATTCTCTTTCAACCAATCTACAAACAGATCCCTCTCTATTGCAAATGTGTATCCTTTATGTCGATAGTTTGGTGTCTTAGAATCTCTAGAAAAGTCATCAACAACGACAATCTGCTTCTCTGGAAACATCGCGATCAAGTCTGTCAATAGACAAGAACCAATAAAACCAGCGGCACCTGTAAGTACTATAATATTTCTATCCATTTGATTTAGTGCTTAGACCTCTGCTGTCTCGTAGTCAGAGATAGGAGCACAAGTACAGATGAAGTTACGATCACCGTAAGCATTGTTAATTCGGCCAACAGTAGCCCAGAACTTTCTACCATCTCTGAGATAGGCAATCGGATAAGCGGCTTTCTCTCTTGTATATGGATATGCCCACTCGTCCGCTGTCAACTCATCCAGCGTATGTGGTGCATTCACTAACACATTGTTCTTAATGTCGACATCACCTGCAATCACTTCTTCTATCTCCCGCTTAATGCTAATCATTGCATCACAGAAGATATCCAGCTCTTCTTTTCCTTCACTTTCTGTAGGTTCTATCATAATAGTCCCTGCTACTGGAAAACTGAGTGTTGGAGCATGAAATCCATAGTCAATCAATCGCTTAGCAACGTCTTCAGCTGATATGCCATATTCCTTATAGTCTCTTAGATCTAAGATTAACTCATGAGCACACATCCCTTCTTCTCCGATATAAAGTACCGGATAATCTTTCTCTAACCTAGCTCTGATATAATTAGCATTAAGAATCGCAGCATAAGTAGACTTCTTCAATCCATCCGGACCTAGCATACGGATGTAAGCATATGAGATCAATAGAATAGAAGCACTACCATACTCTGTTGCAGATACTGCTGATATTGCTTGGTCATTAGGTTTAACACTATGTACGTGACGAGGTAAGAATGGCTTCAACTTATCGTTGACACAAATCGGACCCATTCCAGGACCACCACCACCATGAGGAATCGCAAATGTTTTGTGCAAATTGAGGTGACAAACATCAGCACCAATTGCCGCAGGACTGGTATAGCCTACTTGGGCATTCATATTGGCCCCATCCATGTATACAAGACCTCCATTATCATGAATCGTTTGACAGATTTCTTGAATTGAAGACTCGAACACACCATGCGTGCTTGGATAAGTGACCATAAGTGATGCAAGATTGTCCTTGTGGAGTTTCGCCTTCTCTTTAAGATCATCAAGGTTTATGTTGCCATGCTTATCACACTTGACCACAACGATTTTCATACCACACATCACAGCACTGGCAGGATTTGTCCCATGTGCTGATGATGGAATCAACGCGATATCTCTATGTGTATCTCCTCTATCAAGATGATACTCTCTGATGACTCTCAGACCAGCATACTCGCCTTGAGCTCCAGAATTAGGCTGCAATGAACAGCCTGTAAATCCTGTAACTACACAGAGGTATTGCTCTAGCTCATCTAACATTTGTTGGTATCCTTTTACCTGATAAGCTGGCGCAAATGGATGGATGGCACTATACTGAGACCACGACAATGGCATCAATTCTGCAGCAGCATTGAGCTTCATTGTACATGACCCTAGTGGTATCATCGAATGGACTAATGACAAGTCTTTATTCTCCAATGACTTGATATATCGCATCAACATCGTTTCAGAACGGTATCGATTGAACACTTCATTAGTCAAGTATGGAGATGTTCTCACCAAACTTTGAGGAATATCTAATTGGTCTTTAGTCGGTAGATTTACATTAAATATTGAAGCAATAACTTCAATATCATGATCATCGATTGTCTCATCTAAGGCGATGGTAATCACACCTTGACTGTAATAGAAATTATACAATTTAGCCTCAGCGATAGATTTAATCTCATTCTGATCTTCCTTACTCACAGCGACAGTGATCGTATCAAATGTATTCTTATTGATGACTGTAAACTTACTTGTCAACAATGCTTGTCTCAACTTAGCAGCTTTCTGGTGTATGCCTTGGGCAATTTGGTACAAACCTTCAGGACCGTGATAGACTGCATACATACCCGCCATAATAGCAAGTAGTGCTTGTGCAGTACAAATATTGGATGTTGCTTTTTCTCTTTTGATATGTTGCTCTCTAGTCTGCAATGCCATTCTGAGGGCTCTATTGTCATGGCGGTCTACTGACACTCCAATGATACGACCAGGGATGACTCTCTTATAAGATTCTTTACAAGCAAAGTAGGCAGCATGAGGACCACCAAATCCTAAAGGAATTCCAAATCTCTGAGTAGTACCAACAACGATATCTGCACCCCATTCTCCTGGAGGAGTAATCATTGTCAAACTCATCAAGTCAGCAGCAACGCAGATCGCAATCTTATGCGCTTCCATTTTGATTGAAAATGCCTTGTAATCTTCTATTTCGCCAATGCTATTAGGATACTGCAGAATGACACCAAAATATTCATTCTCATTTGGCTCAAACTCTTCCCAATCGCCAATCACCACCTCGATGTCTAGAGGAACAGCTCTTGTCTTAATCACATCTATTGTATGCATGAATGTGAATCGATCAACGAATAGTTTATTAATCAGATTACCATCCTTGACTTTTTTGTTACGCTGATTATAGAGCAATGTCATTGCCTCAGCAGCTGCCGTAGCTTCATCTAGTAGAGATGCATTCGCAATAGGCATGCCAGTGAGATCGCTGACGACTGTCTGGAAATTCAATAGTGCTTCTAGTCTACCTTGAGCTATTTCAGCTTGATAAGGAGTATACTGTGTGTACCATCCAGGATTTTCAAATATATTCCGAGCAATCACTGGTGGAGTAATGGTACCATAATAACCTTGACCGATACAATTTTTTGCAACGATATTCTGATTACCTATTTCTTTTAAGTGATTCAGCAGTTCATATTCAGAAAGTGCTGGTGGTAGATCCATCTTCTCATCTACAATGATAGAGGTAGGAATCGTTTTATTTATTAGTTCGTTAGCGTCACTGACACCGACGTCCTTGAGCATTTCTTGCTCATCATTTTGATTGATTCCTATGTGCCTTAAGGCAAAACCAGAATTAGATAACATACGTTTGATATATCAATTAATAATCATACAAATTTAGACGTGCCCGTCTTCTTGAGATTAACGTTTTTATCACCAATATGTTGATAACTTTCTCTAGTGTTTTACGATGAATCTTCCGGAGTCAGCACCATTAACCATCAGGGTATATGTACCGTCTATCAATCTAGAGGTATCAATGTACTTCATACCACCATTGACATTCAGTTCTTGGTACTTTAGTCTACCTATAATATCATAGATTTCAATGTTGATATACATAGACTCATCCCATTTTACTCCGATCATTTGATCGGCAGGATTAGGGAATATTTCTAGGTTATAATTGATGTTAATGTCATCAGTAGGAAGTATCGATTGGCACAGTTCTGTGTCAGGTTCAAGCTCTATCCAACCCATTGGATCAAGAAATTTATCATCAAAAGCTGGATAGTCAACTGGGTATCTATCCATTCTAAATGTCAAGTTGTTATTAATTAATAACTCATCTCCTTGTGTCGCTTGAAGTCCTGCAATCAATGGTGTTTTATACTCCCATACAATATCACCGTCTTGTGTCATTTCATAGCTATAGCCAAATCGACCTACACAGACCAGTAAATTTGTATTAGGTAAGTATTGAAGACTAGACAGGCCAGTTGAATGCATCAATGTGCTATCTACTGGATGTGTTCTTGTCAAATCAAATTCAGTTGGCAAGTAGTTATCATTAGAAAATGGATATCCCCAAGTATACATATCCCACTGTGGGTTCAATATATTAATTGTACTGAAGTCGTCGCCTACTCTGTTATTGAATACACCAATCTTATTGAATTGAGGATCAACAGGACTGATATGCTCATCTATAAAGTGTGCATCGTGTTGGTAAAAAAGTTTTTGATCGTCTGCAGTACCTGATGCATAGGCTGAGGGATTACCCCATCGATACATCAAGTCACCACCTCTACCCCCGACACCTCCTGTGCTTGAGGCAGCTTGCTCTGTAGTCGTGGTATGATCTATAATCCATATCTCACTGAAATTTGGCACTGAAAGTAGGATCTGAGACCTTTCTAGATTGTAATCTATAGAATTAGTATGCATCCAATCCGCATTACCGGATCCGTCAAAGTCATAGTTAATATCAATCCGATTAGGATTCTCTGAAATGACTCCAAAGTTTGGCTTAGTAGCATCAAAATCCTGTACCAAGTGATCCCAAGTGTGCCACTCCCAGACTATCTCATCTGTAGCAGGATCAATTTCTAGTATATAATCTGGCCATAGTTCTTCCCTATCTAGCACAGTCGTATCTCGACCGACAGCAATAACTTCTTCAAGAGTCTTTTTCTCCCAAGCAATTGCCAAAACTGTTAGTTCACCATTCCTGACAATTGGTGCAATATCATGGTGAAGTCTAAAATTCTCATTATTCAAGCTAAAGTCCCATAAGATATTATTGTCCCAATCCTTAAGCGTAATATTCTGACCACCGCCACCTGCCCAAATAGCGTCATTTGTAAACGTTGATGGCCTACTTGTATAGAGTATGTTTCCATCTTCTAAAAGGTAAGCAGTATTGCCTGGACGCAAATCATCATCGCCTTCCCAAGTGTGAACTATTTCGCCACAAGCGTCCAATAAAAATATATCCGGTTGATTATGAGGATAGATAAGGTTGTATCCGTCATAAGAACTGAATGGTTTATATGACAGTAACCCAACCGTATTCTGGCTCATTGCCATTTGCAATGCAATGATCATCACAACTAATGAGATTATCAACTTTTTCATCTTCAGGTGTTTATATTTAATGTATTGAATGTCCCAAAAATAGTACATTACCTTTAGTAATTAGAAGGAATATTTCGATATAATCGTATTATTGTCCGTATGAAGAAGAGTTTGGGAACCTTATTGTTAGTTGCGTTTACCATTTGCCTACAGAGCACAGAATCCAAAGGAAATCACATCAACTATACGGAGTCACTAAGAGACAGTACAAGCTTTCTCGGAATCTATCCACTTATCTTTTATTTACCTGAAACTAGACTAGGATTCACCCTTGCAGGTATCTATACATTCAGAGCCGAAGGAAACCTAAGTAATAAAGCATCCAACATACAAGCGGGAGTAGGTTATACTCTCAATAAGCAGATATTAACTTACGCATTTTTCACCTACTGGCGAAATGAGAATACTCAATTAATCAGAGGAGAACTAGGCTATTATGATTACTTCTACCCTTTCTATGGTCTAGGCGATAGTACTTTAGAGACTGCTCAAGAAGATTATTTTGTGAGATTCCCAAGGATAAGAGCCAACTATCTTATATCAAGAAATAAAGAATTCTACATTGGACCGTCCATCCATTTTGATAATTACAACATCTATAGAACAGAAGAAGCTCGCTTACTGCAAACAGGTGACATCAATGGTAGTGAAGGTGGTAACGTAAGTGGACTGGGTGTTGCAGCAACATTAGATAGAAGAGATGTCCAATTCTACCCAAGAAAAGGACAGTTCTTAGAAGGCTCACTTCTTTATTATCATTCAATTATCGGTTCTGACTACAACTATCCTAAGCTTTCGCTAGCAATGTCCCAATATATTCCCATAAATCAAAAGATGGTGTTAGCACTCAATTATCTGCAAGAGTATTCTGGCGATGATGCGCCATTTCAAGAGTTACCACTATATGGTGGACCCAAATATGCTCGTGGATACGTCATCGGTCGCTATCGAGATCAGCATCAGGTGGTCTTACAAGCAGAGTTACGATTTCCTATTATCTGGAGATTCAAAGGTGCAGCGTTCACAAGTGTAGGGAATGTCAGTGATGAGTTAAGGAATATCACTGATGACCTTAAGTTTAATTATGGTCTTGGCTTGAGGTTTTTACTAAGCAAGGAAGACCAGCTTAATATCCGCTTTGACTATGGATTTAGTTCTGAAGGAGGCAGTGCTTATCTGACAATCGGAGAAGCCTTCTAAAGTAAACTTCGGCATCATTTCTAATTGCTAACTAACTCAGACTTAACTTGTATGGTGAAACGTTTTATGCATAGAAATTGATAATACAGTATGAAGTCACTGACCACTATCTGCGTTGCCATTTTGTTTATAATCCTATCTCATACTGAAGGTAATTGCCAAATTGAAACTTTCCCTAAGAACTATGTTTATGGCACCATAAGTTTTGTAGGCTTAGGCGCAGGAGCTAGCCTTAATTATGAACGTACAATCAATCATAATCTTGAAAGACCAATTCTACAGCAGATAAATGCAAGAGCAGCTATAGGTACCTATGCAGTCTGGGATTCATCTGGCAAGATTGCAATGTTAGGGGCGACTGGATTAACTGGCAAATCTAACCATCGACTTGAAACAATGATGGGAATCGCAGCAAGTAAGAACGATGCACTTGAATTAAATACTACTGATATTAATCTAGCAGTATCTGTTGGCTATAGAATTCAAAAGCAGCAAGGTCGCTTTCTATTTAGGACAGGAGTCGGCTGGCCTGAAGGAATATATCTTGGGTTTGGATTTACTTTTTAGATATCCGTATAGTTACCAGTCTCCACTGTCCAATCATAATCTAGAAACTCAAGATCTACATCCGTTGATTTGGTAACTCCAAGATCAACCAGAAATGATTTAATACCTCGTTTGCCACCAAAGTCTCCTCTAAACCAAGAGAATAGTGGAGATGTTTTTACTGTATTTCCATCGACTTCTGTAACCTTTGATAAGTAATCCTTTGAAAGAGCATCCATCTGAGCATCAAACCCTACATCACTTAGTACTGCAATATATGGACAAGACTTAGCACCACAATTCAATGTGAAATGTGCTCTTCCATCAATATCAGTGTTTCTTAGTTGACGTTCCCACCTTGGTACAAAAGGATCCTTAATAATACCAAGACCTAACTTGACTCTACTGTTTCTAATAATGCCATGCTCTATATCGTCGAAGCTCATCTTAATACCAGCAATATTGACCCAAGGCTCATTGAAAAAAGCATCTCTATCGTCAAATAACTCAGGATGAGGTACTAGTCGATATTGTACAAGTGCATTATACGAGTTAATCCAAAAAGACATTTTTTTAGCCTTTGAATCTAGCGATACAATTAAGTCATCTAGGTTGATGTCACCATATTTAGTTACGTATTCGTCTCCATTTTCTCCATTTTTTAAGCTTTCTAGAAAATCCTGCGACAACTTAATATATTCATTGGACGAACTCGCAGTAACAGCCATGCCAGACATAGGATTCTGTGTATCTTGCGCCGTTGGTTTTGTGCAATTAACCAACATAAATAACAATAGAGGTAGTATTAATTTCATATAAGGATTACTCGATAATGTATTCAAAGTTCGATTTTCGGTCAATATCAATTATTATTCCAGCACTAAATGAGGCAGATAATTTATCAAAGTTATTACCTTATCTCAAGTCAATTACTAAAAATAGTGATATCAGCTCAGAAATCATTGTCGTTGACGCCAAAGATAGTACCGATAATCTAGAGTCAATTTGCACACAGGAAAACATCACTTACATCAGATGTGGTCACAATGGTCGATCTTATCAACTCTGTCAAGGAGGTCAAGCTACTCAATCAGACATTCTATATTTCGTCCACGCCGATACTACACCACCAACTACTTTTGTGGACGATATACTAGAAGCATTAAAATCAGGAAACCAAGCTGGATGCTTCGCTTATCGATTTAGAAATGCGACACCCATTCTCTTGAAAATCAACTCGTGGTTCACCCAATTCCAAACCTTCTTTACAGGAGGTGGTGATCAAGGACTTTTTATCATCAAAGATGTCTATGAACAACTAGGTGGATTTGCTCAAGAATGCACTTTTATGGAAGACTTTCAGCTTTACAAAGCGATAAAGAGTAATGATATTCCATTTACCATCGTACAAAACAAAGCTATCGTATCTAACAGAAAGTATAAGTCTAATGGCTACCTCAAAGTACAAATCGTTCAAGGCATTTTACTGTGGGGATTCTACAGAGGGTTTTCAGCCGATCGCCTTCAAAGAATATACCGTCGACTATTGTAATTGTTACACTTAGAATAGTAACCTTTGTGGATGGCAAGACGTCAAATTGGTCTCATTTTTATCCTGGCCACCGTTCTCATTGATATGATTGGTGTGGGTATCATTGTCCCAGTTATTCCTGGATTGATAGAAGAACTGACTGGCGGTGATGTGAGTGATGCTGCCGCTATCGGGGGCATGCTGATGGCAGCTTATGCTTTGATGCAGTTTCTATTTGCGCCAGTTCTAGGTGAACTAAGTGACAAATTTGGGCGACGGCCAATCTTACTTATTAGCTTATTTGGACTTTCCATTGACTATTTCCTACATGCCTTTGCACCTACCATTATGTGGCTATTTATAGGCAGATTGTTTGCTGGTATTTGTGGTGCAAGTTTTACAACAGCCAATGCCTATATTGCAGATATCGCCACTCCAGAATCTAAGGCTAAGTACTATGGTTATGTAGGAGCTGCATTCGGGTTAGGCTTTATCATCGGGCCAGCCATTGGTGGCATATTCGGCGATATTGATATCAGACTACCGTTCTATATCGCATCAGGACTAGCTATGATCAACTTCTTATTTGGACTATTCTTTGTACCTGAATCACTCTCTGTAGAACATAGAAGAGAACCAGTTCTATCCAAAATGATTCCAGGTGTCGCCCTGATACAATTATCTAAATTTAAAGGCCTTGGACTTTTGATTATCGCCTTTTTTATTGCCCAGCTAGCTGGACAAGTACTACCAGCTATTTGGCCTTACTTTTCTATAGAAATGTTCCAATGGACCGAATCTGAAATTGGCTACAGCCTAATGTTTATTGGATTAATTATCTCAATTGTACAAGGAGTCTTGATTGGACCCATAGTGAAGTCAATTGGTGAGCATAGAACCATTAAATATGGGTTTTGCTTTTGGGTAATAGGTATGTTTTTATTCTCATTAGCTTCAGAACCTTGGATGCTTTACGCTTTTCTAGTTCCATATGCATTAGGTGGGATTGCCGGACCAACTCTTCAAGGGCTAATGTCTAATAGTATCCCTGAGAACAAGCAAGGCAACCTACAAGGAGCATTGACAAGTCTGATGAGTATCAGTACCATTATTGGACCTCTACTGGCTACACAATTGTTTAAATATTTCACTGCTAATGATGGAAACTATTACTTTCCTGGAGTATCATATTTTAGCTCAGCGATATTATTAGTTATTGCAGCAATTATCGTCTATATTGGATTATCAAAAATCAAAAAGGCAAACACTAAATTATCATGAATAATGCAGCAGATACCATTGTAGCAATTGCAACTCCAAGTGGACAGGGTGCTATTGGCATTGTTAGACTATCGGGTACTGAAGCAATTGCAATAAGCGATCATATCTTCTATGGCGCCAACCTCCATAAAGTTGAACCAAATACCGTTCACTATGGTAAAATCAAAAATGCAGAAGGCACCATTTTAGACGAATGTGTCGCGACGATTTTCAAAGCACCTCGTTCTTACACGAAAGAAAATGTAGTAGAGTTTTCTTGTCATGGGTCATCATACATTTTACAAGAAGTTGTCAAGCTGATCCTCACGTACGATGGCGTAAGAATGGCACTACCTGGAGAGTATACTCAACGTGCCTACCTCAATGGCCAACTTGACCTATCTCAAGCAGAAGCAGTGGGAGACTTGATTGCTTCAACGCATGCGAGCTCTCACCAATTAGCTATGTCACAATTGAGAGGAGGATTTTCAAATATGATCAAAAGTCTCAGGGACAAAATGATTGAGTTTGCAAGTCTTCTAGAATTAGAAAATGACTTCGGAGAAGAAGATGTAGAGTTTGCAAATCGTGATCAATTGAAATCCTTACTCAATGAAATACTAAGTACGACTACCACACTGGCTAACTCCTACGATCATGGTAATGCCCTTAAGGATGGAGTCTCTATAGCATTGGTCGGTAGTCCTAATGTCGGTAAGTCTACCCTACTCAATGTGTTACTCAATGACGATAAAGCTATCGTGTCCAATATCCCTGGTACTACAAGAGATGCTATCGAGGACACCATAGTGTATGAAGGAATAAAGTTTCGATTTATCGATACCGCAGGATTGAGAGAAACTGACGATACGATCGAGACTCTTGGGATTGAAAGAACGAAACAACACATCGCAAAAGCGCATATCGTTCTATATGTAGATGAGGTCAAAAACGACTACCAAGAAATCGTAGAAGGTTATAAGTCCTTATCAATTGACAATCAAGAAAGTATAGTCATTCTCAATAAGTCAGACGAGTACGGTCACTCTTGCCATGCCTACGATATTGAAGAGTCTGTATCCACCTTGCTAGGAAGGATACCTACAATCATCATTTCCGCCAAACAAAGAAACAATACTGAAAATATCATCAAACTTTTAGTCTCTATTGTTCAAAAAAAGCAAACGAGTTATGGCGATGTACTAGTGACAAATCTGCGCCATTTAGATTGCCTAAATAAAGCAAATGAATCACTCAAACAATGTCTTCATGGATTAGACAATAGCATCACATCCGACTTCCTAGCAATGGATATCCGCCACGCTAATCACCAACTTTCAGAGATAGTTGGAGAGATCAGCACGGACAATTTACTGGACTCTATTTTTAGTAATTTTTGTATCGGGAAGTAGTTTGTTTTCTTTTTCTTTCTAACCCCTTGTTTTTGTTTACTTTATAACGTTTTACTTGCTCTTATTTGTTGCCAAACTTCTCTTTATTTCGTATATTTGTTGCCCAAATGTTGCCAAGGCATCAATTTTGTTGCCCAAATGCATCGGCTGGGGAGATTGGCGAAATCATGCACCATATAGCACCATTGAGCTACAATCAGCACCATACAGCAACTAATGAGTACAAGAATATCAATACCTAAAATCTGCCAACATTGTGGCAATTCGTTCATTGCTCGAACGACAGTAACAAAGTATTGTGGTGACAATTGTGCCAAGAGAGCTTATAAGAAAAGAAAGCGAGACGAGAAGATACAAGCATCTATAGAAGAGACTAAACAACAAATGCAAGGATTGCAAAGT
>CALISO010000005.1 GCA_938041445.1 uncultured Saprospiraceae bacterium
TACACTGTCAATGTAGAAGATAGTAATGATTGTAATGGGTCAATGACTTTTACAATTTCGGAGCCAACAACAAGTATTGGAGTGACAGCATCAGCTACTGATGCATCTTGTACAACTGGTGGATCGATTACGACATTAGTAACTGACTTTGCAGGTAATGGTGCAAATGTGATGTACAACTGGTCAGGTAACCCACCACTTATGGGAGCTAACCCGACCAATGTGCCAGCTGGTACATACTCAGTAGTAGTTACAGATGAAAATGGATGCACTGCATCGACAAGTGTTACTGTAGGATCTTCAAGTGAAGTATCAATAGGTGCAGGATCATTTACTAACTTTAGTTGTGCTGGAGGAGGTACAATTACTCCAACATATACTGGTGGTTCTGGAAACTATACTTACACATGGTCTGATACGGGACCAGGAAACTTAGCGAATAGAGTCGGTCTTAATGCTGGCATATATTCAGTTACTGTATCTGATAATGCCACTGGATGTACAGATACAAGAACATATACAATTGGCTCTGATGTAACAGCATTTTTAGTGAATGGAGGCAATACCACTGATATCGGATGTGATAGTGAGACCGGTTCATTTAATTATTCTGTATCTGGTGGGTGTCCTTTTGCTGGCGGGTATAGTTGTGAGCTAGACGGTGGAACAGCTACGTTTTGTGATGGTGTAGTCACTGGACTTGCTGCAGGTAATCATACATTAGTCGTTAGTGATGAAATGGGTAGTAGTACTACTCTTACATTCACAATAAATGCCACAGTATCTGAATTAATGATTTTAAATCCAGATAACCTATCGGTCGTAGATGTCGAATGCAATGGTGATCAATCAGGATTCCTTGAAGGAGTTAATATTACTGGAGGTTGTCCTTCAGCATTAGGAGACTATACCTGTATGCTCAACGGTGTTACTGTTGATTGTGCTGATGTCTCTACGGTTATGCTAGGTGCTGGTAACTATGACTTAGTAGTTTCTGATGATCCGGGAAGTACAGTTTCAGCTTCATTCACAATTTCTGAGGCTGATCCAATTGTTATCACAGAAGGTACAATTACAACTGGCGACCTATGTACAAATGCAGTAAGTGTAGTTGTCACTGGGGGAAATAGCGATTATACATACAATTGGACTTTAGATGGCAATACATTTAATGGAGGTGACAGTCTTACTGACCTTTGTCCAGGAGAATACTGCCTTGACGTTGTAGATGGTAATGGTTGTGTATCAACGAGTACATACTGCACCACATTTACGACAACGATTGTAATTGAAGGTGTTGAGATTACATCTATTAATGATAACTCTGGATTTGGAGTGTCTTGCTTCGGGACATGTGACGCTGTGATCAGCGGTACTCAAGTATCTGGAGGTGTTCTGGATATCGAGTTAACTGATCAAGATGGCAATGTATCAATATACCAATCATTCCCACTCGATGGAGTATGTGCAGGTACTTATACAATGACGGCGAGTGATGAATTCGGTGCAACATATGTACATCCAAGTTCAATAGTAGTGACCTCTGCACCACAGTTAATTCTTGCGGAAGACATGATTATAAATGAAATTAGTGGAAATAGTGAAGGAGCTATTGAGATTACAGTAGAAGGTGGTGCAGGTGGATATGTATTTGATTGGTCAGAAAGCGGCTGCGATGGAGTTGCTTGTACAGGACTATCAGAAGGAACATATAATGTGATGGTTACAGATGCAAATGGCTGTGATGCCATATTGCAAGACTTAGTTGTTATAAATGTACAGGGGCCTGGTGATCCTCCCACTTGCTTTGAAGGGACAGCGATGATAACACCTAATGGAGATGGAGTCAATGATGTATTTATGATTTCATGTCTTCCTGATCTAGTGAGTTATAATCTTGGAGTCTATGATAGATGGGGTAGACAAGTACTCGATACTACAGACTTTGATAACCAATGGGGTGGAACTGATGCTGATGGTAGTGACCTGCTCGAAGGAGGATACTATTGGGTATTAGTTGCTGACTTTGACAATGGTGACCAACGAATTATCAAAGGTGCTTTAACTATATTAAGAGACTTCTAATCTTCACCTTTTCTAAAGACTTTATTAAGCAAGAAGAACGATGAATACAATCAATATCAAACAAACGACATTCCTTACAGCTGCATTGATCATCCTATCAATCAGTCTATCGAATGTGGTATTTGGACAAGATGGTAGCCCGAGATATTTTGATGAGAGATACATTTCTACTCAAGGATATGTCAACCCTGTATTGTTCAATCCAGGAGCTATCGGACAAGGTGATTATCACCAACTAATCGTCAATTATAGAAACAAGTGGGCTTCATTTCCGGATAGTCCAAAGAGTTTTATCGCAAGCTATGATGGACCGATAGGAAATAATTTAGCACTAGGCGCAATGTTCTTATCTGACAATAATGCGGCTCTGCAGACTCTCAAGGGACAAATAGGTCTGAACTATACAGTCAATAGTACTGCTAATAAGCTAGGTATCGGATTGACTGCTGAGGTAATTGGCCATGACATAGATGCAGGTATCATCAACGATGACACGGTAAACGGAAGTGATATATTGATTCTTGATAGACTGAATGGACGTAACTTCTTCGATATATCTCTAGGAGCTCAAGGTATCTATGATGACAAGTTTATCTATGGTATTGTATTGCCTGGACTATTAGATATGATGCTAGGAGATACTGATGATGAGGTTGAAAATGAATTTGGATATATTCTTCACTTAGGATATCGAATCGATGTTGCTTCATATGATATGGTCATAGAGCCTTCAATAATTGCAAAGAGTCTGAGGTACGTGCCATTCCACGTAGATATCAACGTATTAGGTAAGTTCTTGAATGAGCAATTGACAGGAGGTATCAGCTATACCGTCAATGCAGATGAAAAACTTGGGTTCTTGATAGGAGCTAGAGTGAACGCGTTCAATTTCTTCTACTCTTACAATATCTCTAGACACGAGTTCCAACAGTATAATAATGGATCTCATGAGTTGTCAGTTAGATTTGATCTAGGTAGAAAAGATAAAGTTATGACTGATCCTTTGATGAGTAATTAGGATTTTATCATTTAGATAAATGTAAAAGCGATGTTGATTGAGGTCAGCATCGCTTTTTTTTATTGACATACTCTTTGTCTTCTACTTATACAGTTCAATCTTCATCTTCTCTATTCGGTCTTCGATACTCTCGGTACTGAGTTTTTCTCTGGAGAGTCGATCCACCATTATTGGAAATGCAAATGGCGAAGCTTTGTGGGGCCTTTTTAATACGATGGTCAATTGTTGCAATTTTGTAAGGACATCTCTAAGTCTTCCTTCTTCTAGTTGGAAAGCAAGAACCTCATCATACGCCTGCCTAAAGAGAATGTTATCTGGATCATACTCTCTGAATACATCAAATAGAAGTTGCGAAGAACTTTGTAAGTGCCGTTCTTTTTTCATCTTACCAGGATAACCAGCGAATATCAATCCCGATATTCTAGCGATGTCTCTAAACTTCCGTCTTGACATTTCTACAGCGTTGACACTTGCCTGAATATCACTAATCAAGTAATCTGTAGAGAATAGCTCTGGTGTTAATACACGATCGATGTCAAAATCGGTATCACTCAATAATTCAACTCCATAGTCATTCATTTGTATGGAGATGGTCATCGGCTTTATTGCTGAGAGTCTATTTGCGAGCAGAGCACCTAGACCTTCATGAACTCCTCTACCTTCGAATGGATAGAGAAGAAGGTGGTATCCCTCTTTTGATTGGAAATATTCTATGAGGAACTCTGATTCGTTAGGTACATGCGATCGTTCTGATTGCATCTCCAGCAATGGGACTAACTTAATCATCTCGATATCCCCTCTCAAGGATTCCCCATTGGCATATGCATAGATCTTATTGCGCAGCTCGTATGACATCTCAGAGCTGAGGGACATCCTTGCACCCATATAGGAAGGAATCTTCCCAGTCTTTTTTGTTGCCTTCTTTACATGTGCGGTCATATCCTTGACTCTTACAAGTTCTAGAGCCCTCCCACTGAACCAGAAGACATCTCCGATACTCAATTGAGAGACAAAGTATTCTTCAATGTTGCCAATGTATTTTCCACGGTTGAATTTGATTTTAATCATCACATCGCTTACTATCGTCCCAATAGAGAGTCTATGTCTTAGCGCTATCCGCTTGCTAGTAACTCGATAGATCCCATCCTCATCTACCTCGACCTTTTGGTACTCATCATATGCTTGGAGGGACTTGCTGCCATATCGGATGAAGTCTAGAAGCTGTAGCCATTCTTCGTCCGACATACTATGGTAACTATAAGACTTAAGGAGTTCATTCTTGATTTCAGTAGGATCCATCCCATCAGATACAGCGAGTGAGACGAGATACTGCATTAGCACATCCCACGATCGGATATAAGGGACGCGAGCTTCAAGATTGGAGACTTTGACAGCTTGCTTGAGTCCTGCTGCCTCGAGTATTTCTAACGAGTGGGTAGGGACGAAGTAGATTTTACTTTTTTGACCTGGAGCATGTCCACTCCTTCCAGCCCTCTGGAGGAATCGTGATACTCCCTTGGGACTACCTATCTGCACGATAGCTTCTACTGGTCGGAAGTCCACACCTAGGTCTAGACTGCTTGTGCAGACTACTGCCTTGATGTCGCCATTATAGAGGGCTTGCTCTACCCAGTCACGTACTTCTCTGCTGAGTGATCCGTGATGCACGGCGATTTGTCCGGCTAGGTCAGGCTCCGCATCTAGTAACTTCTGATACCAGATCTCACTCTGTGCTCGAGTATTGGTGAATATGAGAGTCGTCCGATGGGCATAGATGATGGGTACGACTTTCTCTAGCATCGTCAGACCTAAGTGACCTGCCCACGGGAATTTATCGATTGTCTCTGGCAGCATCGTTACTACCTCAATCTCCTTGTCAATATCCGCTTTGATGAATTTCCATTTGGGTGGCTTGTCCACACCGAGTAGGACATCAGTCGCTTCATCCATATTCCCTATGGTCGCTGAGATTCCCCATATCTTAATATCTGGATTGAGACCTCTCATTCTAGAGATAAATAGCTCTGTTTGCACACCTCTTTTAGACCCAATGAGAACGTGCCATTCATCAACGATTACAGATTGGAGGTGAGAAAAGTATTTGGTGTAGCCTTTCATCGTCATCAAGACATGCAGACTCTCAGGTGTTGTGATTAAGAGGTTCGGTGGGCTAGTTTTTTGTAGTTTTTTTTGTTTTTGGGAAGTATCACCAGTCCTTATACCTACCTTGATATCCAGTCCGAGTCCTTCTATAGCTCTATTGCAGGCTATCTCTATCTCCTTAGTCAAGGCTCGTATCGGTGCTATCCAGATGATATGTAGACCTGCTTTAGTAGATTGGCTTGCTGTGATTAACGCTGGAAGTAGGATGGAGTAGGTCTTACCGCTTCCTGTAGGAGCATTGATCATCCCTGAATATCCATCCAAGTACGATTGCCACCCTTCCTGTTGAAAGGGAAATGGCTTCCAACCTCTAGAGCTGAACCAAGTATCTAAGGTCTGAGTATTGTGCATTGACATAAAAGTATAGTAACTCTTTCAGACTGACATAGTTTATGATGCCGTTGAATGGCATTTGCTAGATTCATTGATGTCGAATATTTCACTTCGTAAAAATATTATGCTAACTTTCACCTAAGATGACTGATTACTCAAGGACTGAATACTGGAAGGCAACCTTGCCGATATTGTTTTTTATTTTGCTGCTGATCTATGGCCTATTTGTACATCCGCGGATATTTGCCAATGAGCGATTACCTGTAGAAGTATTGATCATTATGGCTATCAGCTTCAGCACAGTATTTCTTATGCGTGAAGGGCATACATGGGATCATATCCAACAGAATATCACCAAGAAGGTAGGAGAGTCAGTCCCTGTTCTGATGATACTTTTTGCCATAGGAGTTCTCATTGGTAGTTGGATTGTCAGTGGAACCATACCGATGCTCATCTACTATGGTATTTCGATTATAAGTCCTGATTGGATTTACATATTTTCATTTTTGATTTGCATTGTATTTTCACTATTGACGGGGACTTCTTGGGGTTCTGCTGGGACGATCGGTATCGTGATGATCGGGATAGCGCAGATTTATGGTGCTGATATTGCAATCACTGCTGGTGCTGTGATAGGCGGGTCATTTTTTGGTGATAAGCTATCACCGCTCTCTGATACAACCAATATTGCATCACTTGCTACGGATGTACCATTATTTGACCATATCAAATCTATGATGTATACGACAGTACCATCTGCCATCATTGCTGCAGTCATCTATATCGTACTGTCACCAGCTATCCAAGGTAGTGGTATTGACCTAGGAGTTGGACGTTTGGAGCAAATTGAGGAAACACTCCAGGGTCTGGATGCCATCTTCAATTTCAATGTTTTGCTCTTAATTCCACTAGCGATCGTGATCTATGGTTCTATGACTAAGAGACCTATATTTATCACTCTTCTAGTATCAGCATGGGCGGCGATGATTCTTGCCATCATCTTTCAGCCTTTTTCATTCACAGATATTTTTAATAGCTTCAACAGTGGATTCAGTACTGAGATGGCAATGATGAACGATGTCAATTCTGATGTGCTCAAGATACTTAATAGGGGAGGACTCTATAATCTGATTGAAGGGATTGTCATCTCCTTTTTGATTTTTGTTTTTATAGGTACACTAGAAGTTATGAATTCGATACCGATTGCGATCAGTGGTTTGATGCGTAACCTCACGAAGCAAAGTCATACTGTGATAGCTGCCTTGACCACTACTGCATTCACCAACCTGACCACATCTAATCAGTATGCAACTAGCTTCATCATCGGCGAGACATTCAAAGAAAAGTTCGATAAGATGAAGATCCCACGTAGGGTGTTGAGCCGATCTATTGAGGATGCAGGGACGATGCTAGAAAACCTTGCACCTTGGACACCATCTGGTATATTTATGGCTGGAGCATTGGGTGTCACAGCTCTAGAGTATGCACCATATCAGTTCATGTCTCTTGTCAATATCCTGCTGGCTTATGTGCTTGCAGTTACAGGTGTTGGCTGCTTTTATAAGGAGATTGATAATGGGATAAAGCCAGAAGTGAAGAAGGATGCAACTTAGGTAAATGCTTCACTGATACCAAAACCCTGATGAAAAAGCAAAAGGCATAAAAAAAAGGCCACCCATTTAACCGAGTGACCTTTTTTTAATTTATCTAGGTGATTTATGAGAAATCTTGCTTCACATAGATCATATCTTCAGTGATATGAATCGTTCTTTCTTCTATTGTTCTAGTGGCAACATCGCCACTTCCATTTTCAAGTCTGAGAACACCTCTGGGACAAACTGCAGAACAGACACCACAACCTACACAGGACGATCTAACGATATCTTGACCTTTCTGTGCATAAGATCTGACATCGATCCCCATTTCACAGTAAGTGCTACAGTTTCCACATGAGATACACTGACCTCCATTCGTTGTTATTCGGAATTTTGATTTGAACTTTTGGATCAATCCTAAGTACCCAGCAAGTGGACAACCGAATCGGCACCAAGTCCTATTTCCCATCAGAGGGTAGAATCCTGTACCTACAATACCAGCGAATCCAGCCCCGATAAAGAACCCATACCAAGACTTCAATGAATCCGTATTGATTCCCAATATAGAGTAACTACCGGTGAAGTATGTATATAACACACCTATTGTCATCAAGACTGCTGCGACCATCACACCATGGATTATATATCGTTCGAATTGCCATGCTCTTAGACTTTTGTCAGATAACTGTCTCCATGGATCACCCATCGTCTCGGCTAGTCCACCACATCCACAAACCCAGCTACAGTACCACCTCTTACCGTAAAAGTATACAAAGACTGGTACACCTATCACGAAAAGAACAATACCCCACACAAGCATAAAGATTCCTATTGAACCATTTGCTACCATCTCATCTAGTCTGTAGTTAAAAAAGAATGAGTAGTCTAGTGGCCACATATTTTTGAGGTCTGGGGCAGGAATTGGGTTGTCATATGCATTGGTTGCATTCAACTTAGAGATCATTTGTGGAATCAAGAATGCAAATGCCGTCTGGAAGAACATTACAGAGTACGTTCTAACCCGTTGATATTTATTATGCTGATACTTTGCAAGCATACGGATACCCATCACAGCCATGATGATTGTATAGAGTAAACCATAGAGGAACCATCTACTTGCCTTACCACCATTCAGCATCTCACTGATAGGATCTACCATGGATACCCAGTTTTGAATATATTCTGGTTTCCAATACAATAGGATATAGAATCCAACTAATAGTGCCCCAGCTAACATCCCTAGCCAAGCAGTGTTCACTGGTGATGCTGATCTTTGTGGATCCTTACCTTTTGACTTTTCTTTGATAAATACGAAGTAGATGAATAATACACCTATAACCGTAGTGACAAGTGGCCAGAAGAAGTTATTCAATTTGACAAAGCCGTAGATCAGTGTTCCGATAATACCTGCAGCCAATACAATGGTTCTAGGGGTCAATTTCAATCCACTAGTCAAGCTGCTATGATAGATTCCATCATGCTTAATACCTGGGCTTTTGGCGAACTTAGGGATGATAAATAGTAATCCTCCTATAATAGCTAATCCGAAAGTTAAAAAGAAGAACAACCATGGGTTGCTTTGTACTGGACCTGTTGCTTTAGCTGTCGAGCTCAGTTTTTGTTTGAATCCACCGACATTTCCACCGAATCTAAAATCCCATTCACCTACTCCATCAGGAGCACCACTTTGTTGGAATTTCGCCTCTTGGATTTCGTTGGCCTTATCGATAACTTCAGAAGCAAGAGAGACGAATCCAATATGATTGACTTCCTTGCCCTTAGCGTCAAGTTCATTGATTGCTTGAGAGATTGCTGCTGTTTGGTGGGTATTGTTGCCTGGTAATGCATCGAGGTTGATCGACTTAGTCCCTAAACCCAACATTCCGATGAAGATGAGTATGCTGAGGATAACGAGGATACTCCCTATAGTTTGTAATAATTTCATTGTTTCTTAGTCTTATCTATTTAGGAATGCAAGGACTTTATCTAGTCCTCTTCTAGTCTTGAGAGTAATATTCGTTCCTTCTTGCTTGTTGTATAATGCGATGATATCGGGCTCGTACTCTTTATAGAATTCAGGATCAAAATTTGCCATTCCCAAGTTTTTGAGCACGTCTTCTACGTGTGTCTTCTCAAGGATCCACTTTTCACAGACTTTATGTCTATAGCGGACTCCAAACAGATTGAATCCAAGAATCTCCTTAGAGTTTTTATCGTAATTGATACGGACTGACTTCTCTCCATCTTCATGTTGCCAGTAGAGACTTGCCATATCATCGGGCATCTGAGCTGGTGCTGAACCATACACTTGATACTCGATATCGACGAACTTAGCACTATTGAACCAAAGTCCTGGGTCATAGGCTACCTGCTTTCCACAAATATTATATGCACATGTCTCACCCATCATCCGACCTGTATACCAGATAGCTTCTACACCCCGACGACCTGGTTTAGGATTAGTGAGTTCAGCACAGTCACCTATAGCATAGACATCTGGTTGATTAGTTTCTAGGTGATCATTGACCTTGATCCCTCTGCCAATATCAAGTCCAGTATCTCTAAGGAACCCAATATTTGGGCTCACTCCAGCGGTCAGCCCTACGAAGCCACACTCTATCCTTTCTCCAGTTTCCTTGACTGTTACCGCACAAGCTTTACCGCTACCATCATCATGAATCTCACCTAGATTGACCCCAAGTCTGAGATCGATGTCGTGATGTAGGATATGCTCCGAGATCATCTTTGATTCTTCAGGTGGCAGTACGCCACTCCAGTAACTTGGCTCACGAACAAGCATTGTAACAGAGATACCTCTAGAGACGAACATCTCTGCCATCTCTATACCAATGAGTCCTCCACCTACGACTACAGCTTTCTTGAGATTGGGTGAGTACTCTTCCATACGTTCTAGGTCTTGCACATGGTAGAGTCCTCCCACACCTTTTAAGTCTTGCCCTGGCCAACCAAATTTATTAGGAGTAGACCCTACAGCTAATATGAGTTTGTCATAACTGATGTCATTTCCTGATTTCATCTTCAAAGACTTGTCAGTATATTCGATGGATTCTACGCGGTCAGTGACTAAGTCTATTCTATTCTTTTCCCAGAACCAGTCTTCATATGGTTTGATATCTTCAAATCTCATATGACCCATATAGACATACATAAGAGCAGTTCTGGAGAAGAAATGATCAGTTTCTGATGAAATGATGGTCACTTTGTGATCAGAAAGTTTTCTGACCCAACGAGCTGCTGTCACACCGCTAATTCCGTTACCTATAATCGCTACGTGCATATCATTATAATTATGATTAGTTACCAAAAGTAAGATTTTATCAACAGCTCAACCTTCTAGGAATGATTATAGACAATTTTGTAATTAATAGACTAAGTTGGATGATTATGTTAACCCGGTGATAAACTATTAATGACTTTTCAATTGTGTGAATATTCTTCTTTTTTAATTCAATAGAAAAATTGGGTAGCTATTCAATGTCTTTAAATTATAATCAATAATCGGTTCGCTTTTAATTGTTCGACTAATTTCGAAATTTAGAATATTAGCGCTATTAAATTTGTCCAATTTGTATAAAAGTGTCATAAAGGAGCAATAAGAGTTGATTGTTATTGCTATTTTGCATTTGAAAGAGTGATATAGATCGTGTTTATTCAACATTATTTTTATATTTAGGACACTTATAATTATTATCAATAAAAATTTATATAATGAAAAGAATTTTACAAACTGTATTTGTATTAATGTTAGCCCACACTGTTGGTTTTTCACAATTGGCTGATGGTACTGTATTAGAGGAAAATATTACTAGTCTTGACATCAATGATGCGACTGTTGATTTGTTTGCAATGCTTGATGATGGTAAGTCTGTAGTCGTTGATGTATATGCGACATGGTGTGGACCTTGTTGGACTATTCACCAAGCAGGTATACTAGAGACGTTGTATGAGGAGTATGGACCAGAAGGTACTGACCAAATCAGAGTAATTGCAGCTGAATCAGATGGAAATACGACAATGGATGATTTATTGGGTAACACTGCAGGTACACAAGGAAACTGGGTAGAAGGAGTGCAATATACTATACTTGATGATGCAGCTTGGGCTGGTTATTTTGGTATTACATATTACCCATCAATTTTTGTGATAAGACCAAATAGGACAGTTGTACATATGTATGGTGACGATCTTAGACAAAATATCACAAACTTTGACTTTTGGGATAGAGCACTTGGTGTAGCTGGACTAGAGGATGATATGTATGTTACTGGTTCTGTTGCTTCTGAAGCTTCATGTGATGTAGTTGACTACACACAATCTCTTAACATCTTAAATCTAGGTACTGAAGCTATAACTACAGCTACAATTGATGTATATCTTAATGATGTATTGTCTGAGACGATTACAGTTGATCAAGAAATCCCTGTATTTGGAAGTGCAAATGTAACTTCAGATGCTATCGCGATAGAAGAAACAACGTCAATTACAGTTGAGTCTTCTACAGTGAATGGAACTGAGATTGCTGATGACTTTAGAGCAACATTTGAAGGAGATGTTTATCTTCCTCTTGTCGAAGAATATTCTTTCATATTGAACGTAACAACTGATGTCTATGCATTAGAAACATCTGGAACAGTGACAACTGATGCTGGTGAAGTTATCTTTGAATTTGGAGGATATGCTGCAGGAACTGACGATAGCTTTGGAGCTGGAGGACCTGATGCTAATGTTGTACATACGTATGAAGTAGCACTACCTTTCCCACAAGTAGACGTTGAGTGTCTTACAATCACGATTAATGATTCATATGGTGACGGTATACCTTTCTATGATCCAGCAATTCACCCAGTACCAGGAATTGAGGTGACAGACTTAGCAGGTAATGTTCTTAAGCCAGCTATTGAGACACTTAACTTCGGAGGTTCTCAATCTATGGAGACTGGTGTAAATGCAGCAGCGTCTAACACGATTGATACTGAAGTAGTAACTGATCTACAAGTATCACCTAATCCAGTATCTACTACTATGAATGTTGAGTTTACTTCAACTGATGTAACTAATGTTGCATTTTCAGTAATGAATAACTTAGGTCAGGTAATTGATACTAGAAACGTAAGCGTAGTGAATGGAAGTAATGTAATCACATTTGATACATTCAACTATGACAATGGTATCTACTCTTTGATCTCTAGATCAGATGCTGGTATCACAACTACTAAGTTCATCGTAGCTAAGTAATAATTAGATTTATATTTCTTACAGTTCTAAGTAAGAAATTACAATATAGAAGAGTCGACACGTTGGGTGTCGGCTCTTTTTTTATTTGTGGTATCTTGTAGTTAATAATGAACTTACAACAATTACTTAGACTTACGCTTACTCTAACAGTTGCTGCTACCATATGCACTATGGATGCCCAATGTGACTACCAACTTGTATGGGAGGATAATTTCACAGGAAGTAGTCTAAACCTTGATAACTGGCAATATCAAACTGGTGATGG
>CALISO010000006.1 GCA_938041445.1 uncultured Saprospiraceae bacterium
TACTGTTATAGTATGACCATGAGTCGGATATTCAGGCAGGAACTTAGTGATCTCATCTGTAAGCGACAACTTTCCTTCTTCAACTAACATCAAGATACTCACTGCCGTAAATTGTTTTGTGATCGAACCTATCTCAAATACATGTTCTGGCTTCATCTTTACATCCAGCTCCAAGTTGGCCTTGCCAAAAGCTTTACGATAGATTGTCTCGCCTCCTTTGGAAATGATCGCCGTGGCACCAGGCCCATCGCTTGGATAGTGCTTATTCAGTAGTTCATCAATATCTTTCTCTATTGACTGGCTTTGAACAAGGGCAAATGAAAATAGGAACAATAGAACTGACAATGCTTTGTTAGTAAGAAGTGAAGTCGTCATAATTTCAACTTGGAAAAGTGAATAAGAAATTGATCAAGTGATAAGCCGTAAATTACCCTTGTTCAAGATGATTGTCTGGGGTTTTAGATTAATATCTTACTCAGCTCTACTAAATCAAGACTTACTATGACAAACATCGATCTCTTCTCACTTTGATATAGATAACACCCATCAGTTCTCCTAAGATCCAGAATTACAACTTTCGATATACACTTCAAATCTTCTCAAATATCTAAGCTGCTCCAATTGTCTCTATTAAGAATGGCTATATTAGGGCGCACATCAACCATTTATGCGTACTACATCACTCATTTACACTCTGCTACTTCTAGCTCTATGTACACAACTCAGAGCACAAGACACCATAGAACAGCACTTATCCGGCTTTGAATCTGATAGTCTGCGATTTAATTGGCTAGGTTTTGAATTAAACAAAGCGGTCTATAGCGATCAAGAATACGCGGAGCTATTGGCCATAAAATATAATGACATAGTCTTCGCGTCATCGAATCCAAATAAAGTCAGACAAGCCGAAGCATACAACTATTCTGGAATTGCCAAATATGCCAAAGGAAGCTATAAAGAAGCCGTTGATCTATACCTCAAGGCCCTTGAACAATTAGAAGGATATAAGGAGCAAAAATTACGAAGCATCATATTTAGCAATCTGGCGTCATGCTATAGCTTTAGAAAGGAAAATGCTAAGAGTATCGAGTATTACTTAAAAGCTATGGATATAGCTCAAGAGCTAAAAGATACTGCCAGCATGGCTTTAATCAGTAACAATCTCGGCATCCAATATGTCGAAGACGTCCAATACAATGAGGCAGACAAACGCTACTCTGAAGCGATAAAATTTTATCAAGCTATAAATCAACCACTCTTTGTGGGTATAACACTCTTAAGCAGAGGCAATCTCCTCATTGAGCAAAAAGAATACAATAATGCTATAAATGATTATAATCGAGCGATGGAACTTGTACCAGAAAATGTTGTGCCTCTTTTACATGCTGCATCAATAGCAGGAATTGGATCTGCTTATAACAGAATGGGACAATTGAAAAAAGGAGAAGAACACCTGCTCATATCGTTAGAGAAAGCTACAGTAATAAATCACTTGGAACAGTTGAAAGAAAGTCATCGAGAGTTGGCAGAATTATATGAGAAAAAAGGAGATTATAAAAACGCATACTCCCATCGCGGCGAATTCATGAATGCCAAAGATTCTTTGTTCACTATCGAGCAAGATGAAGTCTTGATAGATGCACTGTCCAAGTATGAGTCAGAGCAAAGGGAACAGGAAATTGCACTTTTAAACTCTGAAAGTAAAATTGCAGATCTTAAGCTAGATTCAGCGAGAAAAAGATCTATTGGGTTAACCATCGGATTAGTAATATTCGGAAGTCTTCTCTTTGGCTTATTGAGTTTATTTAGAAAAACCAGGAGTCAAAATACAATCATCTCCAAGGCGCTCTCTGAAAAAGAAATATTACTACAAGAGATCCATCACAGAGTTAAGAACAATCTTCAATTTATCAGTTCACTACTTGGTCTTCAATCAGAACATATAGAAGATAAGAAAGCGCTAAGTGCTCTTCAAGAAGGCCAAGATCGAGTTCAATCCATGGCCCTCATACATCAAAACCTATATCAAGAAAACAATCTCACCGGTGTAGACATGAAGGATTATTTTATAAAACTAATCAGAAGCTTATTCGATTCTTACAATATCAGAAAAGATCAAATATCGCTACAATTAGATATTGAAGATCTCAATCTTGATGTGGATTCTGTTATCCCTATTGGCCTAATCGTTAATGAGTTAGTTAGCAATTGCTTGAAATATGCATTTCCTGACAAAAGGAAAGGGATAATAACTGTGTCCTTACAAGAATCAGATGAAGGTCTCGAAGTCATAGTAGCGGATGACGGTATAGGTATGCCTCAAGACTTGCAAGCGGATTTAGGCAGTTCGTTTGGATATCGCCTGGTCAATGTATTCAAGGATCAACTTAAGGCTGATCTTTCTATCGAGAACAATAACGGAACTAAGGTAAAGATGACCTTGCAGATATATCATAAGGTCTAGCTATTAAAACTATACTTAAGGCTAGGTCAGTAGCATGCCGTATTCCCCATCTTTATTGTTAAATTCATAGCTATGATTCACACTGCAACCAAAAAGATAAATAGAACGAGGCATTTCGTGCCCAGACTTCTCAGACAACCTTTCATCTCTTCACGTGAGAAAGAAGTACTTAAGCTTATCGCTTATGAATTCACCTCTAAAGAGATAGCTACCGCTTTATATCTTTCAGAACACACCATTGACACCCACAAAAAAAACTTAAAAACAAAGATGGATGTCAAAAACACAGCGGGTATGATTAGGCGAGGATTTGAGCTGGGCTTGTTATCCTTATAGGAGCATCCCATGTCCAATATATCCATTCTCATAATTGAAGACGAAGGCATAGTCGCCCATGACATCTCACGCAGACTTAAGAAGCTAAGTTACGATGTGGCAGGCATCAAGCACTTCGGTGAAGACGCCATCAACTTCCTTTCTATCCATAAGCCAGATCTCATACTTTGCGACATCCGACTTGAAGGAGAAAAGGATGGTATCGATGTAGCAGAGTATGTCTATCAAAATGACAAGACACCATTGATCTTTGTCACAGCTATGTCCGATAGAAAAACATTGGAGCGAGCTAAGAAGACACTACCCTATGGATACATTGTCAAGCCATTTGACAATCATGATTTACTCACAGCCATAGAATTAGCACTTTATAAAAACAGTGTTGAATTAGAAAAGCTGGCCATCACTCAAGATAAAATCAATCAGATCACTACCTCTCCCATGTCTGAAAGAGAATTTGAGATGCTAACAGATATTATTTCTGGACTAACGAATTCTCAAATAGCTGAGAAAAGGCATATCGCTGTACCTACTGTCAAGTATCACATCAGTAAGCTTTTAGAAAAGATGAGTGCTAGCAATAGAGCCGAAGCGCTACATAAGATTATTAAAGTGTTAACTAAGGCTTTGTTGTTTATCACAGTCTTGGCAAAGGAGGTGTTCCATTTATAATTTTAGAGAATTCTTAATACCAATGGGATAAAAAGTCCTTGTGTAGTTTAATATGATTTGTCAATTTCCTCCAAAATATATTTTAATGCAAATCAACCCATTTGTAAGTCGTAGGTCTATTGACAATCACCTCTGCAGTGCATACTTTTAGTTTATGACTGGTTAGATTATAATACAATCTACCCTCGTCATTACTGTCGCCACAAGAAGGAGCCACAGTAATCGGTTCTAATTTCATATGTAACCCTACGTGGAGTGGCGCATCAGGGCTCTCTGTACCGACACCAATCTCTCCACTTGCTTTGAAGGTCATCAAAGTCTCGGGGCCTCCATCGACATATTCTCGTAAGTGAAGTCGATTTTCTGTTGTAACACCCGAGCCATCAAAGACGATCCCAAAACTCGGCGTATTTGTTTCACTCCAAAAATACCCTAAACCACTATCGTCGTGACCTAAGTGTCTAAGGTTTACAGTATTGCTCTCTACTTCTAATGTTCCATTAATTCTTAGGATATCATTATCAAACTCTCCATATATCAAAGGATCAGAAGTTGTGTTCACATCAATATAAAGTCGGTCATTAATGGAAGCTCCTGCTAAAGGACCAGCTTCATTGCCGATTATAATATTCCTACTACCTCTAGAAATCCTGCCAGCATTATTTCCTAAAATAACATTATTGCTTCCACTTAAATGCCCTGCCTCAAAGCCTACAAAAACGTTTAATTCCCCGTACTCATTAGACGCTCCTGCACCATATCCAAAATACGAATTTTTAGAACCGCTGTCCAAATTCACCAAATCTCCATCATCAATAATTCCTAAATTAGCACGCCCAGCACGTGCTCCAAAGAATGAATTTTGGCGCCCCGATTCATTCTTACTTCCTGCCTCATAACCGAAAAATGAATTACTTGCTGCATAAGATGTATTACCACTAGTTACAAATTGACCCTTAGTATTTTCCCCCGACCTGGTTCCAAAAAAACTGTTTTGATAACCAACACTGTTAGAAAACCCACTACGTGTGCCAAAGAAACAATTATCAGAACCTTTGGTATTGGAAGCGCCTGATTGCGCACCATAAAAACTATTAAGTGTTCCTCTATTGTAAGGAGGGAATCCTCCAGTGGCTTCATTTTCAGCTCCTGCGCTATAGCCTACAAAAGTGTTTTGTTGATCAGCTATTGGAGTGTAAGATTCTCCTGCTGCCTTCCCGATATATAAAGAAGTTGAATCTTGGGGCACATATATCGATAATCGACCCTCAATCTCTCCCAATGGGCCTTGCGCATGTATAAAATGACTGATGAAAAAACATATCATCAAGGCAAAATTGGGATATTTGAATGAATCCGTCATAGATGAAACTTTAGACTAAATTTTCAACAAAGATGCTGCATCTAAAAGGCTATCACATCCCCTAAAAAAGTGATTTTACTTAATCACTCTTAATGTGGATAGATTGGGTTCTCTTATTAGTCTTGCATCCGAATAGGATGACAATATGATAATCGACGCATTGGCATTAGTTATTAGAATATCTCGAGCTAGTTCCAACCCATTGACAGCCCAATGTCTATATCTAAGACTATGATCCGGGTCACTAGCTCTTGAGCAAACTTTTGGATTTCTACTTCATCAGATACGGTCCGGATATTAAGAAACCCATTACCCCACGTTGGGCATAGGCTTCACACAAAACAGATTTTGCTAGATATTACGACGCAGGCTAAGCCTACGTCAAACTTATCTGTATCGTCAGTGACTAAAACTTAGACAAGTATGTCCAAGTGATATTGGACACAATGCCTCTTCTGGAGAAGTGGTAAGATATTCATCTATGATGTACAGGGTGTCATTCGTATCAGCACCAAGGCCAGAGGAGCAGCGGCCAATAAATAATAAGGATCACTAGTAATTGACATTATTAATCTTGCACTTATAATCCCCAGACTAACACATTATAATCTTCAAATTCCACTACAGAACCAACAGAGACCTCTAATGTGTAGCACGCCGCATCATCTTCCAGCGTAATTATAAACCCACTTGGGATCACCACATCGTCGCAGACATCAGGCACACTCCCAAGACTCCAGTTAGCATCAATATTCCAACTACCTGAAGTAGGTCCTATATAAAGATTCTCTTGAGAAGAAGCACAAGGCTGGGCATTGATACAGGATTCGACATCACCCGATATGACCCAGTTATTATTAGTCGCGAGTGACGTTCTTGCATCACTGCCATTACAATAGATTAAACCATCTGCACCTAATTCTACACCTGGAAATACCAATTGATTAGACCACTTGATGAGCGTATTATCATAATTGAGTTGAGAGAGTCCAGCGCCATCTAACATATCTCTCATATCCTTCTCGCCAGTAATATTCCAATCACCGAGATCTTGATCAAAGGAGGAGGCACCAGAAAACATCAGGAACATCCGAGTGACATTACTGACATTCCAACTTGACAAATCTTGATTAAATGAAGTAGCTCCACGAAACATTTGCTGGAGATCGGTGATATTTTCAATATTCCAATTTGAAATATCTTTATTAAATGATGTAGCTCCACTGAACATACCCCAGATACTTTGTACTTGGCCGACATCCCACTGTGAGATATCTTGATTAAAAGATTTAGTCCCTGCAAACATAGCATGCATAGAAAGGACACTGTCCATGTCCCACGAAGTAATATCTTGATTAAATATTTCGGCACCGCTAAACATATACGCTGTGTTTACGGCTGAAGAAAGATCCCAAGAAGAGAGATCTCTGTTAAATGATTTACATCCAGAGAACATGCTACTAAATTGTTCGATATGACTTACATCCCAATTGCCTATGGATTGATTGAATGACTCTGCTGAGGCAAACATTCTCCAAAGTGACGTAACATTATCTAATTCCCAATTGTACAATGGTTGGTTGAATGATGTACACTCGTAAAACATCTCTTCCACATTTTCTACTTGGTTTACAATCCAACTATTTATATTTTGATTGAAAGAAAGAGCTTCTCTGAACATCCCTTCCATATCTGTTACTTGTGAGACATTCCATGAACTGAGATCTTGATTGAAATCTTGAGCTCCTCTGAACATCCATTGCATTGTTGTAACACTGTCCACTTCCCAAGAACTGATGTCTTGATTAAATGCTCTTGCACCAAAAAACACTCGACTCATAGAGCGCATATTGCTGACATCCCAAGAATCAATAGGTTGATTAAAAGCAGATGCGCCCTCAAACATAGAAGCCAAAGAAGATATATTTGAAATGTTCCAACTCCCGATATCTTGGTTAAAGGCCCGAGCACTATTAAACATGCCTATTACAGAAGTTACACTATCCATATTCCAGCCTCCAATATCTTGATTAAAGACTGCAGCTTGATTAAACATGGAGCGCATGCTTTTCACCTTAGAGACATCCCACTCGCTTATATCACTATTGAAAATAGAAGCAAAGTAAAAAGTAGAACTCATATCCTGAATTGTAGAGACATCCCATTGGCTGAGGTCACCGTTGAATACCCTACAGAGATTAAACATCCTATTAAGCGATGTCACCTTTCTAAGATCAGGAACATCATAGGCATCAGAATTCATACTTTGGCAACCGCCAAAAGATTCTTCCATGGTTTCCCATTCAATATCACCCCACTGATCGATATTGATCAGATCAAACCTAGCATCATTTGAACTAAAATCTATAGCAGGAAATGTACCATAAATCGCCACTTTATGATCTCCTACAACAGGATATGTATGTAGTAGATCTCCAGTAATATTGGTCTGGTCGATGACGCCATCATTGTCCCAATCGACGTCGTAATTGTAGGTGTAATCATTCTCTTTAACACTGATCAACATCTCTTGATTTGCAGTGGTCGTCCGCCATGTCATGATGAATGGACGGTTGCCAGAACAGCTTTGTCCTTCGTCTTGAATATTCCAACCTTGTGACTCCAGTTCCTGCTTTGAATTATTACTAACACAGAAGGATAATTCCTGTGCTCCCAGCACAACACTTTCTTGTACTTGCTGTTTTGACCATCGATATAGCAGCTTGTCATAGTTGCTTGTGCTCATGCCTGTTCCAGCCAACATCTCAGCCATATCAAGTACTCCCGAGATATCCCAGTAACTTAAGTCGGCATCTAACAGCGCAGCGTTTCGAAACATATTCGTTAGCAATATCACCTGAGACAGATCTGGGCTGTCGGTAGTCTTGTAGAGAAGATTTTCAGCACCATCAAACGCGGACTCCATGGTCTCCCACTCGATATCTCCCCACTGATCGATGCTCACGATATTTTCTTTTTCGCTGCCATTATTGATATATATGCAAGGGAAGACTCCCGTGATTGCTATCTGATGAAGTCCCGAAGTTGAATAAATATGCTCGGCTGCTTTTGTAACAGCAAATTCATCTATGATACCATCATTCTCCCAATCGATATTGTATTCATAATCGAGAGATGACAAGATGGGTATCGTAATCTTTTGATTAGGTGATGTAGTCTGCCAGGTAGTGATAAATGGCATCTGGCAGAAGAGTGCAATAGAAGATATTGCAAGGAGTAGGGTAATTAAGAAACGTTTCATGGTGACATATGCAGGTGAGTCACAAGATTATAACAGAACTATGACGCTTTCGCTATACTCAGGTATAGTCTTGCAGGAAACTGTCCGGTCTCTTTATGTGCTCTGATACCCTGCTGGTATATTTCGACTCTACCTAAA
>CALISO010000007.1 GCA_938041445.1 uncultured Saprospiraceae bacterium
CCTGGAAAACCACCCTTAATCAAAACATCACCAATCTCAGCTTCACCAATATCAATTGGCTTAAGCTCCTTTTCTAAAGAAGCTGTACCCGCATACATAAATATCAACTCCATATACTCCCAAAAGTCATTGTAGGTATTAGACGGCTCAGCTTGGGTTGTCCACCAAGTTTTATTGCCTTTGATATTCATTCGGTTACCAACCATCCATTCGGAGTATTCTACCTTATGACCATTTGTGAAATTAAAATGGATCTGATCATAGTTCTTATTCTTCCATAAATACTCTGCTCTGAGTCTCATCACGGCATCTGCACATTGATGTAAGTCTTCGTCCCCTATTGGTAGATCAACTACAGCTTCATATACATCACTATACTTTGTATCCCCGTTATAATACTTGACTTTAGCGTTTGGAGGTTTTAATGGGAGATTTCGCAGATAGTCTTGGAATGAATTCTGAGGTTCACTAGTACGCTTATAACCTTCTGGAGTTGGGATACGGCTTTGTAGGGTATTTATTTGAGTCTGATCAGGCTGTTCTTCCGACAGCTCGTTTTGTACTGCATACTCTAGGTTTGGTATAAGAGAACCCTTCCTGCTATCTTCAATATTTGACACTACGGTATCAGATTGCTCTGGCGATTGACATCCAGTAATAATGACGATTGAAATGAAATAGTAACAGAATTTAAGTTGCATAACCATAATTCTTAACGAAGAATATCTGCATTTAAGATTTCTTTAAGGATACTTTATATGGATTCTAGCGTTTATATGATGGAAACAACACTTATAAAACATGAAAAACATACTGATAATCGTCTGCTTGTGTCTATCTACGGGGCTTTTCGGTCAAGCTGAAAAGGATATGATACAAGCTATACAGACAGAAAATTGGGATTCGGCATTGGGATTAATGCCTTCGAGAGTAGACTTTTGCGTCAATGATGACCAAGATTTTCTCAAAAAAGCAGAAACAATTGATAGCCTTAAAGCGATGATTCACGAGCACGGAGTCAAATCTTGGGCTGTAGTCCATAAAGGCCAATCCAAAAGTGGTAATTCATCATACTCTATTCTTGAATCTACTACAGCAGCTAAACCTCTAAGAATACTTGTATTCGCAGAAGAAGATGGTGGGACATCTCTCGTATCCGAAATAAGGCTAGAGACTAAATAGAGTCAGAATTATAAAGTATAAAGTGTAAAAGTAGAAGATATGGTAAATCATCTTCTACTTTTTTTATGCCCTACTAGCAATACAAAAGGCGACAGTCAGATGACTATCGCCTTTTGTATTCTTTATTCGGATAGAACCGTATTGATCTATCCTTTCAATGCTTCAAACATTGTTGCACCGATATCAGCAGGAGACTTGACCACGAGTAGTCCACATTCATCCATAATTTTCATTTTAGCTTCAGCTGTATCTTCAGCACCACCGATGATAGCACCTGCGTGACCCATCGTACGACCTGGAGGCGCAGTCTGTCCGGCTATGAATCCGACAACTGGCTTAGTACCGTTCTCTTTGATCCATCTGGCTGCATTCGCTTCCATATTACCACCTATCTCTCCGATCATAATGATACCTTCTGTATCAGGATCTTCCATCAACAATTGTACGGCATCTTGTGTCGTTGTACCGATGATAGGATCTCCTCCGATCCCGATACAAGTAGATTGTCCTAGACCAGCTTTAGTTACCTGATCAACAGCTTCATACGTCAATGTACCTGACCTAGAAACGATTCCAATCGTACCAGGATTGTGAATAAAGCCAGGCATAATACCCAACTTAGCCTCACCAGGAGTGATGATACCTGGACAGTTTGGTCCGATCAATCTAACATTTCTACCTTGGATATAATCGTATACTTTGACCATGTCTTGCACTGGGATTCCCTCAGTAATACAAACAATCAACTCTACACCTGCATCAGCAGCTTCCATAATAGCATCTGCTGCAAATCTTGGTGGAACGAATAGAATAGAAGTATTTGCACCTTCTTTTTGTACAGCTTCTTGTACTGTATTGAATACAGGCTTATTAAGGTGACTTGAACCACCTTTACCCGGAGTAACACCACCGATGATGTTCGTACCGTATTCGATCATTTGCTCAGAGTGGAAAGACCCCTCTTTACCCGTGAATCCTTGTACGACAACTCGTGAATTGTTTCCGACTAAGACACTCATAGTTTCTTATTTTTAGTTTTAATGTATGTTATTTGATGATAAAAATCTGCTCCCCTTCCTTACTAAAGTTGTACTCCTCTCGAGCGAACTTTTCCTTATTCTCCTCAAACTCTTTCTTCTCCTCTAAAGCTTCGGCAAACTTACCTTCATACTCATCAATTTCAGTCTGAATCGCAGTGACTGTCCTATTGATTTTAATCTGATTGAGTATGCTGTGCTTGTCAAAGAATGTAAGCCAAGTTGCAAATATTAATATCGTAATCACGTATGGACTTTTCCACGAGATTTTTTGATAAAATTTTCTATTGTCTGCTTTCTTTTTCATAACTGTGGTATGATTAACACCACAAATTACGAAAATCTATAATTTGAATGCTGCCTTCCCCAGGAAAATAGCTGAATCACCTAATTCTTCTTCTATTCTTAATAGTTGATTATACTTAGCGATTCTATCACTTCTTGATGCTGATCCAGTTTTGATCTGGCCAGTATTGAGTGCTACAGCTAAATCTGCAATCGTTGTATCCTCCGTTTCTCCTGATCTATGACTCATTACTGATGTAAATCCTGCACCCTTAGCCATATTTACAGCATTGATTGTCTCAGTTAACGTACCTATTTGATTCACCTTCACTAAGATAGAATTAGCAGACTTCTGCTCGATACCCTTAGATAATCTCTTCACATTTGTTACAAACAGGTCATCACCGACTAGTTGTACCTTATCTCCCATCATAGCTGTCATATCTGACCACCCTTTCCAGTCATCTTCATCTAATCCATCTTCGATACTGATGATCGGATACTTGTTCACCCAGTCATTCCAGTAAGAGACCATATCACTTGTTGATAATTTGTCTCCTGTACTTTTTGAAAAGTTGTATGTCTTCTTCTTAGAATCATAAAATTCTGAAGCTGCAGCATCCATTGCGATAAAGATATCTTTACCTGCCTTGTAACCTGCACTCTTTATTGCCTTAAGTACAATCTCTATCGCTTCGTCATTTGACTTGATATTAGGTGCAAAACCACCTTCGTCACCTACGTTAGTAGAGTAACCATTATCTTTTAATACCTTCTTAAGATGGTGGAATGTCTCAACACCCATTCTCAAGCTTTCGCTAAATGTATTAGCACCTACAGGCACTATCATAAACTCTTGGAAGTCAATGCTATTGTCAGCGTGGCTTCCACCGTTGAGAATATTCATCATTGGTACTGGCAAGGTGCACGCATTTACACCACCGATGTATCTATACATTGATTGGTCGGTAACCATTGATGCACAGCTAGCTGCTGCTAGAGATACTCCCAATATTGCATTTGCTCCTAGCTTCTTTTTGTTGGCAGTACCATCAAGCTTTAGCATCGCATTATCAATAGCGACTTGATCAGTGACATCCTCACCTAGTAGTGCTGATCTGATCGGTCCTTCTACATTGAGTACTGCCTTAGAGACTCCCTTACCCATGTACACCTTCTTGACCTTGTCTCTCAGTTCTACAGCTTCATACTTTCCAGTAGATGCACCTGAAGGTACTGCAGCTCTTCCCATACTTCCATCCTCAGTGAAGACATCTACTTCTACAGTAGGATTTCCTCTGGAATCAAGAATTTGTCTTGCATAGATCTCAATAATTTCTGACATATCGCTATTTGTTTTTTGTGTTCTATTTACGTTCTAGTTCTTTGCTGATTGCATCTTCTCGACGAATGAGTCAAATAAGTATCTACTATCATGCGGTCCTGGTGCAGCTTCGGGGTGATATTGCACTGAGAATGCCTGAGAGTCTTTGACCTTAAGTCCTTCTATTGTTTGATCATTGAGGTTCCGATGTGTAATGACAACCCTATCGCTGCTTGCCTCAAGTACCTCTGGGCTGACACCAAATCCATGATTCTGTGTTGTGATTTCACACTTTCCAGTTTCAAGATTGATTACTGGATGATTAATTCCTCGGTGTCCATTGTGCATTTTGTAAGTTGGGATATCGTTAGCAAGAGCAAGCAATTGATGTCCTAGACAAATTCCAAATGTTGGTTTGTCTTCTTTCAAGATATCCTTGATCGTATCGACTGCGTAATCCATACTTGCTGGATCTCCAGGGCCATTAGATAAGAAGTAGCCATCTGGATTATATTTCTTTAATTCTGCAAGGGCAGTCTTTGCTGGGTATACTTTCAATTGACATCCTCTCTCGACCATACATTGAAGGATATTTCGCTTAGTACCGAAGTCAAGTACTGCAACCTTAGGTCCAGTGTTAGACTCACCAAGTAAGTATGGCGCATCAGTTGTTACCTTTGAGGCCAACTCTAGCCCCGACATATTAGGTGTCTCCTTCAAGATTGCTTTCAACTTAGCTACGTCATTAATCTCGGATGATATCACAACATTCATTGCTCCAGCATCTCGGATCTTTCTGACTATCTCCCTCGTATCTATTTGGTGAATTGCGATTATACCATTCTTCTCAAAATATTGCTGGATATCACTATCTGCCAATGGCCTAGAATAATCAATATTGAAGTTTTTACAAATCAACCCTTTAATCTGGATTTGATCAGATTCATCATCATCTGCAAGTATTCCATAGTTTCCGATATGCGCATTGGTTGTGAGTAATACCTGACCAAAATATGAAGGATCCGTAAATACTTCTTGGTAACCTGTCATTCCTGTATTGAAGCAGATTTCACCTGATGTAGTTCCGATTTGACCAGCGGCCACTCCCGTATAGACAGAACCATCTTCGAGTAAGAGAGTTGCTTGAGTTACATGGTTTTTCATCCGATTGATTTATTTCGTGCAAATATATATGAGACGAGAGACAATGCCTTTAAAAATATCGGTTTTGTTAGGATAAAGCACTAATGAGCAAGTAATTACGTACTCAAAAAAAGGCACTTGAATTTCAAAATCCAAGTGCCTTTTATATATCATCTAGAAAGAATAATCTTATTCTTCTTCTGAAGTTGCTGTTGTAGCCGCTGCAACTGCTGCCGCTTTTGCTTTACCACCTCTACTTCTTCTAGTCTTTCCTTTGCTACTTGCTTTCTTAGCATTAGTGTAGACAGTGTTGAAATCTACTAACTCAATCATTGCCATTTCCGCTGCATCACCCTTTCTGTGTCCAGTTTTGATGATTCTTGTATATCCTCCTGGCCTGTCTCCTACTTTCTCAGCTACAGTAGAGAATATTTCAGCTACAGCCTCTTTGTTCTGTAAGTAACTGAATACAACTCTTCTTGAGTGAGTAGAATTTACCTTGCCCTTAGTGATAAGTGGCTCGACATATACTCTTAGAGCCTTTGCTTTTGCAACAGTCGTGTTAATACGCTTGTGCTCAATAAGTGCAATTGCAAGATTTCTTAGAAGGGCCTTTCTGTGCCCAGTCTTTCGACCTAAGTGGTTGTGTTTTTTTCCGTGACGCATTGTCTAATTTCTTTGTTGGTTATCACTTTTTAGCCTCTTGTATTGGACCTGAAGATTTTGCTAAAAGGTTAATATCCTATGATTAATTATATAAAAGCAGACTTGAGTCCAAATGTATGGGTCCTGGTGACTCAGTCTACAAAGAAAATCTCTTACTCTTCGTCAAGCTTATATTTTGAAAGGTCCATTCCGAATGTCAGACCCTTAGTCACAAGTAGTTCTTCAATCTCTACTAATGACTTCTTACCAAAGTTTCTAAACTTCAATAACTCGTGAGTATCATATCTTACTAACTCTCCAAGGCTATCAATCTTAGCAGCTTTGAGACAATTGTATGCTCTTACTGATAAGTCTAGATCTTCGAGCGAAGTCTTCAACAACTTACGCATATGTAAGATGTGCTCATCTACGATGTTATCTTCTCTACTTGATGCATCATCGAATGTGATATTCTCATCTGTGATCAACATTAAGTGTTGAATCAAAATCTTAGAGGCATCTTTAACTGCTTCTTCTGGGTGTATCGTACCATCTGTGATGATGTGAAGATCTAACTTCTCATAATCAGTTTGCTGTCCTACTCTTGTATTCTCAACTTTGTATGCAACCTTCTTGATTGGTGTGTAGATTGCATCGATCGGAATAACTCCAATACCAAGATCCTTAGCTTCTTGCTCATCTGCGGGTACATATCCCCTACCCTTAGTAACAGTAAGCTCAATCTCTAAGTTTACACCAGTATCCATTGAACAAATTAGGTGGTCAGGATTCATAATCTTGAACACGTTAGTATGCGCTTCAATATCACCTGCAAGGAACTCTTCTTTACCAGCAATAGTCAAATAGATTTTTTCTTCATCAGAATTCTCAGCATCAAGCATTGGCTTAAGTCTGATTCTCTTAAGATTCAAGATAATATCAACTACGTCTTCGACAACACCTTTGATAGACGAAAACTCGTGATCAACACCAGCGATTCTTACTGCAGAGATTGCAAAACCATCAAGTGAAGAAAGTAGTACTCTTCTGATAGCATTTCCTATAGTCTGACCGAAACCAGGTTCTAGAGGCTTGAATTCAAATGTCCCTTCGAATTCTGTAGCTTTTTGTAAAAGTATTTTATTAGGCTTCTGAAAGTCGAGTATACTCATTAGTCAATTAGATTTTATAAAATGTAATCAGAAAAAAACGATGAAATAAAACAGAATCTCCTCTACTACTTAGAGTAAAGTTCAACGATCAATTGCTCATTGATACGTTCTGGGATAGCCTCTCTTTCTGGTAGTGCTAACATCTTTCCTACTTTCGTCTCAGGATTCCACTCCATCCAGTTCCACTTACTTACACCAGTATTAGCACTCAATGCGTTCTGTACAACCTCTAGGTTAATGGACTTGTTCCTGATAGAAACTTCATCACCTGGTCTAAGGCTGTGTGATGGGATGTTAGTCAATACACCATTTACTAGTACATGCTTGTGAGACACTAATTGTCTGGCAGCATTTCTAGTAGGTGCAAGCCCTAATCTATAAACAACGTTATCTAATCTAGACTCCAATAATTGAAGAAGTACGACACCAGTCACACCACTCTTAGAGTTAGCCTTTTTAAAGAGATTAGAGAATTGTCTCTCAAGTACACCGTATGTATACTTGGCCTTTTGCTTCTCCATTAACTGAAGTGCATAGTCAGACTTTTGTCTTCTTCTCTTTGCACCGTGCTGACCTGGAGGAGCTTTTCTTTTTTCGAATGCTCTATCCGGACCATATATCGCCTCGCCTAGTGCTCGAGCTTTTTTTGTCTTTGGACCTAAATATCTTGCCATAGCAAATAATGTCGTTTTCTACTGTCTATTAATTTGAATTTGGATCAACGCAGAAGAGTATTATACTCTTCTTTGTTTAGGTGGTCTACACCCGTTATGTGGTATTGGTGTGATATCAACGATTTTTGTAACCTTGATACCTACTCCATCAATTGCTCTTATTGCAGACTCACGTCCAGCCCCAGGCCCTTTCACCTTTACTACAGCATATCTCATACCAGCATCATAGGCAGTCTGTGCCGCTTTACCTGCTGCAATCTGCGCTGCATATGGTGTGTTTTTCTTTGATCCTCTGAATCCTTCTTTACCAGCAGAACCCCAAGAGATGACCTGACCAGCTTTGTTGGTCATTGAAATAATAATGTTGTTGAAACTCGCGTGCAAGAATGCAACACCTTCCGATTCAACAACGACCTTTCTTTTCTTTCCTTTAACCTTAGCCATTATTTAGTAGCTTTTTTCTTGTTAGCAACAGTTTTCTTTCTACCCTTTCTTGTTCTAGCGTTAGTCTTAGTACGCTGTCCTCTCACTGGAAGACCACGTCTGTGTCTAAGACCTCTATAACTAGCAATATCCATCAATCTCTTGATGTTAAGTTGCACCTCACTTCTTAATTCACCTTCAAGTGTATAATCATCTTGAAGCATTTTACTAAGAGACTTAATGTTATCATCAGTCCAATCTTGAACCTTGACATTATGGTCGATGCCTAGTTTATCTAAAACTTCTACAGATCGAGAATCCCCGATACCGTAAATGTATGTGAGTGCAATGACTCCTCTTTTGTTTTTGGGTAAGTCTACCCCTGATATCCTTGCCATCTCTTAACCTTGTCTTTGTTTGAATTTCGGGTTCTTCTTATTAATCACGTAAAGTTTCCCTTTACGTCTCACGATTTTACAGTCCGCAGACCGCTTTTTGATTGAAGCTTTAACTTTCATCTTTCAGTTATTTATATCTATAAGTTATTCTTCCTCTAGTGAGATCATATGGACTCATTTCCACGGCCACTTTATCTCCTGGAAGGATACGTATATAATGCATTCTCATTTTTCCTGAAATGGTAGCAACGATCAAATGCTCGTTTTCAAGACGTACTCTGAACATCGCATTTGACAATGCTTCTTCGATAGTTCCGTCTAATTTTATAAGGTCTTGCTTAGCCATATCTGAAATTGGAGTGCAAATATCTAATTTTTAATCGAGAAATTCTTCATTTCTCCGTTATTTTTAAGAGCTTCTTCAATAATGCTATGATCCGATAGGATCCTAGCTTCACCGTCAGTCACCGCGATTGTATGCTCAAAGTGTGCAGATGGCTTTCCATCCTTGGTTACTATAGTCCATCCATCCTTGGACTGCTTCACTTGCCTCTTTCCTCTATTGACCATTGGCTCTATCGCAATGACCAGACCTGCTGACATTTTATGTCCTCTTCCTCTACTTCCGAAGTTTGGTACTTCTGGCGCTTCATGTAGGTTACGACCTAAACCGTGACCAACTAACTCCCTCACAATACCATATCCGTGAACTTTCTCACAATAGTGTTGAATAGCATAACTGATATCTCCTATTCTATTGCCAGACACTGCTTGCTCGATACCGAGATATAGAGATGCATTTGTCACATTGAGAAGTTCCATTGTCTCTTCTGACGCATTTGGGAATGCAAAAGTAAATGCCGCATCTCCAAAAAAATCATTGTGATAGACACCACAGTCTATACTTACTATATCAGTTTCTTTAAACTCATAGTCTGAAGGAATCCCATGTACAACACCTTCATTGACCGATATACATAATGTACTCGGAAAACCATAAAGGTTTTTAAAACCTGGTAATGCACCATTATCTCTGATGAATTCTTCTGCCTTAGCGTCAACCTCTGCTCCAGTGATTCCTGGTTTGAGTAAGCTTCCTACGTGTGCTAATGTTTTTGACACTAGCATACAATTCCACTCAATGAGGTCTATTTCCTCTTCTGTCTTATAGTAAATTTGACCCATCAGGAGAAGTCCTACATTCCTGCGCCTATAGGCTGCATTCCACTTCTACCCTTAATCTTACCAGACTTAACTAGTCCATCATACTTACGCATCAATAGATAAGAATTAATCTGATCTAGTGTATCAAGTACAACTGCTACAAGAATCAACAATGACGTCCCACCAAAGAAGATCGCGAAAGCATCATTGACATTAAACAAAATTGCAACAATTGCAGGAAGAATAGTTATGAGTCCCAAGAATATTGATCCTGGTAGTGTCACTCTTGTTGTCAATGTGTCAATATAATCTTGTGTATTCTTTCCTGGCTTAATTCCTGGAATGAATGCATTCTGTCTTTTGAGGTATTCAGCGTACTGTTGAGGATTTACAAGTAGTGCGGTGTAGACATATGTAAATAGCACTACGAGTAAGAATAAAATCAAGTTATACGGGAATGACTTCCAATCCCCTAGAGACAGCATAAAGTCACTAGCCCCACCTTCTTGTCCTCCTGCCCATCCAGCAACTGCTAGTGGTAAGAACATAATTGCTTGTGCAAAAATGATAGGCATTACACCTGCTGCATTTACCTTGAGTGGAATAAAGTCTCTCACACCTGCTACTGGTACCGCACCAGTCTGACGACCCACAGCTCTTTTAGCAAACTGAATTGGAATTCTCCTGACTCCTTGTATAATAAGGACTGTTACTAGAACGATCAAGAAGAACAATGCAATCTTGATAATAAAACTAAACAATCCACCTCCACCACCATTAAATGCTGAAGATAATTCAGTCAAGAATGCTGTAGGTAATGTGGCAATGATACCAATCATAATGAGTAGTGATATACCGTTACCAATACCTCTATCTGTAATCTTCTCACCTAACCACATTGCGAACAATGTACCTGTTGATAAGATAATGATACCACCTAACCAGAAGATAATAGGGCTAACGCCTGCATATACCGAACCTGGTTGAGAATTAATATAAGTCAAGTATCCACCACCTTGTACAAGTGTGATAAATACTGTCAATATTCTTGTAATCTGAGTGATTTTCTTTCGACCTGACTCACCTTCTTTCTGCTGAAGTCTTTGGAAGTATGGCACACCAAATCCTAACAATTGGATAATGATACTCGCTGTGATATAAGGCATAATCCCTAACGCAAAAATGGAAGCATTACCAAATGCTCCACCTGTAAAGGCATTAATCAAACCTAATAAATCTTGAGCACCGTTACCACCAGCATTATCTAAAGCTGCAGGGTTAACACCTGGAAGGACGATAAACGAACCTAGTCTATAGATACCTAACAGTGCCAACGTAAAAAGGATCCTTCCTCGCAGTTCCTTAATACTCCATATATTCTTGAGAGTCTCGAAAAATCTTTCCATGGTGGTTATTCAACGATAGTTACAGAACCTCCTTTAGCCTCTATCTTAGACTTAGCTGATTCAGAGATTGCATTTACAGATAGTGTTAAGCCCTTAGTAAGTTCTCCATTACCGAGTACTTTCACTTTATCATTCTTTTTAATCTGACCTAGCTTGTAAAGTGACTCTACAGAAAACTCAGTAGTTCCATTTTTTTCAGCTAGTGCTTCGAGAGTTGCAAGATTGAATACCTGATAAGGTACTCTGTTAGGGTTTTTAAATCCCCTCTTTGGCAATCTCATTTGAAGTGGCATCTGCCCACCTTCGAAGTTAACTCTACGCTTATATCCAGATCGAGATTGAGCACCTTTATGTCCTCTAGTAGAAGTACCTCCTCGTCCAGATCCCTGGCCTCTTGCTATTCTCTTTCTTTTCTTTACTGACCCTTCTGCGGGCTTTAGAGTATGTAATTCCATAACAACTGAGTTATAAGTATAATGTTAATTTATATTAGGAAGCTTATACTTCCTCAACAGACAATAAGTGTTTGACTTTTGCAACCATACCTAATACAACAGGTGTGGCATTCTTTTCAACACTTGAGTTTAGCTTAGTCAATCCTAATGCTTTTACCGTGTTTTTCTGATTACTTGGTCTCTTTATAAGACTTCTTACCAGTGTGATTTTCAACTTTGACATCTTCGTGTATTACCGTTTAGATTGACTAAAAAATTATCCTTCGTACACTTTTGAAAGTGTCACTCCTCTTTGACGAGCAATATCGAGTGGGCTTCTCAATTTAAGTAATGCATCGATAGTTGCTTTGACCACATTATGTGGGTTAGCTGATCCTTGAGACTTAGCAAGTACATTATGTACACCTGCAATCTCGAGTACAGCTCTCATAGCTCCACCTGCGATAACACCGGTACCGGCAGATGCTGGCTTAATGAAAACTTTACCTGCCCCATACTTTCCAAGCTGCTCATGCGGAATAGTACCATTGATAATAGGCACTTTTACCATATTTTTCTTAGCGTTGTCAACTCCTTTAGAGATAGACTCAGATACATCTCTAGCTTTACCTAGACCATATCCAACTTTACCTTTACCATCGCCAACTACAACTAATGCGCTGAAGCTAAATGTACGACCACCCTTATTTACTTTAGTAACTCTGTTAAGCTTTACTAACTTCTCCTTTATGTCAGAGACTTCTTGTGGTTTAAAATTCTTTCTTGCCATCTTATTGATCTATTTAAAATTGTAGTCCACCTTCACGAGCACCATCAGCTAACGCCTTAACTCTACCGTGATAGATATACCCTGATCTGTCAAATACTATTTGAGAAATATTCATTGCTGCTGCCTTCTCAGCTATTGCCTTACCTACTAGTGAGGCTTGCTCACTTTTAGTACCAGACATACCTGCTGAATTAGCTGCTGTGATCGTCACACCTTTGACATCATCAATAAGTTGAGCATACATTGCTTTGTTACTCTTGAATATTGATAATCTAGGCTTGTTAGACTTTCCAACAATCTGAGATCTTACTCTCAACTTTACCTTTTCTCTTTTTGTAAGTTTCTTACCCATCTTACTTATTATTTAGCTGCAGTCTTACCTGCTTTTCTTCTAATGACTTCTCCGACGAATCTCACACCTTTTCCTTTGTATGGTTCGACTTTTCTAAACTCTCTCACCTTCGCTGCTATCTGTCCAACCAACTGCTTATCATAGCTTGAAAGGATAATTCTTGGAGGAGAACCTTTTTCTGATTTAGTCTCAACCTTTACCTCATCCGGCACCATAAACATAATTGGGTGAGAGTAACCAAGACTTAATTCTAGGAGGTTACCAGTATTAGATGCTCTATATCCGACACCAACTAGCTCTAGTTCAATTACGTAACCGTCAGTAACACCAGTAACCATATTAGCAATCAAGGATCTGTAAAGACCGTGCATTGCTTTATGTCTTTTTTGTTCTGTAGGTCTTGATACTGAAAGAACACCATCTTCAATGGATATTTTCAGATCAGCATCGACTTGCTGATGAAGTTCACCTTTTGGTCCTTTAATTGATACCAGGTTTTTATCAGAGATATCTATTGTTACCCCACTTGGTACTGATATCGGTGCATTTCCTATCCTTGACATAATCTAGTTCTTAATTCAGTTTTCAATTATTAGTAAACATAGCAGAGAAGCTCTCCACCAACGTTTTCTTTTCTTGCTTGTTTATCAGTCATAATTCCCTTACTAGTAGACACGATACAAATACCGAGGCCATTTATAATTCTTGGAATTTCAGTAGAACCAGAATACTTTCTTAGCCCTGGCTTAGAAATTCTTCCCATTTTTCTGATGACTGGCTCGTGAGTATCTTTGTTATACTTAAGAGCTATTTTGATGATTCCTTGCTTTCCTTCATCCTGGTCAAACTTATATTTCTTGATATATCCTTGATCATAAAGAATTTCAGTGATGCTTTTCTTCACCTTAGACATTGGAATCTCTACAATTCTGTGTCTTGCCATTTGACTATTTCTAATTCTAGTCAAGTAATCCGCTATACTATCAGTTACTGCCATTGTCTATTAATTTACCAGCTAGCTTTTGTTATTCCAGGAATCTTTCCTTCTAGAGCCATTTTTCTAAATGTTACTCTATTGATACCAAACTTTCTCATATACCCTTTTGGTCTTCCAGTCAATCTACATCTGTTGTGTAGTCTTACCGGACAAGAATTTTTAGGTAACTTATCCAACTCATCCCACCTTCCTTCAGCTTTCAACTGCTTTCTAAGTTCAGCATACTTGGCAACAAGTCTTGCTCTTTTTTCTTCTCTTGCTATGAGCGATTTTCTAGCCATAGTAGTTTAGTTTCTTTGATTTTTAAAAGGAAGACCCATTAACTTCAGCAATTCGAGAGCCTCAGCATCTGTTGCAGCTGATGTCACAAAATTGATATCCATACCATTGATCTTATTTACTTTATCTATGTCGATCTCAGGAAAGATGATTTGCTCAAGGATACCTATTGAATAGTTTCCTCTTCCGTCAAAACTTTTATCACTGATACCTCTAAAGTCTCTTACTCTTGGTAATGCAACTGCAACGAATCTCTCTAAAAACTCGTACATTCTTTCGTTTCGAAGAGTCACTCTTACACCGATAGGCATATCTTCTCTCAACTTAAAGTTTGAGACTGACTTTCGTGACTTAACAGCTACTGCCTTTTGTCCACTGATCATTGTCATCTCTTCGACGGCATTATCAATTAACTTTTTGTCCTGAGTGGCGTCTCCTATACCTTGATTGATACAGATCTTAAGCAACTTAGGTACTTGCATCTTAGACTTATACCCAAACTTCTCTGTGAGTTGTGGTATTACTTTTTCGTCGTAGTATGTACGTAATGTTGGTGTATAACTCATTGCTACAATGTTTCTCCAGTTTTCTTAGAATATCTCACGCTACTTCCATCCACTATCTTCCTTCCAACTCGTGTTGCATCACCAGTCTTCGGATCAACTAACATTAGATTAGAGATGTGAATTGCTGCTTCTTTTTCCTCTATACCTCCTGGCTCCTCCTGAGTTGGTTTAGTATGTTTCTTTACCTTATTAACCCCTTCAACAATCGCTCGATATTTGTTAGGCATAACAGCAAGTACGCTTCCTTCTTGACCTTTGTTAGATCCTGAAATCACTCTTACCTTATCTCCTTTTTTGATGTGTATTTTCATAGTCGATGTAATAGTTATTAACTATCTAGTTTTTATAGTACCTCTGGTGCTAATGAAACTATTCTCATAAAATCTTTATCTCTTAACTCTCTTGCTACAGGCCCGAATATACGTGTACCCCTTGGCTCACCACCTGCGTTAAGCAATACAACAGCGTTGTCATCAAACTTGATGTATGTTCCATCAGATCTTCTGATTCCCTTCTTTGTTCTCACGACTACTGCCTGAGAAACAACTCCCTTCTTTACTCCACCTGGAGAAACACTCTTCACAGAGCAAACTATGGTATCTCCTACAGAAGCGTATCTTCTACCAGAACCTCCAAGCACTCTAATGCATAGTACTTCTTTTGCACCACTATTATCTGCTACTTTTAATCTAGATTCCTGCTGTATCATTATTTATCCTATTCTCTTGGATTAAGTAAAATATCTTATTTCTTATTTTGCTCTTTCAAGGATCTCTACGAGATTCCATCTTTTCTTCTTACTGAGCGGCCTGGTCTCTTCAATCTTAACTGTATCACCTTCGTTACAATCATTATTGGTATCCTGAGCCATGAACTTTTTAGATTTCTTCATAAACTTACCATAGATTGGGTGCTGTATTTTTCTCTCTACGAGTACAGATATAGTCTTGTCATTCTTATTGCTGACTACAAGACCAACCAATTGCTTTTTATGTGCTTGCTTATTTTCCATATTACTTTCTTCTTCTAGCTCTTTTTTTAGATCTTCCAGACAGGTCTTCCATTGCAGCCAGTTCTCTTCTACGAACCTCTGTCTTCATTCTTGCAACATCTCTTCTGACACTTCTAAGTGAAAGAGGATTCTCAAGTCCTTTCAATGTCTGATCAAACTTCATTTTAGCATACTGAGTTTCAGTCTCAGTGAGTTCATTTTTCAATTCTTCGTCAGAGAAGTCTTGTAATTCTAGATACTTTTTAGAAGGCATAGTTCTTTAAAATTTATTGACCGTCGTAGTCTCTTCTTGTTAATGTCTTCGTTTGAACAGGTAATTTCTGAGCAGCAAGTCTTAATGCTTCGTGAGCAACGACACTTGGCACTCCATCCATTTCAAACATAATAGTTCCAGGCTTCACAACAGCTACCCAATGATCGAGTGCTCCTTTACCCTTACCCATCCTTACCTCTGCAGGCTTAGACGTGATAGGTTTGTCTGGAAATATTCTAATCCACACTTTTCCCTCTCTCTTCATATATCTAGTCATTGCAATCCTAGCCGCCTCAATCTGTCGGTTAGTAATAAAAGCAGTGTCTAATGACTTAAGCGCAAATGTTCCAAAAGAAATGGTGCTACCTCTATGTGCAAGACCTTTAATTCTTCCTTTCTGCTGCTTCCTATATTTCGTACGTTTCGGTTGTAACATAACCTGATATATTTTCCTTTTTTTGAAAAGTTGTGCAAAGGTAGCATAATTACCTCAATCCAACTCAATAATTATCTTCTCCTTCCGCCTCCGCCTCTCTGATTCTTTCTCTTATTGTCTTTGACACCTACATTTGGTGACAAATCTCTCTTACCAAATACTTCACCTTTACAGATCCATACTTTCACTCCAATCTTACCATAAACAGTAAGTGCCTCGTGCAATGCATAATCGATGTCAGCTCTGAAAGTATGAAGCGGTGTTCTACCATCTTTATACTCCTCACTTCTTGCCATCTCAGCACCATTTAGTCTTCCACTAATTCTGATTTTGATACCTTCAGCACCAGCTCTCATAGATGACTGTATTGACATCTTAATTGCTCTTCTGTAGTTCATTCTATTCTCAAGCTGCCTTGCGATAGATTCTGCTACGATATTTGCGTCAAGCTCAGGCTTTCTGATTTCAACAATATTAATTTGGATTTCAGAATTGGCAATCTTCTTAAGCTCCTCTCTCAGTCTGTCTACTTCTGATCCTCCTTTACCGATAATAATACCCGGTCTGGAAGTGTGGATAGTAACTGTTATTCTCTTAAGAGTTCTCTCGATAATAATTCTCGCGATCCCTCCTTTAGTAATTCTTGCTTTTAGGTATCTTCTGATTCGTTCATCACCGACTACTTTGTCAGCCATGTTTTTCCCACCATACCAGCTAGAGTCCCATCCTCTGATGATTCCTAACCTATTACCTATTGGATTTGCCTTTTGACCCATAATTATAGTTTTAAGCTTTTGCAGCTTCTTCTTCTATTGCAATTTTGTTTTCAACGACGACAGTAACATGGTTACTTCTCTTTCTGATTCTGTGAGCTCTACCGTGTGGTGCAGGTCTGAATCTCTTCAGCATACCAGCCTCATCGACAAAAGCAGTCTTTATCACTAAGTCGAAGTCATCTGCACTGTGCATCATATCAGTTTTGTTCTCCCAGTTTGATACTGCCGATAAAAGTAGTTTTTCTAACCACTCACCAGCTTCTCTCTTGGTGTACTTAAGGATATTTAATGCATCCTCAACAGACTTTCCTCTAATTGTATCAACAACCATTCTCATCTTACGAGCGGACATTGGTACATTTCTAAGTTTTGCTATCGCTTCCATGTTGAATCGCTTACTTTATTATTATTTTCTATTTCCTGAGTGCCCTTTGTAAGTCCTAGTCAATGAGAACTCACCAAGCTTATGACCTACCATATTCTCTGTAACATATACAGGTACGAAAGTCTTACCATTGTGAACCGCTATTGTCAATCCAACCATATCCGGAATGATCATAGATGATCGACTCCAAGTCTTGATTACAGACTTCTTCTGTGAATCTTGTGCTTTCTCGACCTTTGCAAGTAACTTATACGATACGTACGGTCCTTTTTTTAGTGATCTTGCCATTGGTTATCTATTTCTTAGATTTTGACTTTCTTTTGGTAATAATCAATTTATCAGAATATTTATTCTTCTTACGTGTCTTCTGACCTTTGGCCATAATACCTGTTCGTGATCTAGGGTGTCCACCTGATGCACGTCCTTCACCACCACCCATCGGGTGATCTACTGGATTCATCGCTACACCTCTTACTCTAGGTCTTCGTCCTGACCATCTATTACGACCGGCTTTACCCATAACTGTTAATCCATGATCAGGATTACTAGTCGTTCCGATTGTTGCTTTACAAGTAATCAAAATCCTTCTTACTTCTCCTGATGGCATCTTTACAATCGCATACTTACCCTCTCTTCCCATCAACACACCAAATGTTCCAGCGCTTCTTGCAAGAGCAGCGCCTTTACCTGGGGTCATTTCTATTGCATGAATAGAAGCACCTAGTGGAATATCTCTCAAGTACATTGCATGACCCACAACTGGAGTGGCATTGTCTCCTGACATAATCGTATCACCGACTGATATCTTGTTAGGAGCGATGATATACCTGATTTCTCCATCCGTATACTCTATTAATGCGATATACGCAGATCTATTCGGATCATACTCTATTGTCTTCACTGTACCAGCGACATTTTCTTTGTCTCTTTTGAAGTCAATAATTCTGTATCTTCTCTTGTGTCCACCACCGATGTTACGCATCGTCATCTTACCTGTACGATTACGACCACCAGTCTTCTTCATACCTACCGTAAGTGGCTTGTGCGGCTTATCATGAGTAATCGCGTCGTTCGTGTTACTCACTCTATGCCTTAAACCCGGCGTTATTGGACTATACTTTTTTAATGCCATGATATATTATCTATGTCAGTATTACTATCTAATTAATCTATGAAGAAGTCTAGTTCTTCACCTTCATTCAATGTGACAACTGCCTTCTTATAAGCACTCACTCTACCCTTCAACATTCCAGATCTCGTATTTCTCACCTTTGCTTTTGAAGGCATTACTGCAGTGTTGACTCTTCTTACAGTTACCCCATACATTGATTCAACTGCTTCCTTGATCATCAACTTATTAGCAGTTTTCTGAACTACGAAACTATACTGCCCTAACTTACCTGATAGTCTCTCAGACTTCTCAGAAATAATTGGCTTGACTAGAACTTGATTTTTCATCTTTCTAAATTCTTTATTAGAGTTATGCTAATGTTTCAGTTAGCTTACTAATTGCTCCTTCACTTATGAGTATCTCATTTGCAGCAAGCACATCATATGTACTTAATTCATTCACATTTATCACTCTTGACTTCTGAAGATTCCTGCTTGACAAATATACATTTTGATCATAGTCTCCTACTATCAACAATGACTTGACATCCGTCATCTTTAGTCCTGCCATTACAGCTGAATACTCCTTAGTCTTTGGCTCATTGAATGTGAAGTTTTCTACAACTTTCAAGTTGCCAGATGCCATTCTCTGAGACAATGCTGACTTACGAGCCAATCTAGCAACTTTCTTATTCAACTTAAGGTAATATGTTCTTGGTCTTGGACCAAAAATACGTCCACCTCCTCTGAATACACCAGACTTGATAGATCCTGCTCTTGCAGTACCTGTACCCTTCTGCTTTTTCAACTTCTTAGTTGAACCAGCAATCTCAGCTCTCTCCTTAGACTTGTGTGTACCTTGTCTCTGAGCTGCTTGATATGCTTTGACCGCTAGGTAGATAGCGTGATCATTTGGCTCTACGCCAAAGACACTCTCAGGCAAGTCTACTGACTTAACCACTCCACCTGTTGTATTTAGAACATCTACTTTCATGATTCTCTCTTATTCTGAATAGTATATCTACTTCTCAATAATTACGTAAGATCCTTTAGCTCCAGGTATTGCGCCGCTTACAAGAATAACATTCTTTTCAGCTAGCACCTTTAATACTTTAAGATTCTTCATTTTTACCCGATTTCCACCGTCTCTTCCGGCCATCTTCATGCCCTTAAAAACTCTCGCAGGCCATGAACCAGCACCAATCGCTCCTGGAGCTCTTTGTCTGTTGTGCTGACCGTGAGTTGCATCACCAACTCCTTTAAAGTTGTGTCTTTTCACAACACCTTGGAAACCTTTACCCTTACTAGTTCCGATTGCATTCACTGTATCGCCCTCTTCGAATACATCACTAACCGTGATTTCATCTCCAACTACTTTAGCAATACTAGCATCTCTAAACTCTATAAGTTTTTTGGTTGGTGCTACTCCAGCTTTATCGAAGTGACCTTGCATAGGCTTAGTCACATTCTTAGCTTTCGCTTCACCATATCCTAGTTGCAATGCATCATAACCATCAGAATCTTGATTCTTGACTTGTACCACTTTATTGGGTAGAGCCTCGATGATCGTGCACGCCGTATTCTTTCCATCTTCGCTGAAGATAGAAGTCATACCTATTTTCTTTCCAATTAGTCCATTCATATCAAATACATGACTGTGTAGACGTAATTCTACCTAATTGCAGGCAGAACCAGTCGACTAATAACAATTTATTCTAAAATCAAATAATTAAGTGAGCTTCACTTGAATATCTACACCACTTGGCAACTCTAACTTCGACAATGCGTCTACAGTTTTTTGAGTTGGAGTGAAGATTTCAATGAGGCGTTTGTGGGTACGCATTTGAAACTGCTCACGAGACTTCTTGTTGACATGCGGTGATTTGAGCACCGTGAAAACCTCTTTCTTCGTTGGCAGCGGAATCGGACCCGAGATCACAGCTCCACTGTTCTTGACCGTCTTCACGATCTTTTCAGTGCTCTTATCAACCAAATTGTGGTCGTAAGATCTGAGCTTAATTCTGATTTTTTGATTCATAACCTTATTTATTCCCTTATTGGGGGTGCAAAGATACCTCCAATAAATTTAATTTACTAATATTTTACTCGCTAACTTCTCCTTTAGCTTTTGCAATTACTTCTGCAGCTACTCCCTTAGGCGCTGCAGCAAAGTGCAAGAACTCCATCGTACTAGATGCTCTACCAGATGTAATCGTTCTAAGTGTAGTCACATAACCAAACATTTCAGCTAATGGTACTTCTGCACTTATGGCAACAGCTCCACCTGCTTTCTGGTCTTGTCCTTTCGGCAAACCTCTTCTTCTATTGAGGTCACCAATCACACTACCTACATACTCTTCAGGTGTGATTATCTCTAGTTTCATCATTGGCTCAAGCAATACTGGCTTACAAGAAGCTGCTGCTGCTTTGAAACCTTCCTTAGCACACAGTTCGAATGCAATCGGCTTGGAATCTACATTGTGAGTCTGTCCATCATAGATTCTGACTTTCATACTATCCATACTGTATCCAGCAAGGAAACCATTGTCCATCATTTGATTAAATCCTTTCAATATTGATGGGAAATACTCCTTAGGAATAGATCCACCGTGGATATTATTGACAAACTGTATTCTTTCTTTTCCATTTTTGAAGTCATCAGAATCAAGAAACTCCTGATCTGCTGGTCCAACTTCGAAGCTCATCTGAGCAAATAGTCCTGATCCACCTGATTGCTTCTTCAATCTTTCGGTGTGATCAACTGTAGCTGTAAGTGCTTCCTTGTAAGTTACCTGTGGAGCACCTTGATTACATTCTACATTAAATTCTCTTCTAAGTCTATCAACGATAATCTCAAGGTGCAATTCACCCATACCACTAATAATCGTTTGATTAGTGTCTTCGTCGTATCTAACTTTAAATGTTGGATCTTCTTCTGAAAGCTTAGCAAGTGCCATACCTAGCTTATCTAGATCTTTTTGGCTCTTCGGTTCTACAGCAACTCCAATCACTGGCTCAGGGAATACCATTGATTCTAAGACAATTGGCTTGTCCTGATCACATAGTGTATCACCTGTTCTAAGATCTTTGAATCCAACTCCGGCAGCAATGTCCCCAGCAGATACACTTGGTACAGAATTCTGCTTATTAGAGTGCATTTGGAATAATCTTGAGATTCTTTCCTTTTTACCTGTTCTCGTATTCAAGATATAAGAACCTGCATCTAGTTTACCCGAGTAAACTCTAAAGAAAGCCAATCTACCTACAAATGGGTCAGTAGCAATCTTAAATGCTAGAGCACAGAATGGCTCATTAACATCTGCCTTCCTGATTTCTTCAGCATCAGTTTTAGGATTAGTACCCTTTACTGACTCTACATCTAGTGGTGATGGTAAGAATGCACATACTGCATCTAGTACAGCTTGTACTCCTTTATTCTTAAATGCAGAACCACACATCATCGGTACGAACTTCGCATCGAGTACTGCACCTCTTACTGCATTAATCATTTCATCTTCTGTGATAGAGTCTGGATCTTCAAAGAATTTTTCCATCAATGACTCATCATATTCTGCGACTGCTTCAAGAAGTTTTTCTCTCCACTCTGCAGTAACAGCTACTAAGTCTTCAGGAATTGGAATTTCTTCGAAAGTCATTCCCATATCATCTTCATTCCATACGATAGCCTTACCAGTGATGAGGTCGACTACCCCTTTGAATGTTTCTTCTGCACCAATCGGTACTTGAAGAGGAATAGCTTCTGATCCTAATTTTTCTTTAACGTCATTAACAACGCTGAAGAAATCAGCACCTGATCTATCCATTTTATTTACGAACCCGATTCTAGGAACCTTATAGTTATCAGCTAGTCTCCAGTTAGTCTCTGACTGTGGCTCTACACCACTTACAGCACAGAATAAGAAGACTAAACCATCAAGAACTCTTAGTGATCTATTTACCTCAACGGTAAAATCAACGTGACCAGGAGTATCAATGATATTCATTGGAAAATCCTGCCCCTTCCAATTCCAATTAGTCTTGGTAGCTGCAGAAGTAATAGTAATACCTCTCTCCTGCTCTTGCTCCATCCAATCCATGGTAGCGGCACCATCGTGTACTTCACCAATCTTGTGGCTCATACCTGTATAGTACAGAACTCTCTCTGTAGTGGTAGTCTTTCCAGCATCAATGTGAGCTGCAATACCAATGTTTCTTGTGAACTTTAAGTCGTTAGACATAGGGCTTAAAATTATTCGTTTGGAAAAATTATCTAGATAATTATCTTCTAAAGTGAGCGAATGCTCTGTTGGCTTCTGCCATTCTGTGAGTATCTTCTTTCTTCTTCACAGCTGCACCTTCATTTTTGCTACCAGCGATAATCTCTGCTGCTAACTTATCTGCGATACCCTTACCACTTCTCATTCTTGCGTACTTGATCAACCACTTGATACCAATACTTAACTTTCTTGCTGCTCTGATTTCTGTAGGAATCTGGAATGTAGATCCACCAACTCTTCTACTTCTCACCTCTACAGCAGGAGTAATATTGGTTAATGCAGTCTTCCACACCTCATGAGGATCCTCACCAGTTCTTTCTTTGATTAAATCCATCGCCTGATAGAATACAGCGAATGCAGTACTCTTCTTACCATCTAACATTAAGTTATTGACGAACTGAGTTACCATTTGATCTTGGAATCTCGGATCTGGATGTATTATCCTCTTTTTCGGCTTTCTTTTCCTCATTAGTATTAATTATCTATTGGTCTTAGTCTTTATTATTTCTTTGGAGCTTTAGCACCATACTTTGATCTACTTTGAAGTCTACCTTCCACACCAGCAGTATCCAATGCACCTCTAACAACTGTATATCGTACACCCGGAAGATCCTTTACTCTACCTCCTCTCAAGAGTACGATTGAGTGTTCTTGTAGGTTGTGACCTTCACCAGGGATATAGGCGATAACTTCTTGACCATTCGTTAATCTCACTTTCGCAACCTTTCTAAGTGCTGAATTCGGCTTCTTAGGCGTCGTCGTATATACTCTTGTACATACTCCTCTTTTCTGAGGGCATGACTCAAGAGCACGAGATTTACTCTTCGTGATGATCTGCTTTCTTCCCTTTCTTACCAACTGGTTAATAGTAGGCATATATTAGTGTATTGTAGTTTATAAAATCTCCCCTTTCTTGAAAGGGACTGCAAAAGTACACCATTATTCTTATTTTTTCAAACATTGATATCAATTAATAATCTAATGGAATCACTAATCAGAACAGCGACAGAGGCTGACTTGAAGGCTGTCAGAGATCTTGTACTAGAGCTAGCCATATTTGAACGTGAACCTGAAGCGGTTACAGCAACAGAACAAGACTATCATAATGCTTATGCAAATAATGAAATTTTCATTAAAGTCGCAGAGGCAAATGGAGAGATAATAGGTATGGTGCTCTACTATCTCACATTTTCAACTTGGAAGGGAAAGATGATGTATCTAGAAGATTTTTATGTCAAAAAAGCATATCGAAAGCTAGGAGTAGGGGCACAATTATTTAATGCATTTCTGAAAGACAGTAAAGATCGAGGTTGTGTCCTCACTAAATGGCAAGTGCTAGACTGGAATACGTCCGCTATAGAATTTTACAAAGCTCGTGGCGCCGAGATAGAGAAACAATGGTGGAATGGGAAGCTTTTTCTGAATGATTATGGATAGTGGAATTCAGAATTTTTATACACTTCTTTGGATAAGGTAGTCAGCGAAGCTGGAGAACTGCGACTTGGCTTTTGCATTGACACCTTCTACCATATCGAGGTGTGATAGCGCTAGGTTTTTATATTCACCCTTAAGCTCTTCTGCATAAATTTTTACTCCAGCATCTTTAAAGAGTTGTTTGACTCTATCGATTTTTGTTTGTGGTTCAGCATCTTTTGTGCTATATAGATCGACAAGCTCAGCCGAGGATTTGTCGGATAAGAGTTGGCAAGCTTTAAGGTAGAGATAGGTCTTCTTATTATTTAGTATATCACCGCCGATGATTTTTCCTACTGCTGCTTGTTCTCCATATGTATCTAAGAGGTCATCTTGTATCTGAAAGGCAATACCAATATTCTTCCCAAATTGATACAAATGATTTGCATCGGTTTCATTTGCATCAGCGATTATGGCTCCTAGTTGAAGTGATGCTCCTAACAAAACGCTTGTTTTAAGCTCTATCATTTTGAGGTAGTCCATAATGGCTACGGTATCAGATACTTCAAAGTCCATATCCATCTGCTGCCCAATGCATACCTCCTCAGCCATCTTATTAAATATGGCAATGCATGGTGTATGATACTGTTGTGGTAACTGCATCAATATCTTGTAAGCGTAGATAAGCATTACATCTCCACTCAGGATTGCAGCATTGACATCATACTTTTGATGGACGGTAGCTTTCCCTCTTCTAAGATCGGCAGCGTCCATAATATCATCGTGCATTAAGGAAAAGTTGTGAAACACCTCAACTGCTAATGCTGGATGAATTGCTATCTCACGATCCCCGCCAAAGGCATTGCAGCTTGCAAGACAGAGCAGAGGCCTGATTCGCTTACCACCAAGTGAGAGCAAATATTTAGCTGGATCGAATAAACCTGAAGGTTCGGTCGGCCATGGATAGTTTTCTACCTTCTCATCAAAATACTTCTTGTCTGCTGCGAGTAATTCCAATCTAGGGACTAATTGTTAAGGGTGTTATAGACTAAAGCTAATACAACTACTGAGTTATGCTTCAAAAATTTCTTCTCTATCTGGACCAACAGAAATCATCTTGATATTGACGCCAAGCATCTCTTGCAATAGTGCCACATAGTTTTTAGCCTTTTCCGGAAGATCACTTACTGATCTAGCAGTATTTACTCTAGTCTGCCATCCATCCTGTAGAGACACTTTGACCTCAGTCTTGTCTTCATATTGGTATGGGAGTCTGTCAGTGTCTTTGCCATCAATCACGTAATCTGTCACTATTCCTACTTTCTCGAATATATCAAGTACGTCTAACTTGGTCAGGACTAGTTGGCTGACACCATTAACCATTATTGTATACTTTAATTGTGGGATATCTATCCATCCGCATCTTCTTGGTCTACCTGTAGTTGCTCCAAACTCATGTCCTTCTTTTCTCAAGAGTTCACCATCGGCGTCAAATAATTCTGATGGAAACGGTCCTCCCCCTACTCTTGTACAATATGCTTTGGTAATACCGATAACATCACCGATATGCTGAGGCGCAATTCCTAGTCCAGTACAGACACCTGCTGTGACCGTATTACTAGATGTCACAAATGGATAAGTTCCAAAATCAATATCCAACATTGATCCTTGTGCTCCCTCTGCTAATATCTTTTTGCCTTGAGCAATCTGGTCATTTATAAAATAGACAGAGTCGATAATCTTGAGATCATTTAATATCTTGACACACTCCCACCAAGCTTCTTCTTCTGACTCGAGGTCAAATTCTACTTCAGGATATATCTTTACAAGTTCGAGGTGCTTTGCTTTAAGAGAGTTATACTTCTTCTTAGGATCAGCTAATAGTAAGTCACCAACTCTAAATCCATTACGACCAGTTTTATCCATATATGTCGGTCCAATTCCCTTGAGAGTCGATCCGATTTTCTCCTTGCCTTTCGCATTTTCTGAAGCTTTATCAAGTAGCCTGTGAGTAGGCAGGATGAGGTGTGCTTTGTTACTTATGTATAGGTTGTCCAAAGTGAGTCCTTGTGACTTAAGATTAGCTATTTCTTTGGAGAGAGTGATGGGATCAATGACTACTCCATTGCCAATGACATTAGACACTGTTGACCTAAATATTCCTGATGGAATTGTATGGAGGACTGTTTTCTTTCCATCAATAACTAGTGTATGACCAGCATTAGGTCCTCCTTGAAATCTTGCAATAACGGAATAGTCATCTGCAAGATAATCTACGACCTTACCTTTCCCTTCATCTCCCCATTGGAGACCAAGTAATACATCTACATTCATAAGTGTTGGTTAGTGCTTATATGAGTATAAAAGCCAAAGATACTGATATCTTACCTACCTATGAGTAAAATTTTTAATGGGATTAAAAAGACTTGACAATGCCTTTGGTAGTCTAGTCTATGACGTCTATCTTTTCTACAAATACATCTGCTCCGACCTGCGTCTTAATGAAGTAGGTACCTGCTACTAAAGATTTGCAGTCAACTGTATGTGAATCACCATACTTGTCTTTTGCTGTGTATACTTCCTTACCATCGTTACTATAAACTGCGATATTGACAGGAAGATCATTATGATTCGCGATATGGATATTAGCTTCTTCTATCACTGGATTAGGAAAGAATGTAGCTGATATTTCTACTGAAGAAGTTTGCTTAGTTGCTTCTTGTGTAGCTGAAATGACTTGCTCACCAGAGTGTAGATGAGTTACCACTCTGTAATACTGAATATCATCTGCAGCATATTCATCAAATTCTAAGTATTTAGTATCTCTTACTAGGACACGTGCAATTTCTTCAAATGTCTTACCATCTGTAGATTTTTCGCAAACGAACATCTTTATATCTGATTGACCATTGCATGTCCAAGACAGCTTGGCAATAGATGCATCTTGTATGTATTCTACATTTAATTCAACCTCAGGAAGGTTAATAAAATCTGCAGATTTATTTGCATAAACGCTTAGAGTGAAATTAATCACTACTAAAAAACATATTAGGAAACTACGCAACATAGTGGAAATTAATACTTACTTATTAATATATGCTGCAAGATAGGTACTCATAGGACCCGAAAACAACGATACACCCCTACTCTATCACGCTATTTCCATACAGGTGCATACCTATATGACTATTATCATATAGAAATACTTGACTACTTCCGTTGTTTCTAATGTAGTCTCTTAGTCAATATTACGGGAGTAATTAAAAAAGGGGCATTGTGATTACTCACAACACCCCTTTAGGTTTATAGCTTAACTTCTATTTAAGAAGTTCTGGCTTTTACTTCATTACTGTAATCTTCTCAACATTAACCTCTTCACCAATCTTCGTTCTCACGAAGTAGTTTCCTTGCGTCAATGCTGTACAGTCTAATGTGATTAGACTTTGATTATCAGATGCAGTCAATACTATTCTACCATTGTCATCGAAGATCGTTACTTCAACATTCTGGTTGTCATAGTTCTCTATGCTTATGTTCACTAACTCAACAACTGGGTTAGGGTAAACATTTACGGATACTTGCGCTTCAGATTCTTCAACCTCAATCGCAGCAATATCACTGTAGTTTACAGAACCATCGTATGAGTAAACTGCAAGTCTGTAGTAGTGTACTCCTGCATCAAGATCTTCATCTTGTACATTGTACTGAGCATCGTCATATCCAAGTGCATCAAAGTTCACCATCTCACTAAAGATCGCTACGTTGTAAGCTTTCTCTAGGATGTAGTAATCAATGTCGTCCTCGTTAGTAGATACCCACTCGATATCAGCATCATTAGTATTAGCATCGTATGCTACTCTGAATGAAGTGTTATCAAGAGCTAGTACTTGTTGTAGTCCAGCATCATAAGTCAAGTTCGTCTCACCTGGTGCTACTGTAAAGTTATCAGTACGTCCACCTGATCCTTGAATCACGTTACTATTCACTGGCACTCCTCCAATTCCTTCTGCAACAAATGTCAACCCACCTGGAGCTGCAAACTGTAAGAAGTAAGTTTCTCCAGCTTCTGTCGGTACTACACCGTTGAAGCAGTACTGTCCATTAGCATCTGTAGTACGTGTACCAGCAACCTCAGCAAGTCCTGTAGTAGGATTGTTCAGCCATAGTGTCACCACTACATCAGCTACCGGCGTATCACCAGCGTCTTGTGCATTCGGAGTATCTCCAGTATCTAACCATACGAAGTTACCAATCTTACCACCAAGCGATACACCTGCATCGATTGTCATGTTAGACTCACCATCACCAAGAACAATTGTTGGAGTGGTATTCGGTCCGTTAGTACTATCAACATTACTATCAATAGTGACATTACCATCAGCAAAACTCTCAGTCTGGCTAAATCCAGTCAAGTCGAAAGCTAGGTAATAATTACCTCCAGATAATCCTGTGAATACGTAACACCCGATTGAATCAGTAACCATCGTTCCAATTGCAACTCCAGTGTCAGCATTGAAGAGTGTTACCTCTACATTTGGTACACCTGGCTCATTTGCATCTTGAACACCGTTATTGTTCTCATCAATCCAAACCTTGTTACCTAATTCAGCACAAAGCGTAGTCTCGGTTAATATCAATTGCTGATCTGCAATATCACAAGTGCCTGATACAACAGTCGTATCAATTGCCTCTGTGAATTGAAGCTGAGAACCATCAGTTAATGTCCAAGTATAAGTACTTCCGTCACAAATTGTAGCATCAGTAAGTATAGTTGGCAACTCTGGATTTACTGTAAGGATAAGCGTTTGTTCGATACAAGTACCTAACATATTACCCATTACTGTCACAGTCGTATCTGTTGCGTATGATTCACCATTTACATCCCATACAAATGGTAGGTCAATCTCACAAACACTTACTACATCCTCTGATACAATCTGATCAACTACTGTCAAGATTAATTGCTGGTTAGCAACACATCCATCATTGTCAATCAATACATCAGATGTTTCGAAGTATGAAGCTCCAGTCACATCCCATACAAATGGTAGGTCACCTTCACAAATTTCTACTTCATCAACTTCCGTTGCTGGAAGAGGAATCACTGTAAAGTTCAGTATCGCATTGTAGCATTCAACACCATTGAAGAATGTATCGATTACTGTATCGAAGTATTCTACTCCGTTCTCAGGCCATGTATATGGCGCTTCCTCTTCACAGATTACGATATTGTAAATCTCTTCTTCAACATTACCTGTAACAACCCATTCACATGAATCGAAATCAAATGTTGCAGTTTCGAAGCACTCAGTTGCAGGCTCTTCTGGCTGCTCACCAGTGATTTCCCACTCACAAGTAATCAAGTTGAAGAATGTCTCTTGGAAACATAATACAACTGGCTCCTCATCTTGCTCATCGATAGTCTCCCACATACATGTTTCATCATTGAATGTCAATGTCTGGAAACATAGCACTACTGGTTGCTCTGGAATCTCACCTTCGATATCCCATACACAAGTAACATCATTGAATATTGCAGTCTCGTAACAAGCTAGATCAGTAGGCTCTACTGGTTGTTCACCAGTAACTAACCAAGCACATAATGCATCATCAAATGTTGCAGTCTCGTAACAAGCTAGATCAGTAGGCTCTACTGGTTGTACCCCTGTTACTATCCATGTACAAGTCGCATCGTCAAACGTCGCTGTCTCGTAACACTCTGTTACTGGCTCAGGATCTTGTACTCCTGTTACTACCCACTCACATGCTACATCGTCAAACGTCGCTGTCTCGTAACACTCTGTTGCTGGCTCAGGATCTTGTACTCCTGTTACTACCCATACACATGCTACATCGTCAAACGTCGCTGTCTCGTAACACTCTGTTGCTGGCTCAGGATCTTGTACTCCCGTTACTACCCATACACATTGAGCATCATCAAACGTCGCTGTCTCGTAACACTCTGTTGCTGGCTCAGGATCTTGTACTCCTGTTACTACCCACTCACATGCTACATCATCAAATGTTGCTGTCTCGTAACATTCTGTTATTGGTGCTTCTGGTTGCTCACCTGTTATTACCCACTCACATGCTACATCATCAAACGTCGCCTCTTCGTAACATTCAATCGCAGGCTCCTCATCTTGAATTCCTTCTACAACCCATACACATGCTACATCATCGAATGTTGCAGTCTCGTAACACTCTACTGCAGGCATAGGATCTTGTTCTCCTGTTACTACCCACTCACATGCTGCATCATCAAACGTCGCTTCTTCGTAACACTCTGTTGTTGGCTCAACTGGCTCTTCACCTGTTACTACCCACATACATGATACATCATCAAATGTCGCTGTCTCGTAACACTCTACTGTAGGCTCAGGATCTTGCGTTCCTGTTACAACCCACTCACATGCTATATCATCAAACGTCGCTGTCTCATAACACTCTGTTGCTGGTTCAACTGGTTGCTCACCTGTTACTACCCACTCACATGCTGCATCGTCGAACGTCGCCTCTTCGTAACATTCAATCGCAGGCTCCTCATCTTGAACTCCTTCTAGAACC
>CALISO010000008.1 GCA_938041445.1 uncultured Saprospiraceae bacterium
ACGGACTTGTTTGATTTCTTGTTCGTCAGATTTGGGGTAGATTAGAAGCACATCACCATCATCAATGACAAAGTAGTCGTCAAGACCTTTGATTACAGCAAGTTTTCCTTTTGGTAGTTGGATCAGAGAATTGCTGACATCAGTGAGAAGGGTAGCATCCGCATTGATGACATTGTCATCATCATTCTTCTCTCGGTAAGCATGTAACGATGCCCAAGTGCCTAAGTCTGACCATCCAATATCAGCTGGGATCGTGTAGACATTATCCGATGGCTCGAGGATTGCATAATCGATTGAAATTTTTAATGTCTGAGGGTAGTATTCGGCGATGTAGTCTTTTTCACCAGCAGTATTATACTTAGAGAGATCAGAGGATAAGACCTCTGTGACCTGTGAACAATGTCTTGAAAAACTTTCAATGATATCTTTGACTTTCCAGATGAAGATACCCGCATTCCACAAGTACTGACCACTCTCTAAGAATGTCTGTGCTGTAGGCAAATCTGGCTTTTCAGTAAATCTCTCAACCTTGCGTACTTCACCCACGGTGTCCTGCATCTTGATGTAGCCATATCCAGTATCAGGTCGAGTCGGTTGGATCCCAAGTGTGACTAGGGCTTGATTACTTTCTGTAAATGCGACCGCTTCTTTGATATGATTGATAAAGGCGACTTCCTTAAGGATCACGTGATCTGACGGTGCTACGACCATCGTTGCTGAAGGATCTTTCTGTGCTAGTTTTAGAGCTGTATAAGCGATACACGGAGCGGTATTATTACGCGATGGCTCGCAAATGATATTCTCCAATGGTAACTCTGGTAGATGTTCAGCGACAAGGTCTGAATACTTATCATTGGTCAGGATGAGTATCTGCTCCGGCGGCACCATCGTCAAGAACCGCTCAAATGTCAACCTGATCAAAGACTTCCCCATACCAAGGATATCGAGAAATTGCTTAGGTCGAGTCTCTCGGCTGTAAGGCCAGAATCTTGATCCGACACCTCCGGCCATGATGGCGATATAGGTCTTGGTATTGCTCATATTGGGTTCTCTATAGTTCGAACAAAGGTAATAAAGTCCTCCAACCTGTTAGTTAATTTGAGGTGTGTGTCAGGCAGGTTAGTATTGAGGGCTGATAGCACACACTCTTCTATACTTTCCAAACTTTCTGGGTCAAATACTGCGCTTGGTGTTATAGCTTGATGAACGTATCCCAAGTCACTAGCCAGTATTTTATTTCCAAGAATTTGACTCTCTACCAATCCTAGACCAAGAGACTCACTTTTACTTGGGTAAATGCAATATTGGGATTTGGAGGTTTCTTTAAGACAGACTTCATACTCGGTCACTCCAAGGTTGTTGATCTGACATCCTTTTTGATTGAGCGATCGTATTCTGCTGGTTAACTCAGTATTCTCAAATGGTATAGATAATGTCAGAGCTGGGGTTAGATTTTTTGATAATAGAGACTCCCAGACGTCTAGCAATAATTTGTGATTCTTGTGTGGATAGTCTAGACTTATGTAAATGAACGACTCTGGCTTTTTTTCAAGATTCAAGTTCTTGACTTTCTCAATTCGAAGTTGATCATAGAAAGGAAAAATCTTACAATCCAATTCTGGAAATTGATACTCACCAAGGAAGTCTGCTTGTGCTTTGATGGATTGAAAGATAAAATAATGAGTATTCTTAAGTTTCCTTTTAAGATATCGTCGTTTGATATGTTGCATCAGCTTATACTTCCATCCAAAATTTTGAATATTTGCTGAAGACAGGATATTCATATTGTGGAAGTAAGTCACAGTTGGTATGCCTAAGTCTACCGGTGGAGGAAAGTTGATCAGACTAATCACCCTTGTGATGTTATACTTTCTCATTATTGCTTTGTAGACGTTCTGACGACCTAGGATTGGTCGCTTTGGTACTACTGTGGTCACTGGACCCTTGATGTCTATTTTGAGTCGGCTATCCTTGATGAGGATATATGCTATTTCTTGTCGATTGAGTTCTTCGACGAGCAGAATGAGGATACTTACAGCTCCTCCTATATTAATTTGTGCCGCGTCTAAGACCCACATAGTTGATTGTTTTATGCTAGAATTACGTCCTTTTTATAGGATTCAATTATTGAGTCAACCCAAGATTCGTCTTTTGCTGTGACTGCAAGAGTATCTGTATAGTGTATTGTTGTAGTATCTTGATTTTTCAAGATAGAATAGACATAATTGTTGATCATCCCTTGCGAGTCAAAGCTGTTATCCGCTATTAAAAAATTGCCAAAATTGTCAAAGACATATATTTTTGTGTAGCCGAGTTCTACAAGTTTGCTGTATAGATGTGCATATTGACCTAGTTGCTTGTCGGACTCAATCACATTTTCCCAAAAGAGTAGTGGTTGATGTTGCTTGATAGATTTGACACCCGAGAGAAGGACATCGTGATCATATCCATCGGTATCAACTTTAATGAGACTAACCTTAGTCTCGTCTTTAATAATGTCATCCAAGGTTCGACTCCCTACTGCGGAACTACTCTTACTCTCCACGAATTTAGCAGTACCATTTATATGTTGCAGACTCCCTTGATTACTTTGTTGGCTGACAAGCGCATTAATACAAGATATCCTATTTCGATTTGAGGATGGAAGTGATTCAATATTTTTAGTCAAGTAGGCATAAAATTCTTTTGAACCTTCGATGCATACAATCCGTGCATCTGTTTCATTTGTCATTAAGTATGCAGTATCACCGATGTTAGCACCAACATCCACAATTGTAGATTCTGCATCAATATGTTTTGCTAAATAGGGTAAAAATCGGTCATAGAGCCGATGCGACTTTTGAAATTCAGCTAAGAGATGCCCTGGAGAAAGAGATAACTCTAATTCTCCGATTTGATAGCGCTTCCTCGTCATACGTTTTAGATACCTAAAAGCATAGAAGAAGATTGGTGGTATGAATAGCTTGGTTAACTTCATATTGTATCAGCATCGTCTATAAATGATCATGTCTCACTATATCACAAAATGTGATTATTAACGATAGAAATTACTGATGCTATCTGACAAAAGTACAAATAAGGAAAAACTTTAAAGTATCACGCATTTTTTTCAAATCAGTAACTATGTTAATGATTGAGTCACTTTCGGTTTCAACGTATAAAATACTTGCGAATTGACTTGATAAGATGGTCCGCCAAGTGGAGAGTAGGACTTATCAGTGATTGTAAAAAGCTTTTCTATTTCTATTTCTAAATCTGTGAAATAGAACCCCATATGTGAGTGGTACTTATCTTCTTTTCTAAGATGTAGAAGATCTTTACCAGTGAGTGACCCTAGTATGTTGCTTGTGGTAAAAATATGATTGGAGTGAGGGAGGTTGACTTTGCGAATGAGATTCTTCACGAGTGATGGCAACCCTTTTTCGATCGGTACTGAGATGACGACTTGGCCTGTGTCTTTCACAGCATTTCTCATGTTGGTCAGGGCAGCAGTTTGATTTTGTATATTAAAATGTTCGAGTACTTCAAAGCAGGTCACGTAGTCAAATTTGCCTTCAGTTTCCACATGCTCTAGTATATGATTCCAATCCTTGATAAGCCGAATCTTATTATCTTCAATTGCCTCTAGGTATGGTTCATACCCTATCAAGAGAGCATCACTCTTAAGATTGTGAATTTGATTGAGAAATAACCCATCCCCAGCTCCATAGTCTAGGATAGATAGCCCGTCTGCGAGTTCTATAGCAGCTACACTATTCTTGAACCTTGTCCGATGAGCAAATCTTCTGAGTGGATTCTTTGCATTGAAATTGCGATCATAATATGACCGATCTATATGTGCCATAAAGTAAAAGTACAAATAAGGAAAAACTCTAATGTAAATTACATCTTTTATCCTATTGGTAACTTATGTTGATTTCAAGCCACATTGTCAGTATATACATAGAGATCAAGCCTGATTGTCAGCCATTACTATGCAAATGATTGATGGAATAATGATTGAAGTATATGGTATAAGAATAAAGAAGAGATATGTTCAAGAAGAATACACACATTAGACTAGGCGGAAGTGAACAGGAAGAGTTTATCCCAATATTCAACCTCAGTGATCAAGATGAAAAGAATGCAGCCGATATCCCTACGACATTACCGACCATCGCATTAAAGAATACAGTCCTATTTCCAGGAAATATCCTACCAATTACTATTGGTCGGTCTAAGTCTATTAAAGCAGTGAAGAAGGCGTTTAAGACAGACAAGTATATCGCTGTATTCTCACAGAAAGACGTCAATATCGAAGATCCTGTGGAAGCTGATTTATATAGAGTCGGCACAATCGCTACAGTTGTCAAAATGATCAAGATGCCTGATGGCAATACTACGGCCATCCTACAAGGTCGTACAAAGTGTCAACTAGAGGCAATGACTTCAGAAGATCCATATATGGAGACCTTGATAAGCCATATACAAGAAGAAGTCCCTAAGGATAAGAGAGAATTCAATGCCACAATTTCATCAATCAAGGACTTGTCTAGGCGGATAATCAAAATGTCACCACACATCCCGGAAGAGGCCAAGATGATGCTGGACAATCTCAAGACACCTAACTTTCTGCTAAACTTTATCGCATCGAATGTGGATGGTGATACAGCGCTAAAGCAATCGATTCTAGAGATCAATTCTCGCGATAAGAAGGCTAAGACTATTCTAGGTCTGGTAGATAAGCAGATGCAATTGCTAGAGCTAAAAAACAAGATTGAGTCCAAGGTCCGGGGTGATATAGAGAAGCAACAACGGGACTACTTTCTCAATCAACAGCTAAAGACAATACAAGAAGAACTCGGTCAGAACCCAAATAGAGAAGAATTATTAGCTCTCAAGGAAAAGGCAAAGAAAATTGATTGGCCAGACTACGTCGAGAAGCAATTCAACAAAGAACTCAAGAAGGCCGAACGGATCAATCCTCAGATCGCAGAGTACAGTGTGACACTGAATTATCTAGAGACATTGGTTGACCTACCTTGGGATACATATACTGATGACAACTTTGACCTCAAGAATGTCAAAGCGATCCTAGATAAAGATCACTACGGGCTCAAAGATGTCAAAGAACGTATCCTCGAACATCTCTCAGTGCTAAAACTCAAAGGGGATATGAAGGCACCTATCATCTGCCTAGTAGGCCCTCCAGGTGTCGGTAAGACGAGTCTAGGTAAGTCTATTGCGAAGGCTCTTGGGAGAGAATTTATCAGAATGTCACTCGGTGGTCTGCACGATGAATCAGAAATCAGAGGACACAGAAGGACATACATCGGAGCAATGCCAGGTCGTATCATCAAGTCTTTGCGTAAAGCAGGATCCTCTAATCCAGTCTTCATTCTTGATGAGATAGATAAGATAGGCAAGGATTTCAGAGGAGATCCATCCTCAGCGTTACTAGAAGTGCTAGATCCAGAGCAGAATACGACATTTCAA
>CALISO010000009.1 GCA_938041445.1 uncultured Saprospiraceae bacterium
TACTCCTGATGAAATCACATTTGCCACTGAGCTTGGATATACTCGTGTAAATCTTGGACACCAACGCCTAAGAACAGAAACCGCTGGACTATATGCAATATCACTAGTACGAGCAATGATGGATGTAGTCTTGTAAAAAAATGTAATTTAATTTACTATGTGATGCAGCACTTTGGACACTAATAGTATATAATAATTGGATAGACGTGTTCTATCCATCCAACACAATATCAAAATGAAAAATTTGACACTTTTAATTTTCTCAAGTATGCTTCTATGCATACTAGTTACCTCGTGTAACAAGGACAACGAAATTATCGATGTACCAGGGACTCCTACCGACATTATGGTAAACCCTCCAATGGAATCCATCACTGCTAATGTCTATGGTAGAGTCATCACAGTAAATAATCTTCCTGTAGTTGATGCTGTTGTCACTATCAACAATATGACAATAAGCACAGACGAAAATGGTCTTTTCAATGCGAAGGATATTACGATTAATGGATATGGAAATCTAGTCTCCGTCACAGCCCCAGGCTATTTTCACGGAGCAAGACTCATTGAGAGTGAAGGAGGAACCGACATTAATACAACTATCAAACTAATAGAGAAGTCAATGAAGGGAAGTATCAATGCGAACAATGGTGGTGACATAATGATTGGTGGTAAGAATCAATTAGCATTAGGTGCTTCCAGTATTAAAGATGCAGATGGAAACATTTATGACGGGACTGTCAATGTATTTGCAGAATGGCTTGACCCGACTGATGTCAATACCCTACAAACTATGCCAGGTGATCTAAGAGCTGTCAATATCGATAGTGATATCATGCAATTAGCAACATTTGGTATGCTGGCCGTGGAGTTGGAAGCTCCAGATGGTTCACCGCTAAATATTGCTGATGGTAGTACAGCACAACTTTCTTTCGAAGTCCCTGCAGAACTACTCGATGCCGCTCCAGTTTCGATTCCGCTTTGGTTCTTTGATGAAGAAACTGGTTACTGGATAGAAGATGGAGAAGCGACACTTGTTGATGGTGTCTATGTTGGTGATGTTAGTCACTTTTCATTTTGGAACTGTGATGTACCATACCCATTAGTAGAAGTTGAAGGCTCTGTTGTCAATGGTAATGGTGTTGGTATATCTAATGTCTTAGTGGAGATTATCATCGCTGAGTCAGTAATTTCAGGATGTAGCTATACAGATGGAGACGGCAATTTCTATGGTAAGATTCCAAAGAATGAATCACTCATTATTAATATTTACAACTCTTGTAACCAGCTAGTCTATACTGCCGACATAGGACCGTTTGATAGCGACGTTGTACTTGACCCTATTGTCATTGATGATTCAGAGTACATTGTCCACTTCTCAGGGAGTGTCACAAGCTGTGATGGCAATCCAGTTACAAATGGGAATGTCCTTGTTGAATATCAAGGTGGCATTCAGTTTCTCTATACAGATGAAGAAGGCAACTTTAGTAGTGCTATCGATATCTGCGAAGGCACCTCAGTTGCAACGATCACTGCATACAATGTTGACGATTTACAACAGAGTACACCGATAGAGGTAGACATCAATGGCCAGGCTGATATAGACCTAGGAATATTATCAACGTGTGATGAATTGACAGAATATTTTTTCTATGAAATGGATGGTACTACCTACACAATGGAAACTGCATATGCACAGACTGCTATAGATAGTAGTGGTCTAGAGACGTACATTTACCTTTCAGGTTCTATCAATAATACTAGTGGTTTTTCAACGATTGGCATCCCGATGACTGATGGCCCTGGAACCTATATTCCAGAGTATGCGCTACTATTTACAGATACTGATCTAGTAGGTGTATTTGATAATGCCACAGGATCAATGACTATCACATTTACAGAACTAGGATATAATATGGGTGATGCGGTAGAGGCTACCTTCGATGGCACTATCGCTCTTGATGGAAATGGGGGGACCCTTGTAGATTTCTCAGGTGAGTTTAAGAGTACTCTACAGTAAAGCCATCAAACGCAGAGAATCTTATAGATAATAAGGTAAAGAGGTAGCAGATTGGATTTGCTACCTCTTTTTTTTGATTATCTGAATATTAGAGTTGTTATTATTTTAGAGCAGATTGTCATCCCATAATCAACATCTAGACTTTCTTAAATTTAAAAATAACATTATGCCATATGCCAACCTGTTTTCTCAAGATGGACTAAATAACACAATAGATCGAATCAATAACCTTTCTCCTTCTACCGAAGCCAATTGGGGAAAAATGTCTGTGGATCAGATGCTTGCTCATTGCAATGTCGCATATGACATGTGTTATGACGAGTCACTTCCTAAAGCAAAAGGTATCAAACTTTGGCTACTCAAGCTCTTGATAAAAAATCAAGTTGCTGGAGAGAAGCCATATCCTAAAAACGGAAGGACAGCACCAGAATTTATCATTTCTGACAAACGAGATTTTGAAGTGGAAAAAGCTAAGCTCATTGCATATATGCAACAGACTCAACAACATGGTGAAGCTATGTTTGACGGAAAAGAGTCTGTTTCCTTGGGTAAGCTCACGGCAAAAGAATGGAATACGACATTCAGTAAGCACCTAGATCATCATTTAAGACAATTTGGAGTTTAAGTTACACATCATTTGATTTGATATGCTGAAGTGCTTGGTGGATATCTGGGTATTGATACTCATATCCCGCTAGCACAAGGTGATTGGGGACAACTCTATTGCTGTTTGTCAACATCGTAACCATCTCTCCCATCGCCAACTTGACACCGAATATTGGTATTGGCAATAATAATGCATATTTCGCATAGACACTTTTGACGGCCCTCATCAGTTCCTTGAGTCGGATAGGTTCAGGTGAAACACCATTGTACACTCTTGAAGCTGGGGCCTTGTCGATTAGATATTGCATACTCCCACACAAGTCATCAATGTGAATCCAAGAATAGTACATCTGACCATCACCAAAGTATCCAGCTCCTCCCAACTTAGATGGTAAGGATAACTTAGGCAGAGCTCCTCCTTGGCTAGAGAGAACGATTCCGATTCTCAGGATATAATGATTTGATGCGATGGACTTGATTGCTTGATGGCTTTCTTCCCATAAGACACAGCACTCTGAGAGGAATCCTGCTTTACCAGAGGGAGAATCCGCCGTCAAGATTTCTTCCCCGCGATCACCATAGTATCCAATTGCACTTGCACCTATATAAGTCTCTACAGATTGATCTCGATAAGTTTTATGGAGAAGTTCTGTTGCTTTTACTCGACTATCAATTAGGACTTTTTTTCGTTCGTCTGTCCAGCGCTTATCGGCAATACCTGCACCTACAAGATTGATGAGGACATCTGTTTTAGCAGGTAGTTTATCCTTATCAACCCACTGCTTTTCTACATCCCACTTAATATATTTGACTTGATCAGTATCTGACCGATTGCCTCTAGTGAAGATATAGACCATATGATCATCACCAAATAATTCTATGAATCTGGAACCAACTAAACCTGTACCTCCAGTAATAACAATGGTCTTCTGCTGTGACATAATGGTAGTTTTGTATTGATATCACAATTCTTCGTGGAAATTGTTGCGACTTACTGATGAATTTATTCTCCTGCTTATTGATGCTTTTTCAATACAGATAAGAATTTATTACATTCGTGTATGACTCTTCTAAATATCACATCATTATCATCATTGACAAGAATTCTTGTGATGACGACAATCATAGCACTTGCATTTGCTTCGTGCAAAGGTGACAAGACGCAGAAATCAACAAGTAATACTTTTACCATCGGAGTAAAGTCCGACCCAGAAAAACTTCACCCATTTTTTAACCCAAAGAATGCAGCTAGAGAGATATTCCAAAACATCTTTCTACCTCTAGCAGACTATCATCCTGAAGAACGTGTCCTTACTCCTATCTTAATTGAAGAGCTACCTGCGATAATAGACTTAGATGACAATAGAGTCGCATTTGACATAATCATAAAGCAAAGTGCTACTTGGAAAGATGGAAGCCCGATTACTGCATATGACTATGCTGCTGCGTATAAGCTTGTAGTACATCCTGGTAGTCAAGCGGATGCGTGGAGACCTTACTTAGGTATCATTAAGGATATACAGATCGATGCAACCAATCCTAAATCCTTCAGAGTAATCTGTGACCGATCATCAATGTGGTTATTAGAAACAGTGGTTACTTTTTATCCTTTGCAGGAAATGAGATTTGACTCAGCTCATCATTTACGCAAGTATGAATCTTCTCAATGGTCTGATGACAAATTTCTGAATGAAACAATTGCCTCAGATACGAATATCTCCAGTGTAATTAATGCCTATTATACGCCAGAAACATATCGAACAAACATCCATCACGCAGGTGTATATCAGTTAGATAGTTGGGAGACTGATCAGTATGTACAATTGACCAAAATAGAAAATCATTGGGCGGAAGAAAGCTCTAGTAATCCCTATTTACAAACAGGGATGGATACCATTCTATTCAAAATCATCAAGGATAGTAATGCTAGAGTAACATTGCTCAAAGATGGTGGGATTGATATGACTATGTATATCGACCCAGAACAATATTTAACCCTAGAGCAAGATGAGACAATGGCATCTAAGTTCTCCTTTATCCAATATGATGGGATGCGGATGGCCTTCCTTGGGCTGAATACTCGCGATCCAGAACTGACAGATGCAAAAGTGAGGAAAGCTATTGCCCATACAATTGACGTGAAATCCATCTTAGAAGCTGAAGCAAATGGACTCGGCCAACCCGCTTCTGTACTTTTCCATCCAAGCAAGAGATACTATCCAAAACAACAGCCAAGAACCTATGATCTTGATAAAGCGGCAGCACTCCTAAAAAATGCAGGATGGACTGACTCTAATAATAATGGTACAATAGATAAGTACATCAATGGTAACCTTGAAGAACTCATTATTGACTTCTATATATCGGGAAGTAATCTTTCAAAAACTATTGCTCTACTCTGGAAAGATAGCGCTATGAAGGTAGGCTATGATATCAACATCATCCAAAAAGATGCAAGAAGCTATATCAGTGAGAATGTGAATAAGCACAATTATGAAGCAGCAGCATTGTTAGCCTCATTTGATGATGCTGATGACAATCCTTACTCACGATGGCATAGCGATAATGATGTCATCGATGGTAAGAACAGATCAGGGTTTCATACTGAGGTTTCTGACTCGCTGATATTACTTATTAAAAATGAAAGTGATGCAGCTAAGCGACAGGAACACTATGAACAGTTCGTTGATATATTGTACGATCAAGTTCCAGTGATTCCGCTCTATGCACCTGTAGAATTAATAGTCCTCAATAATGCATTCACAGGTATAGCAACCTCTAAACGTCCTGGCTATTTTGCCAATACGTTTACAAATAAGTAACTCAAAACTACTGATGGTTAAGTATAGTATACGACGGATATTGATGATCATCCCACTATTGATGTTTATCGTCTATGCATTATTTACATTGACTAAGCTTTTTCCTTATGATCCTGTTATCCAATCATTGGAAAATAAAGGAGTAGACTTCCTAAATAGTGATGGTCTGTATGATCAACCTATTTACGATGCAGAATTCATTCGGTTAGGACTAGATAAACCAGTCTTCTATGGCGCTATCACTCCATCTAAGACAACAGCCATTCTTCCTTCTTTCCAATGGTATGGTGCAGATAATCAATTTCACTCTTGGTTTATGGGATTGATAACGTTAGATTTTGGCTCATCTTCCATAGATGGGTCCAATACGTTGTCAACAACATTGAAGGCATTTGGGTATACTCTCAATTATATGCTACCTGCACTTCTATTCACTTTCTTGTTAGCCTTCGGATTAGGAGTATTGATGGGACGACATCCAGATAGACTTTCTAGTAGAATTCTTGATGTATTCTTTTACTCACTTGCTTCATTACCAGTTTTTTGGGTTGCTTCCCTTGCAGTGGTCTACTTGACTACTCCACTTTATAGCAAATACCTAGATGTTTTTCCAAGAGTAGATGTCTTTGTCAATGGAGATATACCGATGACATATTATACACTTCCGATTATCCTGGTTGTGATATTCTCGGTAGCCTACCTTGCGACTCAGGTCAAAAACATCTACATAGATATTGCCAAGTCCCCATATATCGATAGCCTCAAAGCAAGAGGGTTATCTCACAGAATCATCCTGATGAATCATATGATACCAAATATGATGATCTCACTTGTAACAATCTTCACTCTGACCATACCTGTTGCCCTGGGAGGTAGTGTGGTCATTGAGCAGATATTCAATATTCCTGGAGTCGGCCTGTTGTTATTAAGTGCCATCAGTGTAAGTGATTGGATGATGGTTGTACCAATTGTCACCTTGATCGCCATAATCACCACATTGAGTTATCTAGCAAGTGATTTGCTATACGCCATATTTGACCCAAGAGTTAAGCAGCAATTATCGGATGAGTAAGTCACTAATTATCGCAATATGCTGCTTAGTGAGTCTTGTACTCTTCGGGCTATTATCTTCTGTTATCTTTCAAGAGGATGGTCTTGTAGGATATAGCTATGGGACGATCTCTATCCCTGATAAAGGATTGGCTCCCTTTACCACATCAGCCAAGACTGGTCACTTCCATCTGTTTGGCACAGACAAGTTGGGTAGAGATACACTTGCTGGAATCGGAAATGGCCTCAAAGTAGCGACTGGATTCGCCTTGCTTGCTGCTATGTTAGCAGCAGTTATAGGTGCATTAATAGCATACGTTGCCACTTACCAATATTATCGATCTACACGTATCAAATTAGGCTATCTGATAGGGGGTGCTATTGTCGTTTGGTATACTTTGTATTTACTAGGAGTGGTGATTATTGGCAGCAACTTAGATTTTACATTTTTCACTATCAGTTATCTGGCTCTTTTGACACTCATATGGAGAGAGACTTCACAGCACAATGGTCACCTATCTATGGATGAAGCAAGTCTTAAAGTGATTGAAGTTTGGAAGACTATTCCATTGATTATGGTTGTAATCATCTTCTCTTCAATTGTCTCATCTATAAACTATGTCTCATTAGCGATTATCATCGCTTTTCTTCTGTGGCCGACTTACACACGATTGATCAGAGGAGAACTTATCAAACTGAGCAAGCAAGACTTTGTCAAGTCAGCATTAGCAAGTGGAGCTAGTCACCGTCACATCTATTTACAACATTTATTACCCAATACGATAGCACCTCTGATAGCTAAGTTTTGCTTTAGCCTTATCAGTATCATTTTACTGGAGTCAACACTTTCATTTCTAGGTATAGGTATACCAATAGATCAGGTCTCACTTGGATCAATGATAAAGGAGTCAACAGACAGGATGAGCTATTGGTGGATGGCAGTATTTCCAGGAATGACTCTGATGATGCTTCTCCTATCACTGAATTCAATAGGATCCTGGTACTTAAAAAAACAAAAGTAAGTTACTACCTACCGCTACGCTTACGCATCTTTTTTCCATAGAGATTTGAACTTCCTCTCTTAGTGGATAAGTTGCCTTGACGATCAGTGGGAGGAGCATAAGCTTCCTCTTGGCCACAGCCTTCTTTCTTACTTCGACAGCCTGTTGTGGACACGATTGTCATCGAAATCGCAAAAATAAGTAGGAAGACAGCTTTATTGATTTTGAGTAGATTCTTCATAGTAAGAGTTAAAACTACGTGATTTATTCAGTAATTACCCCTAAAAAACTCCTGAACACCCATATTTATTGACTTATTAAGAAAATATTAATGTAAAACCGTTGTTTATTATGATAGTGCAAGTAACTTTGCCACTCGTTATCGAGAGGTAGCGATTTTTTATTTAATCTAAACTTTTATCAAAATGAACAAAGGTAATTTAGTAGACCACGTAGCTGATTCAGCTGGAATTTCTAAAGCACAAGCAGGTGATGCAGTAGCGGCAGTATTTGGAGCGATTGAAAACACATTAAAAAGTAAAGACAAAGCTTCATTCATAGGATTCGGAACATTCTCTACATCAGAGAGAGCAGCAAGAGACGGTAGAAACCCTGCAACAGGAGAAACTATCAAAATCGCAGCTAAGACTATGATCAAGTTCAAAGCTGGAAAAGCACTAAGCGAGTCAGTAAATAAGTAAGCTGTACAGTTTAGCCTACAAACTTTAAAGAAGAGGTTTACTACTTTTGTGGTAAACCTCTTCTTCATTTAACACCTTCTGATCAATCCCATATGAAATTCGAAACTAAAGTTATCCACGCTGGTGTAACTCCAGATCCTTCTACTGGAGCAATTATGACACCTATCTTCCAGACATCTACATACGTACAGAAGAGTCCAGGAAATCACCAAGGTTACGAATATGCAAGAACAAAAAATCCAACACGTACAGTCCTTGAGAATAACCTCGCTGCTCTAGAAAATGGAACAGATGCCATCACATTCGGTAGTGGACTAGCTGCATTAGATGCAATACTAAAGCTACTCAAGCCAGGTGACCAAGTTGTGTCTACTAATGATCTTTATGGAGGCTCTTATAGACTAATGGTCAAATTGTATGAACGCTATGGAATTGAATTTTTGTTTGTAGACTTCAGAGATGATAAGGCTATCAGTCAAGCTATCACTGCCAAGACTAAACTCTTATGGATAGAGACACCGACGAATCCGATGTTATCGATCATAGATATCAAGCATACAGCAGAGACTTATGGTAATGATAATATGATGATCTGTGTGGATAACACATTCGCCTCACCATACTTACAGAATCCTCTCGACCTAGGTGCTGATATCGTCTTACACTCTGCAACTAAGTATATCAATGGTCACTCAGATGTCGTATTGGGTGCTGTTGTCGTGAAAGACAAAGACATAGCTGACCAACTCAGATTTATCCAGAATGCAAGTGGAGCAGTACCAGGCCCACAAGATTGCTTCTTGACGATTAGAGGAATCAAGACCTTACACTTAAGAGTTGACCGTGCCTGTGAGAATGCCGCCTACATCGCTGAAAAACTCA
>CALISO010000010.1 GCA_938041445.1 uncultured Saprospiraceae bacterium
TTCTTCGCTTATCTCAACATTTCGTAATGCAAAGTTGCCATTGTCATCAGCGAAAGTCACAACCTCTCCAATACTGATCTCCGCATTGTCTATACCGATACCTTCTGCATCTAAGACAACACCTATAATGTCATGGACGTACCTAACACCTGGTGTAGATGTTGTCGTGGTCGTAGTATCAATGAGACTGTCTTCATAGCAAGATGAAAGTGAGAAAGTAAGTATGGCTATTAGTGAAAGGAAGCTAAATCTAATCATATGTCTTAAATCTATGGGTTTCTAATGGTTGACACTTATATAATCCATTGAAAAGGTAAAACGCTTATGGGAAAGTAGATTAAGTCATAATTTAAGAGATTAGCTTCAAGGTTACTCTATCAATCACTTATCATATCATGATCGAATGGTTAATATTGACTAATGAATATTAACTAAATGCAAATTGGGATTCCCCGCTTTTCTCAGGTTTGACTATATTAGGAAACGTGAAAGCCAAGACTACCATCACATTAATAGATGACCATCGTGCATTGACAGATGCTATGGCTTCTCTATTGAATCAAAATGACAATTTTGAAGTAGTTGGAATAGCTCACAATCACGAAGACGGAATCACACGGATACAACAAGACAAAAGTGATGTCTATATCATCGATATGAATCTTGGTTCTGGAGATAGCTGTGAACTAGTTCAACAAGTAAAGGCAAGTGGCAAGATCGCAATGGTGCTTTCTGCATACAGCGATATAGCTCTAATCAAAAAGGCTATTAAGTCTGGTGCCATGGCCTACCTTTCTAAATCATCAGCCGCTTCCCACATCATAGCAGCTATAGAAAGTGCATCAGCTGGCAAGAAGTACTTTGACGATATCATCCAAAGCAGCATCAATGCTTCGGCAGGTGTAGATATAAAGATTGACACTGCTCAAGAACGAGCCATGCTCAGTCAGTTAACACCAAGAGAAAAAGAAATTATAAACCTCATCTCCCAAGAATATACCAGCGAAGAAATTGCAAAAGAACTTCATCTGTCCAAACATACTGTGGATGGATATCGGAAGAATTTGATTAGTAAGCTGGGTGTTAGGGGGAGTGTGGGATTGAGCAATATTAAAAGCTAAATACAACGAAATGAATAAATCAGGCAACGGCATAGCGCTCTTCATAATACTAATATCAATGAACAGTTGTATCGAAGGTTTCCGCCCGCAAAACATGACAATTGAGTTAGGAGGTAACGAAGTTGAAGTTATAGAGGGATTTCTTCCAGAAGACTATGAAATTTTAAAGAATTACAAATTCAATGTAGCTTGTTTCAAGTCGGAATATCAAATATTCCACATTGATGCTTCCACCCCAAACAAAGGAGAGCCAACCTTTTTCGGTATTACGGGAAAGCCAATAATAAAAGACAGTACTGTCACGGAGATAAAATTCAAAATAGTACATGAAATTTATAGTGAAAAATCATACAAGAAAATAAAAAATGTTGAACACATCCCAAATAATACTGATACATGTAGAGCATCTTTCTTTAAATTTACGTTAGGCAAAACACCATCAATTGATACTAGCAGAATCCCTTTTACATGTAAAATAGATCCAGATTTAAAGTTAGAAATTGGGCAAACTTTAGATATGATAATAGTCGACGAAACAAGCACCTCCAATCCAACTTCTATTGTTCAATTTGATAATAGCACTTGTAAATTCAAAGTCATTGAGCAATACTCTATGCTGAGTTTCGCTGGATCAAGAGTCAAGATCTGCCAGGTCAGTCTATTATAATTTTGAAGTGGCCTTCGCAGTGTAACAATTATTATTCACTACTATGATTCTATTAGTCATTATAATAAATCTAAGTAGCATAATGAATGACACACTCATTAGCAAACTAATTCATGCTGATAGTTTGTTTAAATCAATGGAAAGCAAAGAAGAAAAAGCCTATCAAATCTATCTTGACGTTTTTAAGGAGGCTAAATCCACTTTGGACAACAACCTTGCTTGCCATACTTTAGATAGAATATTAGAATATCACATATACAAGTGCGATGACAAAACTGCGTTTTACAGTTTTCTAAAAGACTATGGTACGCGCTGTACTAATGACCTATCTCGTTTAAAATATCAATACTTTACAATTAGAGCTAATCATGAATTTGCTTTCATTGATAGTCAAAAGGTTTTTATTAGTTCTAATCAATGGGACACTTTGATTTTTCGAGCAAACAAATTAGCCCAATTCGAAACTTTATCTAAAATACATTCAACAAAAGCAATTTACCACGAACTTCACGAAGAAAATTTTGAAAAAGCGATCAAAGAATATAATCATGCTCTTGTTGAATCAGAAAAAGTAAATTCGGAATTTTACGAACTTCGAAAATTCGTTGTGAACTTAAATATTGGAAACATTTATCAACTTCAAGAAAAACCTAAAATTGCCTTACAATACTATCGAAATGGGCTAAAGTCGAAATCTACAAAAATTCATAGCCTAAGTTATGTTTTAGCCTACAAATGGATATCTGAATGTTTTTCTTCTATAAATATGGTCGATAGTTCATTTCATTACTTAGATCTATCATATAAACTGAGCAAAGAATATGACACTGTCCAGCAATCTATTTCAGTAAGAGAACTCCAAGAAAAATATCAAAACGAAAAACTAACAAACAACCTCTCTCAAGAAACTATAAAACGAAAACAAGCCTACATCACCTCTCTTTCCTTAGGAGGGCTTCTCACTTTATCCCTAATCGGCCTATACGGATTCAGAAGAATAAACAAACTAAAACAAACTAACCTCCAACAACAAATCAAAGAAACAGAACAACAAGGACAACTCACCGCCATCAACGCTCAACTAGATGGAGAAGAGCAAGAACGAAAAAGAGTAGCTGCCACACTCCACGATGGCATAGCAAGCCACCTTACTGCGGCCTCCTTTCACCTAAAGTCACTCTCTCAGCAAAATGACTCCACGCAGGCCGCTGACAAGGCAGCACAGCTTATAGTTGAAGCAGCAGAAAGGACAAGACAACTATCACATGAACTATATCCTCCTGTCTTGATCAGAGATGGACTTCTGGCAGCACTGAAGGCTTTGATTAATTCTTATGATCACGAGGAGTTGTCCTTTCATATTGAAAATGAGAATCTCAATTCTAATATACCTCCAGAACAAGAAACCAAAATCTACTACATCGTAGTAGAGTTACTACAGAATGTCATAAAGCACAGCCAGGCCTCCACTTGCCACA
>CALISO010000011.1 GCA_938041445.1 uncultured Saprospiraceae bacterium
GATTACTTGGATTGGCGCTGAAAGACTGAAGCATCCCTCAAGGTCATTTGCATTTAATCCTGGCGCTAGTCCTGTGATGTCACCATCATATGCTAAGTGCCAGATGTTACACACTCCTGCTCCTGCTCCGTCAAAGTCTACTACACTTGGCATTGGTGGTAATCCTAAGATATAGCCTTCGTCATCTGTTACGATCCATTGGAATGTTGATCCATTAGAGTTTGCTACTGTGATTGACCCTGCTGGTATCATATCTGCTTCGCCATCGCCTACTGTGAACTCAAATGGTCCACCGAATAAGATTCCTCCGTTAGCTTGACAATCGCCTGCATTTGTTCTGATCACTTCTATTGGGTTAGAAAGACTGAAACAGCCTTCAAAATCTGCTGCGTTCATTCCAGGTGCTAAACCTGTAATCTCTCCATCATATGCTAGATGCCAGATGTTACATACCCCTGCTCCTGCTCCGTCAAAGTCAACTACACTTGGCATTGGTGGTAATCCTAAAATGTAACCTTCATCATCAGTCACTACCCATTGAAATGTTGTTCCACTTGCATTGTCAAGAGTAATTGAACCTGCTGGAATCAAGTCTGGATCACCATCTACTGTAAACTCAAATGGTCCGCCTGAAATAATACCTCCATCAGGTTGCCTTCTTTCCACAGCAATACTATTAGAAAGTGCAAAACATCCATCTATATCCATTATCGTACTGCCCATCTCCAGACCGGTCAAGTTACCACTGAATGTAACTAAGTAAACGTTGCATACACCATTACCAGCTCCATCAAAATCAACGACATCAAATGAAGGTGGTAATCCTAAGATTTCGCCAGTATTACCATCTGTTATGACCCATTGAGTATCTGATCCTGTACCTGCTTCAACTGTAATAGCATCAGCTGCAATATTATCAGCAATACCATCTCCAACACAGAATGACTGATCTTCTCCTATTAAAGTAGCAGCTTCGACTTCACATGCAGTCATTGCAACAAATTGATCAATATCCCAAATAGAAATAGTTGCACCATTATCTATTGGGCAGAATGGTAAGATTCGAATTTGAAATAATGTAGATTGATCAACAACAAAGCCGTCGACCCCTTCAAGATCGAGTGTGTATAATTGCCAATCTTGTGTACTCGCTACACTATCGACTTGCAAAAGAACATTTCCATCTTCAGATTGAATCTGAACACCAAAATATTGAGCATAATTATTCGGGCCACTAGTACCATTTATCCAAGCAAAATTAGTTGGTGCTAAATGATAAAAACTTAAGGTGGTTAGTGAAGACGTTTGACCTTCTTCTGGATCTACTCTCAAGTCAATACGTACTGACCTCTCACTAGTAAAATCCGGAATACAGTCAGCTAAATAGCTAACACACATAGCTGGATTTCCATCGAAACCAGGTGTACAAGAATGTGAATTGCTTTCTGGGTTATCTCTATATAGATGACCTCCCTCTAAGGATAGCTCATTTGGATTGTCTCCTGAAACGTCAGCCGTGAATTCCGTAAAATCCATGTTTGTTCCTGAACTAAAGTTTGAAATACAATCGTCGAAATCGATTTCCAACGTTGTCTGAGCTTCACTGCTTATTGGAATTTGCAAGAGCAATAAGAGTAAAACCGTGAATAGTTTGTGTTGATATTGAATCATAATTTTTATTTTAATTACTCCCATTATGATTTCAATTGGAAAAGGGTTGGCTACGATTTCAAAAAAAGTTAATGTTTAATTCAAAATGTCAGATGTCGACATTAATTTGGTAGTTTAGGAGATATTAGGATTTTAAATTTCTAATTGGTGGAAAATCAGAATAATGTATTTGTAGATAACATTAGCATTAAGGATATAGCAAAAAAAAGAGGCACCTAACTTATCGTTAAGTGCCTCTTGGTATTTTACATAAGTGGAATAAAGCTTACTAGCTATCCTCCTCGCTTACCTCTTCGAATTCTACATCCTCTGCAGCAGTGTCGTCCGAACCTTCACCAGCATCTGCAGTCGCGCCTTCTGGACCAGCTCCACCTTCTCCAGCTTCTTGTGAAGCCTTGTAAATATCTTCGCTAGCTGCTTGCCAAGCTGTATTCAACTTCTCTGATGCGGTATCTATTGCTGCGATGTCTTGCATCTTATGCGCTTCTTTCAATTCTGCTACTGCAGCCTCTATAGTCTCCTTCTTCTCTGCAGGAATCTTATCACCGTAGTCCTTGATTTGTTTCTCAGTTTGGAAAACAAGTGTATCAGCAGCATTGAGCTTATCTACTTTCTCTCTAGCCTCTTTATCAGCTGTTGCATTTGCTTCAGCTTCTTGCTTCATCTTTTCTATCTCTTCAGGAGAAAGTCCAGTTGAAGCTTCGATTCTGATATTTTGCTCTACGCCAGTTCCTTTGTCCTTTGCAGAAACGCTAAGTATACCATTAGCATCCATATCGAATGTGACCTCAATCTGTGGTACACCTCTAGGTGCTGGAGGGATACCGCTCAAAATAAATCTACCAACTGATCTGTTATCACGTGCCATTGGTCTTTCACCTTGCAGGATATGAATCTCTACACTAGGTTGATTCTCTGCAGCAGTTGAATAAGTCTTAGTCTTTTTAGTTGGAATAGTTGAGTTAGCCTCAATGACCACATCATATACACCACCCATAGTCTCGATACCAAGTGAAAGTGGAGTGACATCTAGTAAGAGCACATCTTGTACATCTCCACTCAACACACCACCTTGGATAGCAGCACCTACTGCAACTACCTCATCAGGATTGACAGACTTATTTGGCTTCTTGCCAAAAAACTCTTCTACTGCTTCTTGAATCTTAGGGATTCTAGTTGAACCACCTACAAGAATAATATCATCAATATCAGACTTAGATAAGCCGGCGTCTTTTAATGCCTCTTGACAAGGAATCAATGTTCTTTTGACAAGATCATCAGACATCTGCTCAAACTTAGCTCTAGTCAACTTAGTGACCAAGTGCTTAGGCACCCCATCCACTGCTGTGACATATGGCAAATTGATATCAGCTTGTGTCGAAGATGATAATTCAATCTTTGCTTTCTCTGCCGCTTCCTTTAGTCTTTGAAGCGCCATTGGATCTTTCTTAAGATCAATATTTTCAGCTGACTTAAACTCATCTGCTAAAAAGTCTATGATTAATTGATCAAAATCATCTCCTCCCAAGTGAGTATCACCATTAGTGGATTTTACCTCGAAAACACCGTCTCCAAGCTCTAGAATAGAAACATCAAATGTTCCTCCACCAAGGTCATAGACTACGATAGTACTATCTGATCCTTGCTTGTCCATACCGTAAGCAAGAGCCGCTGCAGTAGGTTCGTTGATAATTCGACTGACCTTTAGTCCTGCAATCTCACCAGCTTCCTTTGTTGCTTGTCTCTGAGAATCATTGAAGTATGCTGGCACAGTTACTACTGCTTCAGTCACCTCTGTCCCAAGAAAGTCTTCTGCAGTCTTTTTCATCTTCTGAAGGACCATTGCTGAGATTTCTTGTGGAGTGTATAGTCTATCATCAATCTTGACTCTGACTGTATCGTTGTCTCCTTTGACTACTTCATAAGCCATACGATCAACCTCACTACCACTCTCGCTATATCTCTGACCCATAAATCGCTTTATCGAAGCAATCGTTCTTGTAGGATTAGTGATTGCTTGACGCTTTGCTGGATCACCCACTTTACGTTCTCCACCATCCAAAAATGCAATGACCGAAGGAGTCGTTCTTCTTCCTTCTTCATTAGGAATAACAACTGGCTCGTTTCCTTCCATTACTGAAACTACCGAATTCGTCGTACCTAAATCAATACCGATAATTTTACCCATACTATATTATGTGTTTTATAAATGTTATTACTTATTTGTTGTAGTTGCAAATCTTTAAATCACCAACTACAGCAATACACAGTCAAGAGTTATACCAATCAGATTGGGGTCAAAATACTCTGACAAACCTACATAATAAGTACTTTCAAACTGTCAAACTTGTCAAAATGACTGACAGAATGACTTAGGTTCTAAAAAGAATTAGATCTCACCATTTAGGATCATTGAAATCTACTTTGGAAATGCATAGCTTGAAATAGGTTATCTGGACTGGATCAGTCTCCAAGTTCGACTCCCATTAAATTCCCACTACTCAAGAGGAGTAAGACATCATATTGCTGCCAGCTATCTATAAGATCCCGTAAGCTACTGGCATCATAAATTACGTTGCAATCTTTTGATGCAAATGCAGACTTAATCTCTTCTGGATCAAGGACTGGCATGCCTTTAATAATAAAAGCATGCTTATCTACACAGACTGCAGCAGCCACTACATCGTCAAAGACTCCTGCATACTGTGGTATAAAATCTGCCAGCATGCTACTATAGGAATGCAATTCTACAATGACACCAATTTTTTCATCCGGATGATTCTCAACTACTGCTTCTATAGTTGCTCTTACTTTACTTGGTGCATGGCCAAAGTCTCTATATATTTTTGGATTGGATTCCTGAATCAATTGTTGTCTCATCGCCGCTCCTTGGAAAGATTGCAATGAACGCAAACCATCTTCTATATCGATACCAAGTTCTCTAGTTACTAATAATGCAGCATGCATATTTTTTCGATTGTGTCGACCAAAAATATGCATTTGATATTCTACACCATTACTAGCGACAATATCACCTACTCCATCTAACCCAAGATATCCTTTTACATTTAGTCTATCTGCATATTGATTTACTAAGTCTACAAGCTGTGGATCATTGGCGTCATAGTACACAGAAGCACCATCTGCAAGAGTACTTAGCAAGTTATCAAATTGAGATGCGTAATCATCAGCTGTTGGAAATACATTGGCATGATCCCAAGCAATGCCCGTGATGATGGTGATATGCGGATTATAATGCACAAATTTAGGCCTTCGGTCAATCGCTGAAGAAAGGTATTCATCTCCTTCAATAACGATCAATGGAGCATCTGACAACTGCACCATCAAGTCAAAGTCAGCTAATTGAGCTCCGACTAAATAATCATAATCTTTCTTTTGTTTCTTCAATATATGCATCAACATTGAAGTCGTAGTTGTTTTACCGTGGCTACCTGCTACAATTACACGTTGTTTATCTTGAGAGTGAGATGCTATGAATTCTGGAAATGATTGAATTTGTATTCCTAACTCTGTTGCAGCCAATAACTCAGGATTATCAATCTTAGCATGCATACCTAGAATGATAAGATCGATGTCATTAGTGATAGTCTTTGGGAACCAACCAAACTCTGATGGCAGTAGCCCTTCTTCAGATAACTTGTCGTGAGATATCCCATAAATTACATCATCTGAACCAGTCACAGAATGCCCATTGCGACTAAGAGCGATGGCAAGGTTATGCATGATACTTCCGCCTATTGCGATAAAATGAATTCTCATATTACTTAATGGATATTAGGATTGCCAGGTGACGTCTTCATGACCCAGATCCGCATTAATATGCCTAGCTAGCACGAAAAGATAATCTGATAGCCTATTGATATATGGTACCACAAATTCGAATGCTGAGTTGGTTAAATCTAAACCTACAATTCGTCTTTCTGCTCGACGGCAAATCGTGCGGCATACATGAGCATAAGCTGTCGCTTTCGAACCACCAGGTAAAATGAATTGTGTTAGTGGTTTCAAATCTTTCTGCATCTCATCGATACCATCTTCAAGTACCTTGATATCTGCTACATCCAAACCACTAAGACTTGCTAATAGACTCTCATCTGCTGTTGCGAGTAGTGATCCAATATTAAACAATAAATGTTGGATTCGAATTAAGGTCGCACTCATTGGATAAGTGTCCTTTAACTCTGAAATGAGTAAACCCAAAAAACTATTGAGTTCATCCACTGTGCCATATGATTCAAGGCGCAAGTCATCCTTAGATATCCGATCGCCTCCAAATAAACTAGACTTCCCTTCATCACCTGTTTTAGTATATATCTTCATATTTGTTAATCATAGTTATTATGAATGGATAAAGATAATCTGCTTCACAGAAGTTCATCACGAATTGATTAGAATTCGATCTCATCGTGTACATTTGGTCATTATAAATCGCTTTATGGCAAATGTCAAACTTATCTATTTTGGAAAATCTAAATTCCCATTTGTAGAGGAAGGTGTACAAACCTTCGTTAAGCGAATCAAGCATTATACTAAGTTTGAAATCAAACAGCTTACACCAAAGTATAAGGGTAACGATGCGAATGCCACTATGAAAGTGGAAGAAGACGCTTTGTTAAAAACTCTAACTAACAAAGACTTTTTAGTACTTCTCGATGAAGGTGGAAGGCAATACGGTTCAGTAAAGTTTGCAAATCAATTAACAAAGTGGCGAATGCAAAGTCCAAATATCGTATTTGTGATTGGTGGCGCTTATGGATTTTCAGCTAACATTCACAAAAAGTGTCAACGTAAGCTATCATTATCAGAGATGACATTCTCTCATCAGTTGATCAAGGTGATATTCCTAGAACAATTGTATCGGGCATTTACAATTATCAATGGAGAGTCATACCACAATCCATAGCAAGAGCTTTGATATGACAGACTATAACTTGATTTAACAAAAGTAAAACAACAGGTGGCTTACTTCACAAGGGTACCATTTGCAAATTCAGCGATATATGAATTTGGATAAGCTGTAGAGAATGCTGACTTATGGACATCTTGGCTTTCCATTAATGTACTGAAAGCTCCGAGCGAATAAATAAACTTCTCACCTGTAAAGTATACAACCAAATTGTCGTGTCTTTTCCACAGTTCATCGGCAGGATCTAGCGCTGTAGCTTCTTCTCTAATGACAATTCGATAACCAGTAAATCCATCAGCCGCAGGTTGTGGAGCTTCAGTTTCTACAATTGTCTCCTCTACAATTACAGGTTGTACATCAGGAACAGTTTTCACTATTGTTTCTTCGATGATTGGCTCTTCAATAATGGGATCCTTTATGATAGGTTTAGTCTTTTCAGCAAGACCTGAGTCATCAACTAAAACAGGTTCTATGACTTCATCATATTGTTTTTCCATTTCTAACTTAGCCTGTGCTGCATCTAAAATCTGTTTGTTCTCTTCAGCAAGTTGCTGTGCTTTTGCTTTTTCTCTGTTATTCTGAGCCTCAATCATCTCCAATTGACTAGTATCTCCTGCGGCTACTTTTATGACACCTTGATCTTGAATCTCTGCAAGCATCTCATCCATAAATTCTTCTTGCTTCATTTGTGCAAGCGTCTTTTGTATGGCTCCAGTATCGTTAATTCCTACTATTTCTAAGTCTGTTCGTCGATTACGAGCATGCTGCTCATCGGTACACTCCACTCCGTCAACACATCCATTATTAATTTTCTCTTCTCCATATCCTTTATAATTGATACGTTTGGATGAGATGACACCTCTACTTCTCAGATAACTTACAGCTGATTGTGCTCTTTTCTCTGAAAGAGCTTGATTACTTGAAGCGCTACCTCGACTATCAGTATGAGATCCAAGTAATAAAGAAAGGTGAGGATTATCAGTCATCATTGTGATTACCTTATCTAACTCTTCTTTACCTTCAGCTTTCAAATCCCACTTACCTAAATCATAGTATAGGTTATTAACAGCCAACTTCTTTCCTCTGAATATAGAATCCATTTGAACATTGGCAAGTAAAACACCATTCTGATTACCTTCAGTCAAGTTATCCGTAACACCTGGCTTCACATCACCTACTCCCTCGAAACATAAAATACAACCATCAACATTGACAAACGCTTCCATTCGCTTTGCAAGGTATCCTTCTTTACGGATGAGGATTGTATAGTGATTACCCTTTGACATATGTAGCTTGAATTCATGGTCTTGATGATCTTCAAGGACGAGTACTGGTTCTCTATCTGTGTTATTGTATACCTCGATCAATGCACCTTTAATTTGGTCTACAACTTGATTTTCATCCGTTCTAGACTCTGCTAGGGTCACCTCAAAAAAGTATCCAGGTTCTCGCTTCATTTCATACTTGAGGAATGTCTTACCATCTGCAACGGTGATTTTCTCCTCCATTGGGTTGAAGTAACTCTTGATAATGTCAAGATCATAGTCACCAGCAACAGGCACATCAAACTCAAAGAATCCATCATTATTGGTATAAGATGTTGCGACTAAGTTTTCATCAGAATCGTATGCTTTAATTTCTACACCATAGAGATATCCTCTATTCCCTGATTCAAAGACATATCCTTGAACATTAAAATCTTGAGCTGAAAGTTGAATTGCAAGTCCAACTATGCAAGTAATTAAGATTGTCCTTATCATTGTGTGGTGTTTAGTAAGCTTAAATTCCTATAATGGATACAAATATCGGGGATTTTCATTCACTATCAATGCACTTTTAGTAAACATTAACTAAGTCTGAACAACCGAAATCCAACACAATATATGGCTTTGAAGATTGTATTTATGGGTACTCCTGATTTTGCCGTACCATCATTAGCTGCACTTAACGCTTCTCATCATGAGGTCGTGGGTGTAATCACATCAACAGATAAGTATGGTGGAAGAGGTAAAAAGACCCTTTTGGAATCAGCGGTAAAGAAGTATGCAATTGAACACAACATCCCCGTTCTCCAACCGAAAAATCTGAAATCAGCAGAATTTGGAGAAGAACTCAAAGCGCTGAATGCTGACTTACAAGTGGTCGTGGCATTCAGAATGTTACCTGCCGTGGTATGGGATATGCCTAGACTTGGAACAATGAATTTACATGGATCACTGTTACCAAAGTACAGAGGTGCAGCACCAATCAACTGGGCAATTATCAAAGGCGAGAAAGTAACGGGTCTGACCACATTTTTGCTCCAACATGAAATTGATACAGGAGATACACTGGAACAAGCGAAAGTACCCATTGACTATAAGGATACAGCTGGATCTCTTCACGATAAAATGATGACAGTCGGAGCTGACTTAGTTGCTAGCAGCGTTGATAAGATAGCTTCTGGCGATTATCAGCTTACACCGCAAGATGATGCCTTTGTAACTAAGGCTCCAAAGATATTTTCCAAAACTTGCCAAATAGATTTCAATCAATCAACTCGTAATGTTTATAACTTCATCAGAGGTCTTAATCCCTATCCGGGAGCTTTCGCTAAAAACGCAGAGGAGAATACTATGAAAATCTTTACTTGTGAAGAGTCAGTGGAAACTCATAAAGATAAACCCGGAGATTTAGTGATTACAAATCAAAAACTGAAGTATGCTACAATTGATGGCTATATCAATGTGCAATCACTACAAGTATCAGGAAAACGAAGAATGTCTGTGCAGGATTATCTTAATGGTATCAAGTCTTAGATTCTGAAAAAATCAATGACTACACGGGCTAAAAACTCTACAAACCCAGATCTAACGTCTGCTTGTCCACTTTCATCGTAGAGCGAATTATCAAATTGATAGCTGAGCAAATCTGCAGAAGTATGTGTCTCTAGAAGTAAAAAAGTAGCTGATAGCAAGCCTAGAATACCAACAACGAACAGAACTTTTGGATAGGAAAGATTTCTCATAATTGTCTTGTATTGACATAAATATAAGGATTTCTTATATAATCTACAACTTATTGACCTGTAGATAAAAACTCCATTGTATCAATTCCGTCAGCATAATCACTCAATGCAGGCTGCTGACATTGCCCTAAACTCACCTTCCGTGGATGTTCAATATCTATAATATTGGTTGATATACATTGGATATTCTCATCTTCCAATGATATAAATTGATAGACCTGTTCTAATTCATCATACCTTCTGATATGGACAGTAGAAATTCTTGAAAAGAGCTCCACTGACTCTCTTGTGATAAAAAATCCATTACTCTTAAAATCTTCTTTATTCAGTAGATATAAAGCTGTTGTGTATTCAAAATTATTAAAATACTTATTGTGGTGTTGGTAACTTTCGAAAGGTTCTATTGCTTCGAATAGTTGATCAACATTATAGCTTTGAGGTACAGCAATCGTTGATACATTGCGACATCCTAACCCGTAATATGCTAACATATCATCGGCCAATAATCCTAATGATTCTTTTGACTCTGTTCCATCTAATACGGCAACTGATGTTCGATTTTTTCTAATGAGGTGTGGGATATCTCTAAAATAGTATTCAAAATACCTTGAAGAATTATTGCTGCCGGTAGCAATAATTTTATCACATGATGGTAACCTATCCACAACTTCTACTAAGTCTACTTCTATCTCCGCTGCCATAAGTAGATAAGGAATCAAGACAGAATCTTTATCTGACAACTTCACCTTTGTTTTATAGCCTGAAAGAATCCCACAAAGCATATCATGAAAACCTACCATTGGGATATTTCCAGCCATTACAATTCCAAGGATTGGGTTCTTGTCTACACTACTTAAAGGGGCATACTTTGCGAGCCAATTGATGAGTAAGTGCTCAGCAAGAAAGTTGTCGAGTACCCCTTTGAGCATCCGTGTAGTAGCTTCCGGAGTGAACCATGGATTATTAGCAGCGACGGTAGAGAAGAGTCCATTATCATTGCTCAACAAGGATTTTATTACTCTAGTCAGACGATTGACAGCAAGTAGTCTGTTTTCTGTGTTCATTACATCAATTCTTTTCTTGATTGAATGTAAGATTGCCATTTAGTGACAACTTCCTGCATATCTTCAGGCATCTCAGCTGTAAACTCCATTCTTTCTCCTGTAGTAGGATGAGTAAATCCCAAATATCTAGCATGCAAAGCCTGCCGAGGACAAACAGTAAAGCAATTATTAACAAATTGCTTATACTTGTTGAATACAGTTCCTTTGACAATCTTATCCCCGCCATATCGATCATCATTGAATACGGGATGTCCACGATGCTTAAGGTGGACTCTGATCTGGTGGGTACGACCTGTTTCCAATTTACACTTGATGAGACTAACATAATACATCCCTTGGTGTGTCCGATAATGTGTAATCGCATGCTTTCCCATTAATTCATCATCGACTACCGTGTATAAGATTCTATTCGTTGGGCTACGTCCAAGATAGTTGGAGATTGTATCATGTTCTGGGTCTGGTTGACCCCACACAAGAGCTACATACTCTCTATCAATTGTATGTTTGAAAAATTGCTTTGCTAAATGACTTAAAGCAAATTCTGTTTTTCCTATTACTAGCAGCCCTGATGTGTTTTTATCAAGTCGATGGACTAACCCCATTCTATCAATACTGTTACCCTCGGCCACTGGTAACTCTTTATCCTTAAAGTATCCTGCAAGTCCATTAACCAATGTACCAGATGGATTACCAATCCCTGGATGAACAACTAGTCCTGCTGGCTTATGAATAATCATTAAATCATCATCTTCATATCGAATATCAAGAGGTATATCCTCGGGTTCAATAACATTCCCCAGCTTGATCATCCTAGGCAAGATGACTTGTATCTTATCATTTGGCCTTACCTTATAATTGGACTTAATTTTCTGTTCATTAACCTCTACAGCTCCAGCCATAATAACAGCCTGAATTTTATTCCTAGAGATATTTTGAAGTTTTGATTGTATGAACTTATCGATTCTAACTGGAGCCTGACCAGGGTCGACTACAATATTCACTTCATCAATTGTAGGTTCTTGCTGATTGAGAGTTTCTTCAGTTCCCATAAGTCTCTATATGATTACTCAAATGTTTGAGGATTACAATTAAAAGACAAAGGTGGCTCCAATTTGATACTTAATCGTATTAGTAATAGAAAAATATTCTTCGAAATTATCTATCAAAGGGAAAACTCCTTCTCCATTGTTGAGGAGATAAGTTGTTGCTCCACCAAAAAGATATTGTGCTCCAATATTAAGATGCGCTTGTTCGACAATCATCACAGTCACACCTAGCCCTCCTCCAAAAAGTAAAGACGTATCTCGATGAATATTATCCTGTTCAGTGGTATTTTCGTCTACATCAAAAAATGTATTCGTCCTGAATGTACGGATACCCCCCAATCCTTGAACGTATGGATCTAGTCTCCACCATCCTATATCAGGATAATGTCTGATAACAGCTGACAAGTCGAAATAACCAGATCTGATGGTCTCAAACCCTTCTGATAGTTCATCATAATTTTTAAGTGTAAAGGATGCACCAGCAAACCAAGTATCTTGATTATTGAATTGCCTCAAAACAACCAATTCAAAAGTATTCAACCCTCTTCCATTCAGTAAGTCATCAAATCTATCCTGTGCTTTTACAATATTGAAGTCAAGCTCAGCGAAGTATAAAGGTCTTTCGCTAGATTGTCCAAAACTAGACCAGGGCAATGCTGTCATCACGAGGAGTATGAACGTATATTTGCGAAAGCGAGTGATATCAATCAAAATCATATTTTCTAAAATTGAACTTAGATAGCCATAAACCATGACTAAACATTCTAATAACCTGAGTTTTGAAACAATATGTTCCTCAGAAGTAGAAGAATTAAGACACAATCCTTCACATATCTTACCTATCTATGCTTCATCATCCTTTGTATTCGAAGACACCCAGCACTCTATTGATGTGTTTACCAATCAGAAAGATGGGCATTTATATTCCAGATATGCCAATCCAACAGTAGATTCTGTTGCGAAAAAATTGGCACGTCTAGAAACGTTTGGCACTGATATAGAAGGATACTGTTTATTGACAAATTCTGGGATGTCAGCCATTAGTCTTGTGTTCGCTGCTTTTCTCAATCATGGAGATACAATATTAACACAAGCCGATCTTTATGGAGGCACAACTGAACTTATAAATAAAGTCTTTGCTAGATTTGGAATCAATGCTATATATGTTGATTTGACAGACATTGATGTTGTGGAGAAGGCTCTTATTGAGCATAACATCACAATGATCTATGCAGAGACTCCAGCCAACCCATCATTGAGATGTATTGACCTGGCAGCCACAGCTCGAATAGCTAAGCAACATCATTGTATGACTGTTGTAGACAATACGTTTTGCACTCCTTATATACAACGTCCACTTGCACTTGACATCGATGTGGTTATTCACAGTACCACGAAGTCCTTAAATGGACATGGCAATAGTATCGGAGGTGCAGTTATCGCTGATGCAAAATATAAACACCAACTTTGGCAATCCTACAAACTCATCGGACTGAACCCCAGTCCCTTTGAAGCTTGGTTACTGCACAATGGTATGAAAACTTTGACTCTTCGAGTAAGTAAAGCATGTGATAATGCGATGGTCGTTGCCAAATTTCTAGAAACCCACAACAAAGTCGGACAAGTGAATTATCCTGGACTACCCAACCATGCTTCTTACAACATAGCTTCTAGTCAAATGTCAAAATTTGGCTCAATGTTGAGCTTTGAGCTAAAAGGTGGATTTGATGCTGGCAAAAGTCTAATGGATAATGTCAGCCTGATCACATTAGCTCCTACACTTGGTGATCTAGACACGCTGATGCTACATCCAGCATCCAGCTCTCACTTAAATATTAAGAGAGAAATAAGAGAGTCTGTGGGTATTACAGATGGGTTAGTCCGAATGAGTGTAGGGATCGAAGAATCTGAAGACTTAATCAAAGATTTATCCGCCGCTCTTAATACTATCTCATAAACAATATCAATTACATAAGCTATGAAATTACACATAATAGAAACAGGAAAATTTAAGCTTGATGGTGGGGCAATGTTTGGAGTCGTACCTAAGCAAATGTGGAATCGGATGAACCCAGCTGATGACAACAATATGTGTACTTGGAGTATGAGATGTCTATTAGTGGTTGATGGTGATAGAAGAATCTTAATCGACACAGGAATGGGAGACAAACAAGATGAAAGGTTTATGTCTCATTTTGAGCCACATGGAGATGAATCACTGATCACATCATTGAGCGAAGTTGGATATATTCCTGATGATATTACGGATGTATTCTTGACACATTTGCACTTTGACCACTGTGGAGGTGCAGTGTCTAAGCATAACAATGATAATCTCTTTCCTACATTTCCAAATGCCAAATACTGGGTCTCTGAAAGTCATCTTAAAACGGCACTCTCTCCAAACTATCGAGAAAAAGCTTCATTTCTCAAAGAAAATATCCAACCACTAATTGATTATGGTGTCATTGCCTATGTTGAAGAATCCGAAGTCACACAATGGACTGAAAACATCTCAGTGAAATTCTATAATGGTCATACAACAAGTATGATGGTACCGACTATCAGTTTACCTAACGGTAAAAAACTCACTTATCCAGCTGATCTCCTTCCATCAAGCTTCCATGTAAGGATGCCATATGTGATGAGTTATGATATTAGACCGCTTGTCACATTGGAAGATAAAGCAAAGTTTTATGCAGAAGTGGCAGTTCCTGACCATTACATATTTTTTGAGCATGACCCAGAAACCATCACTGGGCAGATAGTAAAAAATAGCAAAGGTCGATTTGAAATAAAAGCTGCAAATCTTGATGATATTACATCGCTATAAATACGAGGCATGCAACATTCAGCAATCCAAATTGTAGTAACTTTGTAGTAACCTAGTAATAATCAAAACTATCAACCCTATGATTCCTATAGTTCATACTCAAAATTCTAAGTTACCAAGTCTAGATTTCAATAATATCCCATTTGGAACTGTGTTTTCAGACCATATGTTTTATGCGGAGTTTGAAAATGGAAAGTGGCAAAAAATGGAGATTAGACCACTAGAAAACCTGTCTATTCACCCTTCGAACTTAGCTTGGCACTATGGTCAGTCAATTTTTGAAGGTATGAAGGCAACCAAGCACCAAGATGGGACGCCAATGTTAATGAGGCCCGAGATGCATGCGCAGAGAATGAATGCCTCAGCTGATAGAATGTGTATGCCCAATATGCCTGAAGAAACATTCATAGAAGCGGTATCAGCACTAGTCTCACTTGAAGCTGATTGGATTCCGCCAGCTAAAGGAAGTGCATTGTATTTAAGACCGATTATGTTTGCTGCAGATGAGTTTATTGGTGTTAAACCAAGCAGTAAGTATATCTATATGATTATGGCATTGCCAGTAGGTCCATACTATGCTACTCCTCTCAAGTTAAAGGCTGAAAATGAATATATCAGAGCAGCAGATGGAGGAACAGGTGAAGCTAAGACTGCAGGTAACTATGCAGCATCTCTATACCCATGGAAGAAAGCGAAAGAAGAAGGTTTTGATCAAATTATGTGGTTAGATGCTAAAGAAAGAAAATATGTCCAAGAAGCTGGAACTATGAATATTTTCTTTGTTATTGACGGTAAAGTCGTAACTCCTGCAACATCAGGATCGATTCTAAAGGGAATTACTAGAGATTCGATTATCAAAGTCCTTAAATCTGAAGGCTATACTGTCGAAGAAAGAGATATTACAATTGATGAAGTGATGACTGCCGGTAAAAATGGGAGTATGACTGAATGCTTTGGAACTGGTACTGCGGCTGTAGTCATCCACGTAAAAGAAGTTGGTTATAAAGGTGATACAATTACATTGGATGCAGATCAATTCAAAGTAGCTCCTTTTGCGAAAGGCTATATTGACTCTCTGCGTAATGGAAGTATTGAAGATAAATTTGACTGGACAATCAAGTTACAACAACAAGTAAAGGCATAGACCTACAAGTGATCTATGCCTTTACTCAATAAGCAATCTTCTAGCTTGCTGTCATTCTTAGAAGTTATAGGAAGCTTGGAACCAATATTCAGCGAACCCGTTGTAATCTCTTAATCTATCATTCATAATAAATAATAACTCAGCTCCGAATTTCCAATCTCCCCATCCTTGAAGGATACCACCACCTAAGTACAAGCCACCTTGTGTTTCTCTAGCACCAGGAATGAGGAATCCATTATCCTGTCTAGCCAGATTATTAATATCATACTCCACTTGAGCATAGAACTGTTGAAAAACCTTAGCTCTAGAATAGACTCCAAAGCCATAATCATGAAAGGATTGATCGTTAGCTTGTCCTTGCTCATTAAATAAGAGCAATCTGTATTTTCCAGCAACGCCGGCAGATAACCAATCGGTTACTTTGTATCCTGTATTTACTTTGGCAGCGATTGAGAATATATTTCCAGTAAACGTCAGACTTCCAGCCTTAATATCAGTATTGAGTTGATTCAATAGATTGAAAGTTTCAGAATCTGAAGACCGAGTCCTAGTTGATTTGGATTCTGATCTAGAATCTGTTGGAGCAGTTGTTGTCTCACGCTTTTTAGTTCCAGTCTTTCGCTGGGCATTTGCATCAGTGAAAACCCCGATACAAAAAAGGAGGACTAGGGGTAATATATAGGTGTTTTTCATAGTATTCATGACGTTTGTATTAAAAATGTTTAAAGGTAAGCAGTAGTTAGAACTTTACAATTGTATATTGAGTTAAGTAAATGCTGACAATAGTTACCAAAAATGCTAAATTTTAAGTTAATGACACCCAATTCTTTATCTACCCTATTATTCCTACTTACAATTCCTTTTATTTCATATTCTGCTGACCCAATAAAATTGTTCGTCGAGTCTGAACAAAAAACTTCTAAGCAAGATGAAATTCCATATTCTACTCTCATAGTAGATCAAGAGGTTCAGGCACAAATTTATAATTCCAAATCTTCTTCATTAGTTTTAGAGGTTCCATATTTAGGAAAAAATTATGAAGTTGAACTCTACTCTTATGATTTATTAACACCTGGTTTCAAACTTATGACAAATAATGATGTCGAGATACCATATACACCTGGTGTGTTTTATCGAGGTCATATAAGTGAGACTGGAGGTCTAGTTGCCTTCACATTCTTTGAAGACGACATCATAGGACTAATGTCCACCAAAAAAGGTAAAGTACTCAACATAGGAAAACCTGCAGAAGGAAAGCAAGGAGAATATGTCATCTATAATACTAATGATGTTAAGTCCAAACCGAATATGGACTGTGGCACTGAAGAATTACCTGAGTATGCTGGACAACTAGAATCAATGCTCAATAGTGTTGGATCATCCACACGGATGGGAGATTGTGTAAACTTTTATGTAGAAGCAGATTATGATCTGAATGTAAATAAAGGTGGTGTTGTCCCAGCTACGGACTATTTAACAGGTCTCTGGAATCCTGTGGCGACAATATTTGACGAAGAGGATATCGAGGTAAACATTTCTGAAATCTTCGTTTGGGATGTAGAAGACGGATACAATAACAATAACTCAATTACCGCACTTAACGAATTTAGAGATAACAATCCAACTTACAATGGGGACCTAGCTCATTTAATGTCCTTGGGAGGAAATAATATTGGTGGTGTAGCTTGGTTAGATGTAATCTGCTCTAACAACTTTGGTTATGCATACAGTAATATCAATGCGAATTACAACAGCTTTCCATCATACAGTTGGACAGTCAATGTAGTTACACACGAGATTGGACATAATCTTGGATCACCGCATACACATAGTTGTTCTTGGGCAGGTGGTGCAATTGATGGTTGTGTTGCATCTGAAGGAAGTTGCCCGGATGGACCTGATCCAGTTGGTGGTGGTACGATAATGAGTTACTGTCACCTGACAAGTTTTGGTGTAAATTTCAATAACGGCTTTGGCCCATTACCTGGTGATTTGATTAGAGACGAAGTCGACTCAGCTAATTGCTTGGGGGATTGTATAGACTTAGTAGAAGGAGATCCTCCTGTGGCTGATTTTTCATGGGAGGTTATAGAGTCTTGTGCAGGTACTCCAGCAGAAGTTGAGTACTTCGATGAATCTGCTGATGATCCTACAGAATGGTTATGGACATTTCCTGGTGGAAACCCTTCAACAAGTACTGAGCAAAACCCTGTTGTAACTTATGATGCAGTGGGCATTTATGGAGCTACTTTGGAGGTTACAAATGCCTACGGAGATGATGAAATAACTTATGACGAGGTAATTGATGTTGAGGCTAGCCCTATTGCTCTATTTGATGTCACGGTATTAGATGGTATCGCTTTTACTGACAATTTTAGTCAGTTTTCACTAGAATATGAGTGGGATTTTGGAGATGGATTTACAAGTACATCATACGAACCATTTCATGAATATGCAGAAGATGGCTTCTACACAATCACACTTGTAGGATCCAATGATTGCACAGATGATACTTATTCTGTAGAGATAGAAGTTGCTACACCTCCTGTAGCTGCATTTACAATGTCTAATGGTGAAGGATGTGTAAGTTGGGATGTAGAATTTACCTCTACAAGTTCTAACAATACAGATGAATGGGAGTGGAGTTTCCCTGGAGGTAATCCAAGTGTTTCAACTGATCCAGATGTGACAGTAACCTATAATGACCCAGGAGTATATGATGTTACATTAACTGTATCGAATGAAACTGGAACAGATACCTATACTGTTGTTGATGCCATTATAGTACAAGATTTGCCTATTTCAGATTTCAGCTATGTCATTAATGAAGGCGAAGTATCATTTACCAATTTATCAAGTGATGCTTATAGTTATTTGTGGGAATTTGGTGATGGTTCATCAAGTACTTCTACAAACCCTGTATACACATATTTAGCTGGCGGGACATTTACTGTATCACTTACAAGCACTAACGACTGTGGTGACACTGTATCTAGTCAAGATATCATAATAATTCTAGAACCAGAAGCGCTGTTTACTTATAGCAGTACAGAAGGATGTGCAACACATACTGTTCAATATACCGATATGAGTTCTCAAGCAGACACTTACTTCTGGGAATTCGAAGGTGGTATCCCTGCTACTTCTACCGAAATTAATCCATTGGTGGATTATACAGAAGCAGGTGTGTTTGATGTATCACTTACCGTGACAAATGGGTTTGGAGATAATGTATACGAATTGACTGATCTTGTATCCATTGATGATGTACCAGAAACAGAGTTCTCCGCTTCTGCTGATGAAGGTACTGTGACATTTACCAATGAAACAACAAATGCAAATACATACCTTTGGATATTTGGTGACAGCAATTCATCTACTGAAGAAAACCCTGTACATACATATGATGAGCCAGGATCATATACGGTCACTCTTGTAGCAACTAACGATTGTGGCGATAGTCAATATATTTCTCAAATTGTTGCAGCAATTCCACCAATAGCAGGATTCGCTAGCTCATCAACTGAGGGCTGTGCTGTACATACTGTAACATTTACTGATGAAAGTAGTAATGCCGATTCCTACCTTTGGGTATTTGATGGTGGTATCCCTGCAACATCGACAGAAGCCAGTCCGATAGTAGACTATCAAGCAGAAGGAATTTATACTGTAACCTTAACTGTTACAAATCCATATGGAACTGATGAATTGGTCTTAGAAGATCAAGTAATTATCAATGATGTCCCAACTGCCGAGTTTTCGTATACAGCGGATGAAGGTAATATTGATTTCTCCAATGAGTCAACTAATGCTGATTCTTACTTGTGGGACTTTGGTGATGGAAATACTTCAACAATGACAAGCCCTAGTCACACATATGATAGTGCAGGCGCATACTCTGTCACATTAACTGCAACAAATGAATGCGGTACTTCTGAGCATACTGATGAAGTGATTGCTGCGATTGTGCCTATTGCTGGATTTAGCAATACAGCATCTGATGGTTGTGTAACTCATACAGTTGAATTCACAAATACAAGTAGTGATGGTGAATCGTATTTATGGGAGTTTGAAGGTGGAACGCCTTCGACATCAACTGAAGAAAATCCTGTTATAGATTATACCACTACAGGAACATTCGATGTATCCATCACAGTAACTAATGCTTATGGTTCTGATGAAATCACCCTAGAAGATTTAATAGTTGTCGAAGATTTACCAAATACAGATTTCGATTATGTAACGGAGATTTATACAACTACATTCACTAATGTTACTGAAGGTGGAAGCAATCCAACTTGGGATTTTGGTGATGGCAATACATCAACAGAGGACAACCCTGTTCACACATATGATACAGAAGGCACCTACTTTGTCACTCTGACAACTGAAAACAACTGTGGTCAATCTGTTCAAACAGAGCCAGTGACAATCAGCGATACTCCATCTATATTCATCAGTGCTAATGTGACAGAAAGCTGTTTGCCAAATGCCACATTTACATTTAGTGATGAGTCTATAAATTCAGAAGAGATACTATGGGAATTCCCTGGAGGAAACCCATCAACATCGACTGACCCTAATCCAACAGTGACATATGATGCCGTAGGGACTTACGACGTAATAGTTATAGCAACTAATTCAAGTGGATCAGAAGAATTGACGTTTGAAGACTATGTCACAGTAAATGATGAGCCAAATGCTCAGTTCAGCGTCGAGAATGATGGATTGGAGATCAATATCACAAACTCTAGTGAATATGGAAATTCATATGATTGGGATTTTGGTGATTCTAGTACTAGCTCAGAATTTGAGCCCAATCATACCTATGATGAGGAAGGTTTATATACAGTAACTCTTGAAGTTACTAATCAATGTGGCACCTCTATTACTGACTTTGAGGTAAACAACTATACCCTACCAAGTGCAAGCATTACACAGAATAAAGAAGAAGCTTGTATCAATGAGAATGTTAGATATTTCAGTAATGCAAGCGATAATGCGATATCATTCTCTTGGTCGTTAGAAGGTGCAACGCCAAGTACGTCTACATTGAGAAACCCTCTTGTACAATATGAAAGTGGTGGTACTTACTCAGTCACCTTAGTTGTCAGCAACCCCGCAGGTGAAACAACCTATACATTTGACAATACTGTTGAGATATATGACGAACCGATTTCATTATTCACACAAACAAATGATGCCCTGACGACAACATTTACCAATGAATCAGAGAATGGAACTACCTATCTGTGGGACTTTGGTGATGGGATGACGAGCACTGATGTGAATCCTGAGCATATTTACACAGAAGAAGGAATATACACGGTATCTCTCAGTACAACGAATATCTGTGGTACTGTAACGACAGATTCAGAATTCCACAATTATTCATTACCAACTGCCGACTTCCGTCAAAATAAGGATTTCGCATGTGTAGGCGAAAATGTAAGATATATCCAAGAAGCAAGTTCTAACTCAGTTGAGTTTGAATGGTCACTTCAAGGTGCAAACCCATCAACATCAAATGCTAAGAACGTCTTAGTGACATACGATACACCAGGCACATATGATGTGACTTTGACAGTTTCTAATCCTGCTGGAACTGATGATCTAGTTAAAACATCTACTGTAACGATCATTGAAGAACCAACGACAGCATTTACTGTTATAAGCGACTTATTCAACGTGTCATTCGTCGATCAAGGTATAGGAGCTGATACATATAGCTGGGACTTTGGTGATGGCAACACTAGCACAGATCAGAATCCTGAGCACACATATGAATCGGACGGTTCATATGAAGTGATATTGTCTACAAGCAATGATTGTGGTACTACAACACAGACACAAACAGTTGTTGTGAGTATGAGACCTACTGCTAACTTCACTACAGTTCAAGGAATTGGTAATTCAGCTTGTGTACCAGCGACAATTCAATATCAAAATTTATCATCATCTAATGTAGTGACTGTACTATGGACATTCCCAGGAGGTAGCCCAAGTACAAGTACTGAATTTGACCCAGCTGTGACTTACGACAATGTAGGCACATACGAAGCAACTCTGGAAGTCTTTAGCTCAGATGATAGTGATGCGATTACAATTGAATCTGTTGTGCAAGTTGTTGATCAACCAGTTTCATCATTTACATTAAGTATGGATGTTCTGGATATTGTAGCCACAGATGAGTCAGAGTATGCTGAATCAATTACTTGGTCAGTTGATGGTATTGAAGTGGGTACAGGTTCTGAATTTTCTTATCTGCCAATGTTCAATGGTCAATATGAAATAGAGCAAACTGTAGTAAATGCTTGTGGTGAGATCTCATCACGACAATCAATTGAAGTGACAACCTATCCGGATGCGAGTTTCTCAGCGACAGAAAGAGATATTTGTGAAGGAAATACGGTATCATATACTGCGACATTTGAGGATAACTTGACGTACTTGTGGACATTTGAAGGTGGAGAGCCTTCAACGAGCACTGAGCAAAATCCTACCGTAACCTACCCTACCATTGGAGTTTATCCTGTAGCACTTGCGGTTACTAATATTGGAGGAGATTCAGATATCTTATCTGAAGATTATGTAACAGTAGGTGAAGCACCAGTTGCTGAACCAACATTTGGCCTAGACGGAGATTCTACGATTGACGCAAGTGTCGAGCAGATTGAAGGAATGTCATATGAATGGTATGTAAATGGAGAGCTTGTATCAAGTACAGATGCCCTAACCTATGAAATGACTGAAACTGGAACATATAACGTCACATTGATTGCAAGCAATGATTGTGATGAGCTAATCATTAATGAGGAGTACCAATTTGTAAGATCATCAACAGAAGATGAACTCTTCTCAGATATACTGATTATGCCAAATCCAGCAACGGAATACTTGACAATAAATGTAGACTTAAGTACACATAATGGAATGGAATATCGATTGCTAGATATAACTGGCAATCGAATTTTATCAGGATCTATTGATACCGATAATACCCAGTTGAATATAGAAAACGTCCCTGGTGGTGTCTATATCTTATCACTTAGTCTAAATGACAAATTCAAATACGAAAAGATTGTGATTTCTAAGTAGCAGAAATTTCAAAATAACGATATCGAATGTCCGATCTTTTTAAAAGATTGGACATTTGTTTTTTTTAATCTATTATTCTCCACCATTACGGTCTAACCTTTTCATAGAAAAAGGTATAACTTTATATAAGGAAACAATCATATATGGCAGGTACGCTAGCAATAACAACAAAAGAGTCGATTATAGTCAGTAAGAAGTTTGATGCACTTTTTGATAAGATGCAAAGCAAACTAAGAGGTGATGACGAATCGAACCTTATCAAAGCATTTGAACTAGCTCGAGATGCACATGGTAATCAGCGAAGGAAGTCAGGAGAGCCTTATATACTCCATCCAATAGAAGTTGCAAGGATTTGTACTGAAGAGATTGGCCTTGGCCCTACAGCTGTTATTGCCGCATTGCTCCATGATGTAGTAGAAGATACTGGTATCTCACAAGAAGATATCTTAATTCAATTTGGGCCAAAAATTTCCAAGATTGTAGATGGACTGACGAAAATTGATGGGCTGTACAATGTAGGAAGCCCACAAGCTCAAAATCTGAAGAAGGTACTAAGTACACTTGTGGAAGATGTTCGGGTAATTCTGATCAAAATGGCCGATAGATTACACAATCTTAGGACTATCGATAGTATGCCAAAGCATAAACAATTGAGAATAGCAGCTGAGACTGCCTACATCTATGCTCCGCTGGCTCACAGACTTGGACTTTACAATGTCAAAACTGAGTATGAAGATATCATCCTTAAGATCAATGAGCCTGAAAACTATGAATACGTGGTCTCAAAGATTAAGGATACGGACGAGGCTAGACAACTTTATATCAAGGACTTCTTTGAGCCACTGAATAAGAAGTTGGAGATGCTCGCAAGAGAGACAAATCATCGTTATCTACTGGATGGAAATGCTAAAGACAGGCAACCATTTAGATACCGTACTCAAGGTCGTGTCAAAGCAATAAGCTCAATAAATAATAAGCTCAAAAAGAAGAATATCCCTTTTGAGAAAGTGTATGATCTTTTTGCAATAAGAATTATCGCAGATGTACCAAAGGAAGATGAAAAGCGTATCTGTTGGCAAATCTATTCTCTAGTGACGGATGTATATAAACCTATACCTGAAAGGCTAAAGGATTGGGTTACCTCACCCAAAAGTAATGGGTATGAATCATTGCATACCACTGTGATTGGGCCTGATGGAAACTATGTAGAAATACAGATTCGATCAGAACGGATGAATGAAATATCAGAACGTGGATTTGCCGCTCACTGGAAGTATAAAGGAATTAAGGATGAGAATAGCGTCTATGATAGATGGCTAAATAACATTAGAGAGATTCTAGATGAACAACACACTGATGCTATAGAATTTATCAATGACTTCAAAACAAATCTATTCTCCGAAGAAGTATACGTCTTTACACCTAAGGGAGATATGAAAGTGTTACCGAAAGGTGCCACAGCCCTTGATTTCGCATTTGACATACACTCTGACATTGGGTATAAAACAACGGCATTGAAGGTTAACGATCGCATCGTGCCTATGGGTTTCAAGCTGAGTAATGGGGATAGAGTCGAAGTAGTTACTAATAACAATCAGACACCTTCAGAGGCATGGTTGAAGATGGTAGTTACTGGTAAGGCAAGATCGAAGATTCGAGCTTCAATGAAGGAAGAACGAAGAAAACAAGGAGAACTTGGTAAAGAAGCCCTAGATAGAAAATTACGAAGAGTCAAAGCTGATTTCGAGTTGAATATCGATGAATTGGTGAAGTACTATGGTTTCAATTCTAGGCCTGACTTATACTTTGCCATAGCTGAGGATAATATCAAAATAAATCTTAAGGATTTTGAGATAGATGGTAAAAAACTCATCATCCCTAAGAAAGATCCGACTCAGCCTTCAGAGAAAAAAGGCGCAAGTGAATCAAAACCAGCAGTAAATGACGGAAGAAAGAAAACTAACATCCTCATTGATGGCGAACCGATAGATACTTATGAATTTGAACTAGCTACTTGCTGCAATCCTGTTCAAGGTGATTCCATATTTGGCTTTTTGACTACAGGTAATGGACTGAAAGTACACCGCATCAGTTGCAGGAATGCGAGTAACTTACTAGGTAAATATGGCTATCGCGTTCTAAATGCAAGATGGACTCATCTTTCAAATAATGAATTTGTTGTGAAACTAAAAGTGACTGGCATAGATTCAGGTATAGGTGTAATCCAAAACCTTATCAACGAAATATCTAATAAGCTCAAAGTCAATATTCGATCTTTTAACATTAGTGGTGATGAAGGCTACTTTGAGAGTAATATTAACGTCGTAGTAAAAAACAAAGACCAATTATCAGTCGTTATGTCAACAATCAATAAACTTGAAGGTGTTGATGATGTCCAACGTGTAGAAAATTAACCTACCTTTAGTACTATGAGTCATACTTCAGAAGCCTTAGAAAATATCATTGCAGAAGTCAAGACGATTTTCTCTGCACATCTTGAAAAGCAGAAGTTTCGTAAGACACCTGAGAGATTCACAATCCTTGAAGAAATATATCGTCGTACTGATCACTTCGATGCAGAGGCGTTATATATTCATATGAAGGCACAAAATTATCGAGTAAGCCGAGCGACTGTATATAACACACTAGAGCTACTAGTTAACTGCGATCTTGTCACTAAGCATCAGTTCGGAGAAAATACCGCCAGATATGAGAAGGCTTACGGGTATAGGCAGCATGATCATATCATATGTGTGAACTGTGGGAAAGTTTTAGAATTCTGTGACCCACGAATCCAGCAGATTAAGGATATGATGGGAGATATTATGAATTTCAATGTGACTCATCATTCTCTCAACCTTTACGGTACTTGTAAAGGTGAATGTGGCTCACAAGCTTCAGAAAATTAAGATTTCATCTCCTTGAATGGAGACCTTGGGGTCCATTTGTTCTCAGGAATAAAGATTGGCACTACCTTTTTCATTGCATTGTTGAGTAGATTATTCTGCGCTTGAGTATATACTACATAGTCTTGCGGTAATGCACCTATAGAACTCTTGATTTCCAGGGCGGTTCTCGAGAGATTTAATTCTTGACATCCACAAGCAATTGCCTTTTCTAATAGCCAAAGTAGAATATTGAGATAGAGTTGATACTTGATGTTATATTCTTCATCATAACCTAGGAAATGCCCATGAGTACAATTGTCATCAATAATGGTAGAATAGTAAGCAATCATTTTATCTTCAAGATAAATACCTTTAATTTCTACAGCATCACCCATTCTTTCCTTTATGGTAATGAAGTAATCCTTATTTAATTTGAATAGGTTGAATGCAGAGTAAGAGACTACAGACTCATACATCTCATACATACGTTCTCTACTCTCCTTAAGATCTTCAATTGACAGTAATCTTACTTCAAGTTCTGCTCCTAGCTTCTTAGCTCGTTTAATTCTAGTCCTGGCCTTGGACTTCATAGAAGCCAGATAACCCTCAAAGTCCTTCCACTCAGGATTAACCTGAACTATCATCGCTGGGTCAACACTATAGCCCATATAATTCTTATGTTCGAATTTTGATGTGTACTTATTCTCATCGACCATAAAATCCTTAATCATCGTCGTCTTGATTTTGACTTTGTTGGATTTGGAAACTTTAATGAAGTGCTGGCATGATTCATGGACTAGTCTGGATCTATCCTTAAGTGTAACAGAATCGCTAAATCGAAATCCATACTCTCCAGTGATAGATACATTACCAACTACCAGCAAGTTATCATTTATTAACCTAGCGCCTAATCTTTTGACTCGAGCAAATAGTCTATCAAATAAATTGTCGCTTGTTGGCTGAATATCAAGACTCCTGTATAAACTGAAGTCTTTGACTTGCCAATAGATTATCCCAACACATTTGCCATCTAGTGTAAATGTGCCATACTTATATGAAATGTCTTCAAGAGGAGCTAGTTCAAGTACTCTTAAATATTGACTTGACATCAAAATTTCACTATCAGTAAATCTATCCCATTGGCTAGCAATCGGAGTAATAGAATCAGAAATAGCGATATTATAACCTCCAAACAAAGGAGATGCATCATCCAACAAACATTGTTGATCTGTATGTGACGAAGAAGGAATATCCAATTGATTAAGAATAAGGCTACCGCATTGATGATTTACAGAACGAAGGTAATCCTAAAAATGTTCTATTGTACTTGCTCCAAAATGCGTAATGCTTTTAAATCGTTAGCCCACTCGTGTTGGCTGCATACATTCAACTCACAATTTGTCTTGAACCAGCTATCTATCAGGCTTTTATACCTGATTTCACTCATACTCCACTCATTATAATTAGCTGCTTTGATTAATTCATATTCGTCATCTGGCTTACACAAGACAAATGACATCAATGTGGAATCAAGCGTAAAATTGTAAACTCCGATTGGTATATATTTAAGTTTATCACCTTTAGAAGCAGCAGGTCCAAGTAACATACCGTAGACATTGTCATTAAGCCTTCCAATATTAAATATCGTTGGTACTTTAGTCTTCATCACGGAGTCAGGAAGTAGGCTTCCAGAAGGATAGTCGATCTTGAGTTCAAATTCTGAAATTGGTTCATATGGTCCAGAGCCATCTGCTGGTTTTTGTTGGCAAGCCGATAGTATGGTCATTATTAATAGACATATTGAAATATACTTGATGGTCATAGTGTTATCGGGTTACTTTTAGTATGTAATGACTACTAATAGGCAAATTAAGAGATATCTCTAAGATATTTGGATGAAGGCGCATTATTTGCGTTACTTTGACGAACAAATTACGATACAAATGGCAGATAGTTATTTCAATCCAGCGGATTTAAAGAAATTCCCAGAAATCACTGATTTTCAGAAAGAATATGGAGATAAATTCTTCGATTGGTATGGTACTGTATTTCAAGAAGGAGCATTGACAGCCAGAGAAAAATCATTAATAGCTCTAGCAGTTGCTCATACTGTTCAGTGTCCGTATTGTGTGGACGCTTATACAAATTCTTGCTTATCGAAAGGTGCAGATGAAGAGCAAATGATGGAAGCTGTACATGTAGCAGCAGCAATTAAAAGTGGCGCAACATTGGTAAATAGTGTGCAAATGATGAATCAAGTCAAGAAGAAAATGATGTAATGGGAGTAAAGCAAAAAACTAAAACACTTAGTCGGACTAATAATGATCTTGCAAATACGATTATTCAATTAGAAGTACTTAATGACAAGGATAAGTTAGACGACAACTTCATACCATTCGGTAAGAATATCAGTAATCATGGTTACTCAGATGGTATCATTCCAGTGAGGCCAGATATCTTTCAACTTAATATTGGCAAACTCTGCAACCAAACTTGTGCTCACTGTCACGTAGATGCAGGTCCTGATAAAAAAGTCGAAAATATGGATAGAAGTACACTAGAAAAGTGTCTTGCTATCATTACTAAGTACAGCATACCTACTGTAGATATTACAGGAGGAGCTCCCGAAATGAATCCTCACTTTAGATGGTTTGTAGAAGAGTGTACTGCTGCAGGTGCAAAAGTCATAGATCGATGTAATCTGACTATACTAGAAGCACATGATAAATACCGTGACCTTCCAGAGTTCTTTGCAAAGCATAAGGTCGAAATCGTGTCTTCACTACCCTACTTCACGGCATCACGTACTGACAGCCAACGTGGAGATGGTGTTTTTGAGGCAAGTATTGCTGCTCTTAAGGCATTGAATAGAGTCGGATATGGGATGGAAGGAAGCGATCTTCAACTCAATCTTGTGTTCAACCCATCTGGTGCATTCTTACCTGGTGATCAGGCAGAGCTTGAGACAGAATTCAAGCGCCAATTAAAGAGAAGGTACGATATTGAATTCAATAAGCTATTTGCCATTACAAATCTGCCAGTTAGTAGATTCTTAGATTACTTAATCTCTACTGATAATTACACTCACTATATGAGCGAACTCATCGGAGCATTTAATCCTGCAACGATCGATGGTCTTATGTGTCGAAATACGATTTCGGTGAGTTGGGATGGTCATATCTATGATTGTGATTTCAATCAAATGTTAGATTTAAAAGTTGCATCTACATCTAATCATTTAGACAACTTTGACTTGGACACATTTATCAATCGCAAAGTTGTCATCAATCAACATTGCTATGGTTGTACTGCAGGAGCAGGTAGTAGCTGTGGTGGTGAAGTCTCATAAAGATTTGAACCTTCTATAGTGTAATTGTTTCATCATTTGGTAAGACACGGATAATCTAGTATCCAATTGTTGACTAAGATCGAAGGGTATCAAGTATCTTGGCACTATGCAAACAACTATAAATCTCAACGAGACAAGTCTAAGCCGATTGATCACACATCATATCGGTAATAAGTCTCAAGAAGGACAACTCATTCTTAGAGAAGAAGAGACTCAGGTAGCAGAAGATGAGACTGAAAACTATCTCTCCTCATACTTCCTGGATACATTGAAAACAGAGGAGGTATTCGAACTAACTCATACAATCGACCTTCAGCACAATCCTGTGTATACACTTGCCAAAGAATTACTCAACGATAGGTCTCGATTCATAGAAATCTCTAAGAAACTAGGTCAGCTGTTATTTGAATCCAGCACGCATCCACGTATCAAGGAAGGGAAGTTGAGCATAGCAATATTTGAGCAAGTTCACTATGATGATGAAGTGTGCACCGCTATTGGCATTTTCAAGTCTGAGACTTCTGTACCATTCTTGCAGATTCATGAAATGGAGTCTAACTACGCATTTAGCCACGACTTTGGATTTGAATTAAAAGGTCTTGACAAGGCTTGCTTAATCATAGATCGCAATCAAGAAAATGGATTCTCATTGTTAATCAGAGATCATGCAAGTAAGCAATTGGAGGCTCAATATTGGACAGAAGATTTCTTAGGTGTCAGACCAATGAGCAATGATTACAATCTCACTAAGCAGTATCTATCATTGACTAAAGACTTTGTAGTTAATACAGCGTCTGAAGATTTTATGATGAGCCCACCAGAGAAAATAGATATCCTCAATAAGACTATGGACTACTTCAAAGGCAATGAAACATTCGATAAAGATGACTTCTCTAAGAGTGTCTTCCCAGACGAAAAAATGCAAGATGCCTTTATGTCTTTTGATAATGAAAATGATGAAATACACCATCACCATACGACTGACTCCTTCCCTATATCTCAGCGAGCAGTTAAGTCCCAATCAAATGTCTATAAGAGTGTCCTAAAATTAGATAAGAATTTTTCTGTCTACATACATGGAGACAAATCTATGATAGAAAGAGGCATGGAGCCTAATGGAAGAAAGTACTACAAACTGTTCTACGAGAACGAGTCATAGTAACCAGAGGTCAAGGCAAAAAAAAAGCCCTCTTTCTCAAGAGGACTCCAAACAATTATGAAAAAGCTCACGCTTCATCTTTAAAACGTTACATAGAACGTTTCGTTGTGTCTTTAACCATAATATAACATTTAATTTAAGTGTAAAACAACAATTGAAAGCTATATATGGTATCAAAAAAGTCCCCTTCTTCAAGAGGACTCCAAACAATTATGAAAAAGCTCACGCTTCTATTCTTAATACGTCTACCGCAACGTAGTTAATTTAAAATTTAATCAATACAGATAGCACACAATGTCTCTCTGTGTCACAAATATATACTAAGAAACTTAGTATTTCAATGTTCCAACATATATTTTTCAGAAATGTAAATGACTGACATTTTTATGGCAAATTTATTGTGGTTTATCACCCCTTACTTTGACAAAGAACATTCAAAATTATCAAGTATGTCTCAAATCAACAATTTCTTAATAATCGCTCAATTTGAAATCAATATCATTAAGCAACTATCCAACAACTATTGTCAATGATTAGCGTTTCTTTTATTGTCACGCAAATAATATGATGGACAAGAACCCTATAGACAAAGATAAGATAGCGGAAAACCCTCACTTACTTCCCTATGCACATACATTAGGTAGTGCGATTATCCGACCAATAGATGAAGGAAAAATAAAAGGTACTGCACTAAAATCAATGTACAAGCAGACCGACAATCAGCTATCACAAATAAAGGAACAAGTAGATTTACTGGTACAACAAGCTCAAAAAATTCACGATAGAATTGAAATATCTGAAAGTATATATCTAGCTGAATGCAAAATAACGCCTCTTGTTGGTCACACTTATCATCTCTATGAAAAATCAGATGGTAACAGATTGTTATCAATGATAGGACCTGATGAATGGGGAGCTAGCTCTCCATATACTCATGTTGCACAGGTTGAACTTCTTGCTGATCACACTTGGGAAATACTATAAATCAGCAATTCATCTTACCGTATTTGGTTTTACTGCAATTACTTATCTTAGCATCATTACTGATGTATTAAAGCCAATTCTATATGAAGCTATCAACATTTTCATTGCTCTTTATCATTGCCACAGTCATTACTATGGCTTGTATTGGCTGTACCCCTAAAACCACAACTCAAATCACCCAAACTGTAACTACTCCTATGCCATCTAAAAATCTCTACACGACAATATCAGGATTATCTGTACCGGTTGCAGAGAAAGTCGATCATCCTATGACTATTCACGGAGATACTAGACAAGATCCATACTTTTGGATGAGATTGACTGATGATCAAAAAAATGCTGAATCACCCGACGAGCAAACGCAAAAAGTACTTGACTATATTGGTGAAGAAAACGAATATAAAACAGCAGCACTAAGCCATACGGAAGGTTTCCAAGATGCATTGTTCGAAGAAATTACCGGTAGAATCAAGCAGAATGATGAAAGTGTCCCATACAAATATCAAGGGTATTACTATATCACTAAATATGAAAGTGGAAAAGAATACCCTGTTTATAGTCGTAAGAAAGAAACGCTAGACGCAGCTAACGAACTACTCCTCGATGTAAATACACTAGCAGAAGGTCGAGACTATTATGCCGTTGCAGGGATGAATGTCAATAGTAACAATACCATTCTTGCATATGGAGAAGATACATTGAGTAGGCGAATCTATACCATTCGATTCAAAAATCTAGAAACTGGGGATTACTATGATGATGTGATAGAAAACACCACTGGTAGTGTAGTATGGGCAGAAGGAAGTGAAGTAGTTTTCTACACAAGAAAGGATGATGCACTGAGATCATATAAAATCTTCAAGCATGTACTAGGAACTGACCCTAGCACAGACAAAGAAGTTTGGCATGAGGTAGATGATACCTACAACACCTATGTATACAAGTCTAAATCAAAAAAATATATCATCATCGGATCAGGTTCTACCCTATCTGATGACTATCGATATATCAAAGCTGATCAACCAAATGCGAGTTGGACTGATTTCCAACCAAGAACTGAAAAACTCGAATATAGTATCAGCCATTATGGTGACAAATGGTATATCAGAACAAATAAGGATGGTGCTGAGAATTTCAAATTAATGACTTGTGATCTTAACAATACTAAGAAAGAAAACTGGAAAGAATTTATACCACATAGAGAGAATGCTCTTTTGCAATTTACAAGCCTATTTAATGATCACTTAGTGCTTAGTGAACGTATTGATGGAATCTCTAAGATTAAAATCATGCCTTGGGATGGTAGTGAAGGTCACTATATTCAATTTGAAGAAGATGCTTATGTTTCTTACCCAAGTACAAATCCAGAATTTGACACCGATGTTTTGAGGTTGTCATATAGCTCCCTCACCACTCCTAGAACAATCTTTGACTATGATATGAATGCAAAGACCTTCACTACGATGAAGCAACAAGAGGTAGTGGGAACATTCGATAAAAGTAATTACACTTCCGAACGGATTATGATACCAGCTCGAGATGGTGTAATGGTGCCTATCAGCATAGTCTATCATAAAGACACACAGATTGACGGTACAGCACCGCTCCTACTTTATGGCTATGGCTCTTATGGTAATAGTATTGATCCCTATTTCAGTTCAGTTAGACTGAGCTTACTTGACAGAGGATTCGTGTATGCGATTGCACATGTAAGAGGTGGTGAAGAGATGGGACGTCAATGGTATGAGAATGGTAAGTTTCTAAAGAAGAAAAACACCTTCTTTGACTTCATAGATTGTGGCAAGTACCTTACGGCAAATAACTACAGTGCTGACGATAAATTATTTGCGATGGGCGGAAGTGCTGGAGGATTGTTGATGGGTGCTATTATGAATTATGAACCAGATATGTGGAGAGGTGTAGTAGCCGCAGTACCCTTTGTAGATGTTGTATCAACAATGCTTGATGAGTCTATTCCACTTACAACAGGAGAATTCGATGAATGGGGTAATCCTAAAGATCTTGAATACTATAATTACATCAAGAGTTACTCGCCATATGATAATGTAGAAGCTAAAGATTATCCGGCCACTTTGATCACCACAGGATACTTTGATTCTCAAGTTCAATATTGGGAACCAGTGAAGTGGATTGCTAAACTTAGAGAGTACAAGACCGATAATAACCCCCTCCTCCTACACTGTGAGATGGGAGCAGGTCACGGAGGTCAGTCAGGTAGATTTAGAAGATATAGAGAGACTGCACTGGAGTATGCCTTTATTCTAGACTTGATTGATGTGACAGAATAAGGCTGATATTACCAAATTGATAAAGTCGCATTACTTACTAAACAATACTTAACTATGGCATCACATAAGGTCACATTTAAAAATGAAAGAGGATTTCAATTATCAGGTAAGCTTGAAGTACCTGCCGATAATAAGGTGACTGCATATGCCATTCTTGCTCACGTCTTTACTGGTAACAAAAACTTAATTGCAACTCGGACAATCTCCAAATGCTTAATGCAGCACGGTCTTGGGGTCCTAAGATTTGACTTTACTGGTTTAGGAGATAGTGAGGGTGACTTCGCTGACACTAATTTCAGTAGTAATGTCGCTGACCTCTTGGCTGCAGCGCAATTCTTAACAGACAACTATGAACCACCAAAACTCTTAGTGGGTCATTCACTGGGAGGCGCAGCGGTCATTTACGCAGCTGCACAGTTAGAAACAGTCAAGGCTGTCTCTACTATCGGTGCTCCTTCTGAACCCGAACATGTAACACACTTGCTATCAAAGCAAATAGATAAAATCAAACAAGAAGGAGTCGCTCAAGTCGATATTGGTGGACGAGAGTTTACAATCAAAAAACAGTTCTTAGAAGATTTAGCAAGTAAGGATATGTCACAAGTGCTGAGTGAATTGAAAAAACCAATACTTGTGATGCACTCTCCTCAAGACACCACAGTTGGAATAGAAAATGCTGCCCAAATCTACCATGCTGCTCATCATCCTAAGAGTTATATTTCACTAGATGGAGCTAATCATATGCTCACAGATAAGACCGATGCTCATTATGCAGGTGATATGGTGGCTTCATGGCTATGTAGATATTTAGATGACAAGACTGAAGATTCACCACCACTCAAAACTAAGTCGAAAGTAGCCGCAAGACTAGGTGAAGATGGATTTACTACTGAAGTGATTGCAGGTAAGCATGCCTTCCTTGCGGATGACTCTGATGGTACTGGTGAACTAGATGTTGGGCCATCTCCATATCAATTACTAGCCTCTTCACTTGCTACTTGCAAGGTTATGACTGTTCAGATGTATGCGAGAAGAAAAGAATGGCCTTTGGAAGATGTGGTAGCCCATGTCAACTATAGGAAGGAAGAACCATCTGAATCCTCAACAAGTGGTCTATATCTAACGTGTGAGCTAGAATTAACTGGAAATTTAGATCAAAAACAAATTGATCGTATCGTACAAATATCAAGTAAGTGCCCGGTTCAAAAAGCACTCTTAGGAAGTGCTGAAGTCAACACCTTTGCCAGAGACTCGGAGTCTGTCTAAACACATTTATCAGCGCAGCTGCTTGAGGCAAAAGCATTGGGCTTAGCCTTGAACTCAAACCCCATAGCTAGGATGTAACCCATCGCTTCTTTGAGAGCAACATTGGATGCAAAGTTAGGATCAGTATTAATATCTGCATGTACTTCTAACTCTACATTGTATTGATCAAGAAGGTCACAGAGACTATAGGCAACTTCTATTGACTTAGCAACTTCAGTAATCATCCTTTCCTTTAGAGAGCCTAGGTTTCGTTTCTCATCTCTGCTGATATACATAAATCCGCCCTTCTTCTCTCGAAGGAAGACGATTACTGTAGCATAATGCACTATATCATGCTTGACTTGACTATCACTACCGATACAGACCTTGAGCTTATGTCCAAGCGCTGTTTCTCTCTTTATTGCAGCCTCTACTGCATCTTTGATTGGGAGTTCAATTGACTGTCCATTGAAATTCTTCCAGTTCATAATGACATATTTATACTAATAATACGAAATAAATTCCTGATTATATGGCAGTTATGAATATGATAACAGTCAATTCGTCTGAGAATAACCCTCTTCCAACATAATAAAGACTAGAAGAGTAATCTCAGAAATATTCGAGGTGTCTTGCTTACCTTTGAAGTATGAAATTGACGATGATATATATGAGCATTCTGCCTTTGGTGTTTTTTCTGAAGGAATGCTCACCTACACAGCCTACCACAGTAACAGACCATTCAGAATATGCACATACCAATGCATTGATTAATGAGTCAAGCCCATATTTGCTGCAGCATGCTCACAACCCTGTTGACTGGTATCCTTGGGGTGATGAAGCACTAGCTAAGGCAACAGAAGAAAAGAAACCTATCATCATCAGTATCGGTTATGCCGCTTGTCATTGGTGTCACGTAATGGAGCACGAGTCATTTGAGGATGCGGAAGTTGCAGATTATATGAATAATAACTTTGTCTGCATTAAGGTGGATAGAGAAGAGCGACCTGATATCGATGACGTCTATATGACAGCATGTAATCTCATTACTGGTAAAGGTGGATGGCCACTAAATGCCATTGCCCTACCCGATGGAAAACCATTCTTTGCTGGGACATATTTTCCTAAGGAAGATTGGATGAATATCTTGAAGCAAATAGTAGACGTCAAGACGAATGACTATGGAAAGCTTGTAGATAGCGCCAACAAAATAGCGGAAGGAATTCAAGAAACGGATATCGTAGAAGTCAATACTAATGAAGTAGATTGGTCACAAGCCTCACTGCAATCTATAGAAAGTAAGTTTATCAAAAGAATAGACTTTATCAATGGTGGTCGTCTAGGTGCCCCTAAATTTCCTATGCCAAATAACTATGAATTTTTGCTCAAGTATGGTACAAAGGAAAATGATAAAAAAGCACTCCAAGCTGTACAACACACTTTGGATAAAATGGCAAGAGGAGGTATCTATGATCAATTAGGTGGAGGCTTTTCAAGGTATAGTGTTGATGAAGTATGGCTTGTCCCACACTTTGAAAAAATGCTATATGATAATGGACAACTAATCAGTCTATATAGCCAAGGTTACCAAGTATTTAAGGAACCACTATACTTAGAAGTGATAGATGAAAGTATCGAATTCGTAAAAAGAGAATTGATGTCGTCTGACTATGGATTCTATTCTAGTCTGGATGCTGATAGCGAAGGTGAAGAAGGAAAGTTCTATGTATTCTCTGAAGCAGAAGTTGACAGTTTGATCAAAGATGAATTAGATCTTAAGTACTTTAAGAAGACATACGATGTGTCGAAATCTGGCAATTGGGAACACAGCAATATCCTGAATAAGCCAAAGCCTATTAACGATATGGCAAATAAATTTGGACTATCAGAAGAAGCTCTCAAAACTAGTTTGAATAGATCAAGAAAGATTCTATTTGACTACAGAGCTACCCGTATCAGACCCGGATTAGACGATAAGATCCTTGCTTCGTGGAATGGATTGATGCTCAAAGGTCTAGTGGATGCCTTTAATGCTACAGGCAATGATAAGTATCTGGATTTAGCACTGAAGAACGCTAACTTTATAAAGAAAAACTTCATCAAGGATGACTACAGAATGGATCGCAACTATAAGAATGGCAAATCGACCATCAATGCATTCTTAGACGACTATGCGTTTGTGGCATACGCATACCATAGCTTGTATGAAGCTACACTTGATGAGTCTTGGCTTGCATTATCTAAGAATCTTGTGGAATACACCCTCAAGCACTTTAATAATGAAGAGACACAAATGTTTAACTATACTTCTGATCTAGACCCTCCACTCATTGCTCGTAAGACTGAGAACAATGATAATGTCATCCCTGGATCTAATAGTATGATGGCTCGTAATCTATATCGTGTAGGGTCAATGTACTACGATCAAGAGTATATGAAAAAAGGAACTCAAATGCTGAAGAATCTTTATAATGAAATTTCAGAAACAACGGCTCCGGATTTCTATAGTAATTGGTTGCAACTCTACTATGATAAAGTTAATCCTCCATATGAAGTAGCGATCATCGGAGACAATGCAGCAACACTTCGGAGTCAGCTATCTAAAAGTTATCTCGGTAATGCTATGTTACTAGGTGGTAAAGATGAAGGAAGTCTTCCATTGTTGAAAAATAAGCTCCAAGAAGGTGAAACAACTATCTATGTGTGCCAAAATAAGACTTGTAAATTACCTGTCTATAGTGCTCTAGATGCAATTAAGTTGATGCAGGATTGATGCTGAGGCAAATTTTGTCAAGGCAATAAATAAGACATAACTACACAAATAAATGGTTGCGCTTTATCATAAAGTTCAAGCAGCTAAACTAAGTATACTGATCAGAAAGTAGATTCTTTTTACTTTCTAGGTTATCAACAATGTTATTCATCTTGGTAGATTGATCGCTGCTATTAATCGATAAGATATGCTTACATAAACGTAGTAACCCTATATTTAGTAAAATTATATAAACCAAGTGCCAATACTACAGACACATAATCTTACAAAAACATACGGGAATATCACTGCCCTTGATAATCTCGACTTCGTTGTTGAACAAGGACAGATTATGGGACTACTAGGTCCAAATGGAAGTGGTAAGACAACTACGTTGGGAATCATCTTAGGAGTCTTAAGGCAAAGTAGCGGAGAATTTACATGGTTTGATAATCCAGGTGACCCAACCCATAGGTTGCGGATTGGCTCTATCCTTGAGACACCTAACTTTTTTCCATACCTAGATGCAGATCGCAATCTTGATATCGTCAGACAGATTAAGCAGGTAGAGAAGCAGTCATTTGATGACCTTTTAGACTTTGTAAAACTGAAAAAAAGGCGAACGTCAAAGTTTAGTACTTACTCTCTAGGAATGAAACAACGACTCGCTATAGCAGCCACCTTGATAGGTGATCCTGATGTAGTAATCTTTGATGAACCTACAAATGGACTTGACCCAGAAGGTATCGCAGAAGTCAGAGATACGCTTAAGAAAGTAGCTAGTCAAGGAAAGACTGTCATCATGGCTAGCCACATGCTAGATGAAGTAGAAAAAATCTGCAGCCATGTGACTATCATCAAAAAAGGTAAAAAGCTAGTATCAGGTCCAGTGGGAGCAATATTATCTGATGACATAACAATAGAAATTGGGAGTCCTGACCTACATAGCCTTCAACAACTTCTTTCTACATATCCTGGTATCAATACAATTAGAGATTGTCATTCTTACTTAGAATGTAGCGCTGAAGCGAGTTTAGACATTAGTCAACTCAACACTGCCGCAGTCAGTAATGGAATTGCTATCAACCGTTTGATTGCACGTAAGAAAAGTCTAGAACAAGAGTTTTTACAAATTACCCAAAATTAGGTTTAGCATATGTGGAAACTCCTTGTACTTGAATGGTCAAAATTTAACCGCAGTCCGGTCATAAGATTACTAATCATTTTCTTCTTAATTCTCTTTCCAGGAGTGATCTATATTGCTAATCAAATTGCTGGATCTATCGCATTACTCCAAGGGAAGGACATGATGTATCAGTTTCCTAGAATCTGGACTTACCTAGGTAGCACTGGCAACTGGATGGTCTTTTTCTTTCTGGGAGTCCTCGCCATATACACAGTAGCTAATGAGGTGACATATAAGACGATGCGACAAAGTATTATCAATGGTATGACTCGGCAGTCATACTTTCTTTCAAAAGTCTTGACCATTGTCTCATTAAGTCTAATGGCAACACTATATTATGCTATCACAGCTATCCTACTTGGTATAATCGGTACTGAGAACTTAGACTTCGCAATGATCATGAATAATGAGCTTGCTGTATTACGGTTCTTCGTGATGTCGCTATCCTACTTAAGTTTTGCATTTTTCATAGCAATCTTATTGAAGCGATCTGGAATTGCTGTCTTTTCCTACTTGACATTTGTACTGATTGTGAGTTTGCTGATAAGAGCTGTTTTAGAACATGTACTCGGTTTTCCATATAATGAGTATTTGCCAATCCAAGCAACATCAAATCTTATGCCCAATCCACTATGGCCTCCTGGCGAAGCGTTTACAAATTTCCAAAACCCCAAACAGTTTCAAGGTGGTGAGTTAGGTATTCTACTTGCGCTAGTTTCAGGATATATTATGATGTGGCTAGGTCTAGCCTACTACATGTTTATGAAACGTGACTTGTAATGACATCTGCAGCATTATACTGAGGTTTTCCAACTTAGATTGTTCATAGCTAACAATAATTCTCTACGATTTAGAAACCCTGATCAAGCCTTCTTGAACTACCGTGGAGACTAGTTTGCCATCTTGATCGTAAATACTCCCTATACCCATCCCTCTAGAGTTGCTAGCACTAGGACTATTGATCGCATACAAGAGCCAATCATTAAAGTCAAAATCTCTGTGGAACCACATTGCATGATCAATACTCGCTATGAATAACTTGGTGGGATCAAACTTACCTCTATGTGGATGAATTGCTGTCAACAACAAATCATAGTCTGAGGTGTAAGCAAGTAGTTGTTGCTGAAGTGGCTTGCTTAACTCCTTTTTAGCAGTAAGCTTCATCCATACATTCTTGATAGCCTCATCAATATCAGCGTCAGGATCAGGTACTAGGATATTCTCTACAGGTCTAAATTCTATTGCACCTTGTGCCCTAGCCATCATTTTTTTATAGAGCCTAGGAGCAAAGTCTTTGATAACTGCGATTTGCTCTACATCGGTCTGGAGACCTCCAGGACTGGCTACATCAGGTATTGTGCTTTGGTGATCAAATCCATCTTGATCCAATTGAAATGAAACCGCCATTACAAATATTGCCTTACCATTCTGACTTGCTGTAACTCTCCTTGTGGAAAAGCTACCACCATCTCGTGTCACGGCAACCTGATAGATAATAGGTCTAGTCACATCACCTGGTAACACAAAGTAGCCATGCAATGAATGTGCAAATCTATCTTCTGCCACAGTACGATAAGCAGCATTAAGCGCTTGACCTAGTACTTGACCACCAAATACCCTCTTCCATGGTGTTACATAATTCTGTCCTCTGAAGAGTGTCGTATCAAGTTGTTCTAGTTCAATAATATTGATCAGATCATCAAGTGATTTTAATGCCACGTGTTACTGTTTATGCGATATTGATAAAAGATAATTAATGCTGGTGCAAATATACTGCTAAATGAGGGTCAAGTTTGGCATTACACTTGAGAGTCAGATAAAGTCACCCAATTTAGCAATAGTTCATTGTGGTTAATGCGTCCTAACATTGAAATTGAATGATTTAGTATTTGATTCATTATATTAGAGTTAAGGTATTTCTATTTTCTACCTCAATATCAATAACCAGCAACTATGAGAGTATTAATGATTCAATTGACATTTCTATTATACTCTTTTACTACACTTAGTAGTCAGGCCCCTTTCTTTACCACATGGTACTTAGATAATCCCATAACAACTTATGAGAGTCAAGAAGCAAACTCTCTAGTCTCTGGTAATTGCACAGAACCGATCTTACTCACTACCTATGTAACCAACTCTAATTGTTCTATCGCTGAAAATCTAATGAAAATTAGTGGTAACCTAGATCAAGCATTCGACGATGATTGCAATGCTTACTGTGGATTAACTGGCAATCCTACACTATGGTATGAATTACCCATTGATACTAATGCGGCTATCCTTCAAGTGAGTGTAGATGGATTAGGGTTCAATGCAACATGGGGAATTTATGATTCTTGTGATGGTGATATCATACAAGGTGGATCATTGAATTATCCAATCCTTTGTGGAGAAGAATCTATCAATGGAGGAATACATTCAGTAGGAGTCGATTCTGAATTAACCCCTTCAATTTATATAGCGATATCTGCCACTGACAACATACTAGATGGATCATTCACTATGTCATATTCCACATCAATTATTTGCGAACCATGTATTGGAGAATCAGAATTTGACTGTGATAATGGAGAATACATTCTGACAATTGATGAAGATGAAGATGGCATATTTGAAACAGTAATACCTAATGATGGAACTGGCAGCATTACTCAAAATACGAATGTAGAGATATGTTTTGAATATACATATGATACTTCAGGGACAGGTGCTGATTGGATTCATGGATTAGTACCAACCTTTGGAAACGGATGGGACCTTTCAGCAACAGATTTTTCATCTGTAAGTATTCCTGAATTTGATTGGTATGAAGAGTCTGACACTATCTGCTATCCCAGAGTAACGGAGACTATGCCTAACCTTTGTACATACCTTGCCAATGAAGGTAAACTCAAACTTTGTAATGTCAAGTGCCAAGATTGTCCTTGTGAAAATGGACCTGCTTTAGAAGTTAATTCTCCTATTCCAAGTGGATGGTTTGCTAATACATTTGCATGTGGCGGCAGTAATTGTCCTTATGAAGAGTATGGGTTATCCGGCGGAACCCAATATACATTTTCATTTTGTATTAAGGCTAAAACCAAAACATTTGACACAATAGAGGAATTTCAAGAAAACAACAATCTCTCAATCTCTTTTCAGACTTTTTCAGATGGAGTTACAGGATGTTGGGAAGATCCCGTTAGTGAATGTATCGTAGATCCTGCGGCACTAAGTCCGTACTACAATTTATTATTCTACACTCAGATTGATGAAGCTGTATTCGATATATCCTCGAGCTGCATTGGTGCTGATGGTGTTGCAACTATCTTAAATAGCGGTGACTATGATCTGATTCAATGGGATACAATAGGCAGTACTGGTAACACCTATACGATACCTGACTTACAGATAGATACTACTTTTATCATTACCTTGACTGATCGCAATGGTATGATGACTTTTGAAAATGTTACGATGGTAGTGGATTCCAATCCAGAACCGGTGATCACAGGTTCATTATCTTTTTGTCCTGGATCAAATACAGTCCTAGGTCTTACTGATACGTACACAGCCTACGATTGGTCAACAAGTGATATGGAATCAACAACTACTATAAATAATATTGGAACGGTAAGTGTGACAGTAACTGATACGAATGGATGTACCGGGTCAAGTTCAGTGGTCATTATAGAAAATTCTAACTTGTCAATTGCAGGAGATTCGATAAGCGTCTGTGATGATGGCGTCAGTACAGCGACTTTTGATGCAGGTGATTCTAATCCTAATTACTCATTTGATTGGGATGATAATTCGCTAGTAAATGGAACAGTTGCTAATGGCACATTGACTACTTCTATATCTGGCTCCTACTCAGTGACCGTCACTGATCTACTTACTAATTGTACAGGAACAGGAGTATATACGTTGACATTGGATACACAACCAATCATAGCACTTACACCTGCAGATGATATCTGCAATGATAATGCTAATGGCAACACGATTATTAACTTGACTGACTATGAAGGTTCTAGTGACCCAGGTACTTGGTCGGATGATGATGCAGTATTTGGTGTTGCATTCGAACAGAATAACTTAGACTTTAATGGACTGCCTATTGGAGAATACACTTTTACATTTACGACAGCTGCTAATGGCGAATGTCCAGCATTATCTCAGTCCCTATCAATTGCTGCAGTAGACTGTGGTCCAATCTTCGACTGTCCTGACCTGATGGCCAACTATGGTGACTCATGCGATGATGGCGATATTATGACAGAGAATGATGTCATTCAAGCTGACTGTACATGTGGCGGAGAGATGATAACTGCCACACACAATCTCGCTGGATCGTCTATTGACATCTACCCCAACCCAGTCTCTGATGTGATTAAAATAGATGTTTCAAGTGAACTTCAATACAGCCTAACACTCTTCAGACTAGATGGTCAAATAGTCTATCAAACAGTAAACGCAAAATCGATACCAGTAAGTAACCTAAGTAAAGGGATCTACATTCTTAAGATAAATGAATTGGATGGGACTAGTTACATCATTGAGAAGATTGTGGTGGAGTAATATGACAAAGAAGGTGGACAGCATGATTGAGCTTGAATGGAGATACTGAACTTGGATTTATCGGTGGAGGATCATATAATTTTACCAATGGCAATCTCACAAGTGGTAATGGAACTTCCGTAAGTAGTTATACTTATCAAAATCTACCACTATCTATCTCTACACCGTCAGGAGGTAGTGTTCGCAACTACTACGATGCCATCGGAGCTAAGCACAAGAGCGAAATCACTGATAATGGTGACACTTATGTGTATCACTATATCAGAGGCATAGAATTCATCAACAATGAAATACATGCGGTAAATCTTAATGGTGGTAGATATGTCTACGAGAAAGATGAAGATGGAAAACCCGTTGATGATTACTATGAATGGAACATACGAGATCACCTTGGGAATACAAGAATCAAATTTGCATATAAAAATGGTGATGGTGGCATCACGTATGATCCTGACAATCCAGAAGAAGATGAAATATTAGGAACCTACCACTACTACCCTTTTGGAATGGAAACGGAAGGAATCTGGACGCCTGATAGTAATCCAGAAATGCAGTACCTTTATAATGGTAAAGAAAAAGTGAAAGGATTGGGATGGTATGATTATGGGGCTAGGTACTATGATCCGGCTATAAGCCGATTTTCATCGGTCGATAGATTTGCAGATAAGTATCCAAATCAATCTACGTATCATTATGTGGCCAACAATCCCATCAAATTTATTGACGTCAATGGTGATAGCATAGATGTCAGTACCTTGATGAAAGTCGATGCCAAATTGGGTAATGGTATGGTTAATACAATTACTGATGACATACAGAATATTACAGGCTTAACATTGTCAATCGGGTCAAATGGTCATCTAACATATGCTAAGGATACAAGTGGAAATCCAGTTTATAGTCGAGGTAGTGAAGAAGCTCGAAATCTTCTTACATCGGCAATAAGTAATACGAAATCAATCAAAGTTGGATATCATAGGAGTAAATCATACTCGGCTGGTGATGGAATTGTATTATCTGACAAACAGATAGATGGTTTCATTAGTGGAACTTCAACTGACCTTGATAATCGAACTTTAGGCTACGGGATGACATTTTTGCATGAGGTAGATCATTCACCTGTGGGAAGTGGACATGTAGATTCAAAAGTTCTTGGAACTACTGGAGATGTAGTCGATCGTATGAATATAATCAGGGGTCAAATGGGATTTAAATGGGGGCAAAGCTTGTCTTATCCATCTTATCAAATGTCACCTGGTTCAAAAGATTCTTATATACCATTTAGCCGTCCTTCTCTAAATTCCTTAAACAAGGGCTTGATTCCATTAACATCAAGAATTAAAGTAACGAGATAGATGAAAATTTATATAATATTATTTATTGTAGGTTCATTAATACACTCTTGCGAAAGTCAAGATGTAAGTAGATATCAAGATGTACTTGGTAAAGTGAAAAATGAATGCGAAATAATTAAAGAAAAATTAGACCTGAAAGAGCAATGTGAAATTGAGTTTAGTACAAAGGTTGTAGGAATAAATATTACCCCCTTTCACAATGTGATTGATTCACTAAGTCTTATTGATAAGAATGAAGATGATGACTCCTTTGATGTAGCTAATCTCTTCGACATAGAAAATCATATAGAACCATATGAGGATTTAAGTTTAAGAAAGCTTGTGAATGAAGAGCTGAACTACAATGTCAAATTGTATTGTTCTAATACTTACAATGGTTTAATGACTTGTGAAGCTGTAGAGAAAGATCGATTAAACCCTAATAATGAATTACTATTTGGAAGGTCAATACTATTCTTATTCAAAATTACGAAATCAAATGAGGTTAAAAAACTCAGTTCAGTTGTTCTACACAATAACTAAATTAAGAATACGCCAATCGTGTTTTGACATCTCTAAGCACAGCAACAAGATTATATAATATACATTCCTTGTCCTTTTTTGGGCAGGGAATTTATCTCTTTAAGCCTACGGAGCATATCCTGATCACGGAACAGCTCATTCAATCCAGCTTCACCGATTAAATAGCCACAGTGGTATCAAGCTCATCAGCCAGACGCTTGACAGCATCAATAGATGGGTTTACTTC
>CALISO010000012.1 GCA_938041445.1 uncultured Saprospiraceae bacterium
TCCTAAAATCCCATCCACATCCTGAAAGGCAATCCCCGGAAAAGGATCAGTCCCAAATGGAATATCAATATCAAATGTGATATCACCAACAGCATCACCTACACAATAAGGTCCAAGAATAAAGGCATCGTTGCCAAATTCGTCAGTACCCATAGGAATTGAGGTACCATCAAGTTCAACATCACTAAGCATTGGAAGAGCAAGTGTAAATAACTCCACTTCAACTGAAGAAGTACAACCAGTGTTATTATCTGTGACCTGTGCATAAATAATCTGTCCATCTGATCCCATATAAGGAGATGTAATCATATTGGTGAGTGCTGGATCGTCATAGTATACTACTGTTGCATTAGCCACATTGTCGTCAACATTGACACCACTTGTATTCTGTGTAGAGGAATTATTCGAATTATCCGCAGCTTCTAAGGTGAACATCCCATTACCTGGGTTACCCTCTATATCGCAAGCAGTCAGTGAGGTTTCTTCGAGGTCCAATTGTACATCGAGTGTAACATTGATTTCTAATGCCCCTACATCACCTGCTTCGCTTGCGATGACAAGCACATATGTTACGCCAGGGTCATTAACTAAACATACAGGGTCAGTCAGGACAAAATTCCCGCTATTTTCTTCTAATTCTACTAAATCGTCACATACATCGCCATCCCCATCAAGATCTTCACCCAGTCCAACACTGATATCTCCTGTAATAGCGCTATTGTCTATCTCAATGAGGTAGGATCCATTAGCACCCACTTGAAAATGAAAAAACACAGTTTGTGGATCTGTAAGTGATGTAGTCGTATAATCTCCTTCATCTGTACCGGCTGTCGTATCCATTGGTTCATCCTGCGGGTCAGTGATAGCTGCATTACCAAAAGCAGTAGTACAGTCTATCTCAAACTGAGAATATCCAAGTGTTACAAATCCGATAAAAAAAGAAATAGTAGTAAAAATTCTAACCATCTGCATGATCATAATCAGGTGTTATGTGATAAAAAAATAGTCATCTAAGGAATATGCTATGTGAAAACACAGCACGCTTAGGACAAAAATGTCATTGGGTACTTACAGAGTTCGTTAAGTCTATAAGACAGACTTATTCGTAAATGGTGAGTCGCTTGTCTTGGCTTGGGTGCAAAGATTGCTATGATGAAATTATGAATTGTTTTGTTAAATACACAATTAATCCTAACATTTCTATAATATCTCCACCCTATGGGGTGCAAACAAGGTAGAATGCGCTTTATCGGCCAAGTAGGATTGCGGTAAAATCAGAAGCCTTTTCCTTAATATAAATGCCTTTATTGGAAGTTTAGAAGTCTTGTCAGTGATCCGTCTGCAAGTGAATCTAATGTGTTTTCCGTCAAAATAATACCGGTTTCTAGAAGAGTATTTCTTGTACTAAAAAAACCAACTCCGTTCTCGATATTTGTAAAGATTGGAGTTTCGCCAGATGATGTAATTCCAGTATTTGCTTCTGTCACATTGATAAAATCTGCAAGCTCCACACCTCCTCCTACTAGTTCTGTATCGAAGTTAACGAACCGACGAATGACATCAGGATTCTCTTCAAGATTGGCTGCAAAAAATCCAAAAAAACCAGTACCGCTTACCTGAAGACGTTCGTCCTCTATATTTCTTCCGACGTTCCATCTGAGGCTTTTAGGGATAAACTCTGCTTCGCTGTCGGTTGCATCTCTTTCTAAGATGTTGAGGATTAGATTGACATCATACAATACGATATCATCTACTTCTCTCCAAGCCATATTAGAAGGCGCCTCTGTGGAAAACGCATAGTCTAGTTCTTGTCTTGGAGTTGTCAATCTTGGAATTTCGCCTAGAGTAATCGTTGAAGAGGCGACAGCCATTCCTTGCTCACCTGTATTGACTTCCAATGTATATTGGTTACCCGGTACCAGGTTCATTTCAGATGTCAGTATTTTATATAGAAAGTTCGGATCATTTGCAAAAGCACCTTCTTCCTTCACAAAGCCTTCGTCAGTACCATTTACTCTTGTGAGTGTATAGACCGTACCATCAGACTCGTCTGTAATTGTCACCGTTGCATTATCGTAATACAGAGAGTCTGGAATTTGCGCAAGCTGAACTGCTGGCACATCTTGATCTCTAAATGCTCGCTGCACCTTGATATACTGCGCAGTATCTGTTGCACTTAAAAACCCGTTTACAATAGGGATCTCTTCCTTAGGAGCAATCAAGTTAAATGTTTCACTACATGCTAAGAGAGAAAATATGACAACAAGGGATAGTACCAGATACTTCATCATTATTTGTTAATTCGGCACAAAGGTAAGATTAATCTCTAGCCAAGAGGGATAATAATGTCAAGGTTAGTTTCCTAGATGACATTTTTTTAACTTGCACTTTCGTTAGAAGATTTATGAAGGTTTCCAAACACTTTACAAAACACCAAACCATATGTCATCAGTAAGTCAAGCCGCTAAGCGGATTACGACCCATACCTTGCTCAAGATGAAGCAAAAAGGAGAGAAGATCAGTATGTTGACTGCATATGACTTCACTATGGCGACCATCTTAGATGCTGCAGGGATAGAAATGATATTAGTAGGTGATTCTGCATCCAATGTGATGGCAGGGCACGAGACTACTCTACCGATCACGCTAGATCAGATGATCTATCATGCACAGTCTGTGATCAGGGCAGCTTCGCGAAGTTTGGTAGTTGTGGATATTCCATTTGGATCTTATCAAGGTGACTCTTACAATGCTCTTGATAGTGCTGTCAGAATTATGAAGGAGTCTGGAGCTCATGCCATCAAGGTAGAAGGAGGTAAGAATGTAGAAAAGTCAATCAAGCGAATCTTATCAGCAGGTATCCCTGTAATGGGTCATCTCGGTCTTACCCCACAGAGTATCTACAAATTTGGTACATATAAAGTCAGAGCAAAAGAAGAAGAGGAAGCTGAGCAACTACTACAAGATGCATTACTACTACAAGAATTGGGTTGCTTTGCATTAGTTTTAGAAAAAATTCCTCATCAACTTGCTGCCAAAGTCACAGCTGCCCTTGATATCCCAACAATTGGTATCGGAGCAGGAGGTGGAGTCGATGGACAAGTACTTGTCATACATGATATGCTAGGTATGAATAAAGAGTTCTCTCCAAGATTCTTAAGAAGGTATGCTGACTTGAGCACCATTATGACCGATGCATTCAAGAATTATATTGCTGACGTCAAGTCAGGAGATTTTCCATCTGATAAAGAACAATACTAGACCAGTTAATTGCGTCTACTACACAGATGAAAAAGCTCGGCCTCACTATTCTAATCATTTTATTGATTGTTGCAGCCATTGTCTTCAAAGGCTATACCGCCATTTGGGGCGAAAATGTGAATACTGATAACAATACTCCCGTTCTCTACATCCCTAAGAATGCCAACTTACAGATGGTTATAGATAGCCTTACGACAAATAACCTCATCAATAATGTAGGCAACTTTGAGCTTACAGCAACATTGATGAAATATGGTGATCAAGCTATCAAATCAGGAAGGTATGAACTCTCTGGAATCAAGACGAATCGCAGTCTTCTCAGCAAATTACGGATAGGTGACCAAGATGCCATCAATGTCATTATCAATGGTGGACGGACCGTAGATGAGGTGATAGATAATATCGCTTCGCAGATGACTTTCTCATCAGAAGAGCTGAAGGAAGTACTACTTTCGCCAACCACAATGAAACATTGGGATACGAATGATGCCACAGTTATCACTAAGATAGTCCCTGACACATATCAAATGTATTGGGATACTTCTCCGAAGTCTTTTGTCGAAAGACTAGGGACTGAATATCAGAAATACTGGAATCCAACTAGAATCGCCGAAGCTTCTAAGCAAGGACTAACACCTGACGAAGTGATTACACTCGCGTCTATTGTTGAAAAAGAAACTAACCAAGCTGAAGAGTATGGTGTGATTGCTGGTGTATATCTCAACAGATTAAAGAGAGGGATGCTCTTACAGGCTGATCCAACTGTGGTATTCGCCAATGGAGATTTCACCATCAGACGAGTCCTTAATAAGCACCTTCGAAAGGATAGTCCATATAACACCTATATGTATGCAGGACTTCCTCCGGGGCCAATTTGCTTACCATCAAAGGGAGCAATCGAAGGGGTTCTCAATCCTCAATCACACAAGTATCTTTACTTTTGTGCTCAACCTAACTACTCTGGTAAGCACGATTTCTCAAAGAATCTAATCCAACACAACAACTATGCAAATACCTACCGTCGTTGGCTCAGTTCACAAGGTATCAAGCGGTAGTTTGTCAGGTTAGATTTGTGTCTATCTTAGAGGAACGATTGCACCAACCAATATGTAGTCTCTCAGAGAAACTTATGTAGTAGTTACACAAATCAACCATCAGCAATCAAGAAAAAATATGAGTATTACATTAGCAATAATTGCCGTTACCTGTTTGATTTCGTGGCAGGGATTCAACAACTCTACCCTCTTCAATAAACTGAAGCACTATCCCTATATCGAGAATCGCAATCGCGAGTATTATCGGATGTTGTCATCTGGATTTTTACATGGGAGCACGATGCACCTAGTGATCAATATGTACGTGTTATGGATATTTGGGGAATTCGTTGAAGACCAATTTGTTTCGCAATACGGAGCAATGATGGGTAGGTTACTTTATGTACTTGCCTACTTGATTACAATCCTACTTGCTGATATCCCTACACACTTTTCAAAGCAAAACGACCCTAACTATGCGGCCATTGGGGCTTCGGGTGGAACATCTGGGATCATCATGATATTTATCTTATTTAAGCCTTGGAGCGAATTGTTATTCTACTTTGTGCTTCCGATACCCGCAATCATATTTGGATTGCTCTATCTTGGATATTCTAGTTGGGCTAGTAAAAATAGTAATGACAATATTGGTCATAGTGCACACTTTTGGGGTGCTATCGCTGGAGTAGCTATTGCATTAATTATGTTGCCAGCATCCTCTAGGACATTTATTCAGCAGATTGGGAATATCCCATACTTCAACTAACTATGCAGTTACGGCAACACATACCCAACCTTCTCACCTTGACAAATTTAGCTGCAGGTGTTGTGGCGCTATGCTTTCTAGATATCGAAATTGCGATCATCTGTATGAGTATCAGTCTTGTGGCAGATCTTGCTGATGGTGCTGTTGCAAGAGCTCTAGGTGTAGATGGACCATTAGGAGCTATACTTGATAGCCTAGCTGACTTAGTAACGTTCTGTGTAGTACCTGCAGTCGTCACCTTTCATGCGATCTTTCTTACAGAATCGAATCCTCTTCTGATTGGTGTACTGGCTTTCTACGTTTGTATGGGATGTTATAGACTAGCGAGATATGTAGTCAATGCAGATGAAAGTGAAAATTTTAGTGGAATGCCAACTCCGTCTACAGCTTTAATTATCGTAGGACTTTGGATCGCTATGTTCTATGGAAATGTAGAAATCCCAAAATGGGCCATCTATATCATATTTGTGCTGTGTGGAATATTGAATGTCGCTACAATGACTATGCCTGCACTAAAAGGCTTTAGCGGCAATCGACTAAAGCTATGGTTATTTATTGTTCTTGCCATAATTGGAATTGGATCGCTGATATGGTCACCATATACCGCACTCCTTGTCGTGATGACAAGCTATGTTGTGTTGGGTATAATTTTTGGGATTCAACAGAACAAGAACTAAACCTTGCTTAACTTTGTATATCAACGTATAAACAACAAGTCCTATGGCAATCTATATTACAGACGAATGTATTAATTGTGGAGCATGTGAACCTGAGTGTCCGAATAATGCCATTTATGAAGGTGGATTTGAATGGGCAATGGTTGATGGGACAAACTTGACAGGAGAGTATGAAATAGAAACTGGAGAGAGTATCGATGTCAATGCTAAGCAGAAACCAGTAGATGATGATGTCTACTATATCGTTCCAGATAAATGTACTGAATGTGTTGGCTTCCACGAAGAACCTCAATGTGCAGCAGTATGTCCTGTTGATTGTTGTCTGCCAGATCCAGACAGAGAAGAATCGGAGGAAAAATTATTACAAAGAAAAGCTAGCCTTCACTTGTAGAACACAAATGTGAAGTATTAAAATGGAAGTATGGTGTAGGGTGTTTTCACTTCAGTGAGACGTCTGATCAACGTGCTACACTCCTAACCAAGTTTCGTAATCTTCTTTTACTCTTGGCTTCTTTACCTCATCTACTTTTTTTGCAGACTTAGTAAACAAAGCTCTGAGCTTGTTTAATAAAATATTCATAGGATATAAGGGTTTCAATTGTTTATACGTATGAAATCATTAAATGGGTTGGTTGTTAAGGGAATTTTAACACTTTTTACTAAAATTTCTCTGCTTAGAACCTAATAATGACTTTACGCATTAAACAATTCTCTAATATATAAAGAATTATGTTATATAAATAGCCTGTTGAATATTTTAATAGGATTTAGTCCAGAATTGTAATGAACCAGAATTCTGTGAAGCAACGATTGTGAATTTCTCTGCAATCCTCATTGAATCAATATAGCGGAAGTCTCCATTCATCTCGATTCCCGATTGGTTGTGTGGTACGAAATCAAATGACCCATCACCTCTTCCTAGCAGTAGCCCTCCTCGACCGGCATCATATCGGACAGTCTCTACTTCGACACCATACTGATTTCCTGAGAAGAGAATATCCTGATGACCATCCTTATTCGCATCCAAAACCATCAAGTCTTTGATAGGTGAGAATTGCGCTTGTATAGGTAAGTCGATTGCTTCGTATGTACTGCCCTTATTTATCAAGACCTTACTCGTCAAAGAGTATATCGTATCGGACTTACTTTCTGCCAACTCCATTTGACCATAAATATCGAAGAGATCAGCTTTAGCAAATGATTCAAAGTCTTGAAACTTATCATTGACGAATGCAATCTCTTGAGATGAACACTGTTTACCTCTGATAGGCACTACTCTCTTATTTTCAGTCTTGGCTAATACTACATCGTTAGTACCATCGTCATCGAAGTCAGCTGAGAAACTATAGAATGGTTTAGCTAGGCTAGGTTTGAATTTATTGTTGCGGCCAAGGTTTCCAACGATTAGATCAAGAGCTCCATCATTATTGACATCAGTAACCTCTACTGCTGAATACAATCCCGTCAGATGTTCTCTCGGAATAGGAGGTGTCTTCATCGTATACTTGTCCCCGTCATTGATCAAGAAGGTAATCCGCATCCACTCTCCTACTAGCACGACATCTAAGTCACTATCATTATCAATATCAATAGATTGAGCATCAGTGACCATTCCGGTTGTTAGAGTTTGCTTCAGAGATAGGTTACCTTCGGAATTCACAGAATAACAATAAGATGTAGTGATACTTGGGTATTGAGCTGCATCAACACGACCAAATAGCCATAAGTCTTGTCCCACAACATTCGCTTGAAAAAAGTCACCAGCCGCAACCTCTTGTTTAATAAATTGCGCTGATTCACCATTGACGATAAGTTTACTTAATCCATGTTTTGGTGAATCAATTGGATGTTCGCCACTTCCATGAGCAACAAAATATTGATTACCTAATTGGACCATCTGACCATCTTCAGTATTTGTAGAACTGCTAATTCTCACCTCTTGATATCCTCCTTCCGCCTTCTGAAAGCAGAGCATCGAAGGATGACCTATGGAACTCCCACGAAAGATATCGTCCAAGCCATCTTGATTAAAATCACTAACAAATATCGTCGGTCCATTTTGACTGATAGAATGTGGAAGTAGAATCTGATGTTGGTAGTCGTGATATACGTTTTCTACATGCTCACTGATATTACTTTCTGCTACTGAGGAGAATAGCCCCATAGTGTCGTTGGCTTTCTTAAAGGTCGAGGCACTACGATAACTTACAGGTATTTCTTGATTGAGTCTTGGTGATATGACTACAGTTTGCTCTAAAGCGTTCCATCTGACCACCAAGCTATCAACTGTCACACCACTCGGAATACCAAAATGTGCAATTGGATCCGACGATGATAGATATCCTCTTGTTCGTTGAATAGTTGCTGACTCTTGACCTTCTGAAGTGTACAGATGTATTGATGCACCGACGCCATGCCTGTTTCCTTTTGGACCATCTAGGGTAACTATGACTGAATTGGATAAAGATGACTTGTTCTCCAGAATAGTGGCTGGTGCATTTGTATTAGAGATAACTAGGTCAATGTCTCCATCATTATCTAAATCTCCGTATGCAGCGCCAGTAGAGAAGCCTTTGACTCCGGTACTGACAGTATCTTCAATTGCATCAAATTGATAGTCTCCACGATTCTTATAAAGCTTATTGAGAACAGGATAAGAAGTGAATTTATCATACAGTACTTTGTAATTCAGAGGTGTGATATTGCCGCCAAATTGTTCTTTACCGAACTCTCTTAAATCATTGTTTTTTACATCCTTGACGATCCCATTAGTCACAAATAAATCTTTATGTCCATCAAAATCAAAATCAATAAACAGTGTTGACCAACTCCAATCGGAGCTTTGCAAATTAGCAGCTTGAGCAATTTCTTGAAAGTAACCTTTACCATTATTCACTTGCAAGGTATTGATCATAAACTGATACAATCCACTAAAATCAACCACCTCTTCAAATCCCTTGGTATCCATCTGTTCCATATTTGCCTTGGATCGATAATGACTTTCATATGCCATATCAGCACAGAACAAGTCTAAGTCTCCATCACGATCAATGTCTGCTACATCAGATCCCATACTAAAGAACGAGGTATGGTTGAATCGATGAGTGGCTTCATCGGTAAAACTTCCACTTCTATTCATCAATAAGGCGTCAGGCCATTTATAATCAGTACTAACGTGGATATCACAATATCCATTATTGTCAAAATCAGCAGCTAGAACATTAAGTCCATATCCACCAGATCGTAGAGGTATACTACCCACTGCCTCTGAAAAGTGTCCACTACCGTCGTTGAGATAGAGCTTTTCTCGTTGCTCAGCTTCTGAATAAGTTTTCTGAGGGAAGAGTATTTGTGTAAACTTATCAACTCGTTGATTGATCAAGTAGCAATCTAGATCGTTGTCTTGATCAATATCGATGAAAGTCGCTTGGACTGAAAACCCATTATCTGCCAAGCCAAATCTAGCCGCTGACTCAACAAATGTAAAATCACCTTGATTGATATACAATAGGTTTCTCTTGGGTACTTGGCCAGGCGCATATGAATGCTTACAAACATAGATATCGTCAAACCCATCTTGATTGATGTCAACAATACTAACACCTGTTGACCAGGTGTTATCGATTTTAATGCCAGCCGCATTTGTTTTATCCTCAAATACAAGATTACCTTTATTCTGATAGATCGCATCGGATACTTGATTACCAGCAAAGTAGATGTCTAGAAGCCCATCATTATCGAAGTCTGCGAGACCAACGCCTGCTCCATTATAAAGCACATTCCAGGTAAAGGCATTCAAGTGTCCAGCGTCATTGAGTTGGTTATTAAATGTAATCCTAGACTTAGTCTTAGGTACTTCTGCAAGAGCTATCTTTGTGTCCTTCTCTTCACGTAGAGGTGTGTCTGATTCACCACAACCTATGGATGTAGATATTACTAAGGCGAGTAGAAATACTAAAATATGCCCTAGCTTATCATTGTTCACACTGACTATTTGATTCTGCTTGATAGGTATCGAGTATTGATGAAGTATCCTCCACTAAAAGTATTTATCAATCACCGAATTACCTAATTAATCATTGCCTAAGTCACAAACATTGTTCTTCTTCCATACTTACTGCAGATTGGACATTTGACTGGATCATGACGCTTAGCTGGACAATGCTCTCTACCAAAAAAGATAATCTGCAAGTGGATTTTATTCCATAGTTGTGGATCAAACACCTTCTTGAGGTCAGCTTCAATCTTAGCAACATTGGACTTATGACTTGTTAGCTTCCACCTGTAAGCTAGCCGCATAATATGTGTATCCACTGGAAATGCTGGGACACCGAATGCTTGTGCCATCACTACACTAGCGGTCTTATGTCCTACTCCAGGAAGTGCTTCTAATGCTTCCCAGTCTTGAGGAACTACACCATCATGCTTATCTAGCAAAATGTGGGATAGGTCGTAGATTGCTTGAGACTTTCGAGGTGATAGTCCACATGGTCTGATGATAGCTTTGATATCAGCTACATCTTGCTTAGACATATCAAGAGGATTATTCGCTAACTCAAATAAGTGTGGTGTCACCAGATTAACTCTTGCATCTGTGCATTGAGCTGAGAGTAATACCGCAATCAATAATGTATATGGATCGGTATGATCAAGAGGTATAGGTGTAACCGGGTAGTAAGACTCTAGTATATCACGTATATCATTCGCTACCTCTTGTCTTGTCATTTATCTTACTTCTTTGTTCTACCGATAATGTCTCTACTACCTTTAGAAGAATTGAGGACTGGTTCTGGTCTAGGTGCTGACTCATAAATGTGATCAAAGATCTTCTCAACGTAGACAAAACTACCTTTATCAAACTGGTAGCCTTCGTATGTGCCATCCGGTACATAGGTATTTCCTTGTCCAGCTTGCTGTCCCATCCGAGGCATTGTGTGATCGAATATGATCATGTCAATGCTCTCATTATAATTGAGGCTGACATTGGTATCGGAGCTATACTCAAGTAAGAATCTCTGCTTGATATCATCTCTACCATCTTCAACTCTAGTGATAAATAAGTCTTTACCAAATGTGATACTTTGATCATCAATAGTTAAGACTTCTATAAGCTTGGTCTTTTCAAACTCCTTGGAGAATTGGTATCCAAATAGTAGATAACTGCCTTTGCTCCCTTTGATAGGAAGCATATTATAGTACAGAGCTCCATACCAATCTTCTGCGCTATATGATTGATAAGCAGAATCTCCATCTAGTGTTGCTGTTTGACTGAGTTTAGTTGCAGTACCATTGACGATGACGTAGCCACCATAATACCAAGGATGATTTCCTTCATCGACTTGATAGGTAAGAATGACAATAGACTCATCATCGTTGACGACCATTCGAGAATATTCCTCTACTGCTGACCAATCATCCTCAGCATATTTACCTTGAGTGATATATTCATCTATCAACACTTCAAATTGTTGCTTAGCTCTTACACGATGTTTTGCATCAAAAGCATTGACCATGATATCTCCATAATAGGACAAATCATCAAACAATTCACTTTGACCAACAGAAATACTGGACATAAGCACACCAAGACTCAATAGTAATAATCGCATAGAAATCTAGATTTGATCTACTCTAATAACGCAAAAACCGAAAATTAATCTGTTTTAGTGCAAGAGTTAACAATTCCTTCATAGTCTGGCTTGTCTGAGGCAAACTTGTGGATGAAGCTACTTTTAATCTGACTATTCTCAATTAGAAACACTCCAGGCATCTGAAATCCATCTCCAATTTGCTTCAAAGCAATGAAAGTACCATTCATTGTAGCCTCAAATCCTTTGATGATATTTTGCAAGCCAAAGAGTTGATTGAAGTTACCTTTAACTAGACCAAAATCTTGGTAAAGACCACAACTAGGGTCGCTAATATGCTCGTATCCTTGTAGCTTAAATGTCTCAAAATACATATCCGCAATAGCATAGTCAGTCATATGAACAAATACAAGGTTTGTATTTTGCTCAACGAAATAGTCTTTTAATTTAGCAAGATCTTTGAGACCTTCTCTACAGAATACACAATTGAACTGCCTCAGAAATACTAGAAGAACCTTACTGTCCTTGGACAATTGGCTCAGAGCATTTCCATTGTTTGTAACTATTGCGGTATAGTCTATCATTAAGACAGTTGTAGTTTTTCTCTAAAGTAAATTCATTCCTTTAAATGTTCCGATCACATCTTTGACATGACTTGCAGAACTATCAAGTAATGCTTTCTCATCATCATTGAGTTGCAATTCAATAATTCTGTTGATTCCTTCTTTACCAAGTTGTACAGGTACTCCTAGGTAAATGTCATCTAATCCATACTGCCCACTCAATCTTGCACATACTGGGAAGATTCTTCCTTCGTCCTTGACAATTGACTCAACCATTTGCGCTGCTGCTGCACCTGGTGCATACCACGCTGAAGTCCCCATTAACTTTACTAATTCTCCTCCACCCTTCTTAGTCCTTTCAACGATTGCATCTAGAGTTGCAGATTCTATCATTTCAGTAACCGGGATACCAGCTACAGTTGTATATCGAGGTAGTGGAACCATTGTATCTCCGTGACCACCCATCAATACTGCCTGGATATCCTTAGGCGAAACATTGAGCTCAGTCGCAAGGAAGGCTCTGTATCTTGCTGTATCAAGAATACCAGCCATACCGAATACTTTGTGATCTGGCAACCCTGAACTCTTGAATGCTGCATAAGTCATCACATCTAATGGGTTAGATACGACGATGATAATTGGGTTCGATGAGTGCTCAAGTATTGACTGAGTTACATTGACAACAATCTTTGCATTGGTTGTGATTAGATCATCTCTACTCATACCTGGTCTTCTAGGTACACCAGCAGTAATCACTACAATATCACTATCAGCTGTATCAGCATAGTTGTCACTACCTGTGATACGAGTGCTATAAAAGTCGATTGGTGCTTGCTGCCAGCTATCCAATGCTTTACCTTTCGCGAAGTCGCCTTTGATATCAAGTAAGACAATCTCATTAACGATGTCCTTATGCGCTAGTACGTTAGCAACTGTTGCACCTACGTTACCTGCTCCGACTACTGTTATTTTGCTCATAGTTTTATTGTAATTTATTTTTATGTTTTAGAAGTATTTGATCGATTATAAAACTTCACCACGAATGTAGTCAAAAGTGATATAAAGCGAAAGTAATGCCTCAATTTTAATGCCTATATTGACTCTTCTTATCTACTACGGCCATAGAGACAGAATGTTCAAATTACACTACATTCGCAATGAAACATAAATAACCGGTACAATGAAACATCTAGCCATACTGTTGAAATCTTTCCTACTAATCTCAGCTTGTCAACCATCTCAAACTCTCACTCCTAAAGAACAACCAATGGATACCCACTCCTATTCGATACCTACTGAAAGTGTAACAACACATCTAATGCTCGACCTAAATGTAGACTTTACGGATAAGATCCTAAGTGGTAGTGCAACTTATGCGATTAAGAATGCAGAAGATGCATCGCAAATAATCTTAGATACGAGAGATCTTGATATCAAATCAGTAACAGTTGATGGAAAGTCTGTTGATATTCAACTTGGCCCAAATGATGAACACTTAGGGCAACCACTCACAATCCCAATAAACCCATTAAGCAAGGAGATAGTTATTAACTATCAGACGAATCCAAATGCTGCAGCATTACAATGGTTGTCACCTCAACAAACAGCCGATAAGACTCAACCTTTCTTATTTACACAAGGTCAAGCAATCTTGACAAGATCTTGGATACCGTGTCAAGATAGTCCTGGAGTCAGAATGACTTATGATGCAAAAATCACTTGCCCAAAAGAGCTACTACCTATTATGAGTGCTTCTAATCCAACAGAGAAAAATAGTACCGGCACTTACACTTATGAGATGAAGCAACCAATACCACCTTACTTACTTGCTCTTGCCATAGGTGACCTCGAGTTCGGATCAATTGGTAATCAGACTGGAGTCTATGCAGAACCATCAGTACTTGACAAAGCAGTATATGAATTCGGAGATATGCAAAAAATGGTAGAAGCAGCGGAAGACCTTTATGGACCTTACTTATGGGATCGCTTCGATGTGGTGGTACTACCTCCTAGTTTCCCATTTGGTGGAATGGAAAATCCAAGGTTAACCTTTGCAACTCCGACAATACTTGCTGGAGATAGGTCACTGACAGCATTGATAGCACATGAGCTTGCGCATAGCTGGTCAGGTAACCTTGTTACTAATGCGACGTGGAACGATTTCTGGCTCAATGAAGGATTTACAGTTTACTTTGAAAGAAGGATAATGGAAGCACTATACGGAGAAGAATATGCCAATATGCTTGCAATGCTTGGATATCAAGATCTCACACACGAGGTAGATGCTCTGGGTAAAACAAGCAAGGATACACATCTTCACTTGGATCTGGAAGGTAGAAATCCTGATGATGGAATGACTGACATCGCTTACGAGAAAGGTGCATACTTTCTCATTTTGCTTGAGCAAAAGGTAGGTAAAGAAGCATTCGATAAGTTTCTCAAAGATTACTTCGAGACACATAAGTTTCAAACGATCACAACAACACAATTTGAAGATTATCTAGATGCTTACTTGATCAAGCCAAATAATCTCAATATCAATACTCACGAGTGGATATATGGTGCCGGGATTCCGGATGACTGCCCGATCATCACTAGTGATAAATTTACAAAAGTAGATGCGATGGTTGCAATGGAGAAAGACAGCACACTACCAACTAAGGCTGAGACTGCCAAGTGGACTACTCATGAATGGTTGCATTTTATCAGAGCTTTGGATAAACCTGTATCTCCGGAGCAGCTAACTCAGTTGAATAATAGATTTGGATTTGCAGATTCAGGTAATAGTGAGATTGCAGCTGCATGGTATGAAAAGTCTATTCAGCTTGAACATTACAAGTATATGGTACCTCAGATAGAAGCTTTCTTAGTTGAAGTAGGTAGAAGGAAGTTTCTCACACCAATCTATACAGCATTAAAGGATGCGGGTGATATCAAGACAGCAAGAGAGATCTATGCTAAGGCTAGACCTAATTATCATTCAGTATCGACACAAACTATGGATGCTCTATTAGGAGAGTAATATTTGATTAAAACCCAACAATTGTTAATCTCCTAGTATACATTCTCTGATCATTAGGATCTATTATAGAATAGAGATAAGTACCTTTTGGTAATGAAGGAAGCGTAATGCTAAATTTACTGATAGGTTGCTTATGATTAAGAGACTCTCTATACAACAGCTTGCCTATCACGCTAAATACTTCTAGCTGATAATCACCAAGTGCAGAATCATTGAGCATAATGTTGATTGCCCCATAAGAAGGATTTGGGTAAAGTTGAAATGTGGCTTGATCGTTCATACACTCAGACAGGTATGTTTTGTCTGACATCTCTTGGAAGACCTGAACAGACTGAGAAATATTGTCAATTGCCTTTATCACTGCGAGTAAAATGCCTTTATGATGATTGAGCAGATAATGGTACTGAATCGGAGTGCTAGGAAGTTTTTGAGAAAAAATATCCGTATCGATCTTAGTCTTCTGAGATTTCCTACTTCCATAAACATTACTCATAGAATAACTATTTTCCACGTAGACAGGCACAGACAGTCGTTGACCATAAGGATAATTAATCTTCTCACGTTCTGCGATTTCAAGAGATTGAGTTACATAAACTTGAAAGGATAGTTGATCATAATTACCAAATCTTGAGCTTGGATTATTAATCACTACTTCAAAGACTTGTTCCTGATTCTTCTTTAACTCTTCGTTTTCTAGTGGGAAGTCTATGAAGTAATTCTGCGACACATTCGTCATAGATACATCACCATAGATACTAAATATTTCCTTGATTTCAGGTTCATACTCTATGCGCATACCATCCTTGCCGATTCGATATGCTGAGAGCAACTGCGACTTATTATAAAGAGAAAGCAGATTACCTTGCTTGTTGATTGTTAAGGACTTAGCACAAGCTGCATCTACTGAGGAAAGATCAAGAACATACCTATCCATATCAATTGATGGATAGAACTCTTCTATTAATCTGATACTATCATTCTCTAAACTGAGATTGAAGTCTGCAATGGCAGTCTGACCAAATACAGCACATTCAAAGAGTACCAGTATGAATCCAATGATGAGATTATGCTTCCTCACTATTTTGCAATTCGATGTAATGAGAATAAATTTGGTTATTCGCTAAGAGATCTTCATGGCTTCCAATGCCTACGATCTGACCTTCATCCATAACAACGATTCTGTCAGCATCTTTTATTGTGGACATTCTATGTGCAATGATGATACTAGTCCTGTCTTGCATCGCTGTCTTTAGTGCTGACGTAACATGTGTCTCTGCCTGAGGGTCGAGTGCCGAAGTAGGTTCGTCTAATACCAAGATTGGTGGATTAGCAAGTAGAGCTCTAGCTATCGATAGTCGTTGCTTTTCTCCTCCGCTAAATTTCGTCCCTCTCTCACCTACTGATGTTTCATAGCCTTGAGCTTCACCATCAATAAAGTCATGTGCATAGGCCGACTTAGTTGCGGTCACAATATCATGATCATTGTATTGATCTCGACCAAATAGAATATTATCCACCACTGTACCATGAAATAAAAATGCATCTTGTGTCACCCAACCTATCAACCCTCTTAATTGTGCATTAGGGATATCACGAGCATCAATTCCATCAATGGAGATGGCACCACTCGTTGGCAAATAAAACTTAAGTAATAGCTTAGTAATTGTGCTCTTCCCTGAACCTGATGCTCCTACCAAGGCTATCTTCTCACCCTTGCGTATGGATAGATTAAAGTCATTGATCGCGGGTTCATTTGCACCTTGATAGGTAAAGCTTACATTCGAAAAATCAATAGACTTATTGAAAGTTAAGGATTCAACTTCATTTGTTCGGTTGACATCTTCTTCTTCGGGTTCATTGGTTGTCGCCTCGATTCGCTCCAAGGCAGCGAGACCTTTCTGGATATTGAAGAACGTATTGCTCAATGACTTAGATGGTGCAATCACATTATAGAATGCAAAGATGAATGCAAAAAATACTTCTGGAGTCATCTGTGACTGAAACACTGATCTACTTCCAAAATAGAGTACAACTACCACAACTGAAACACCTAAAAACTCAGACATTGGCGAGGCAAGGTCTTTACGCCTCATTAGCTTTATAATCGTGTCTCGGTAGTGATTGTTTTTTTGCTTGAAGCGATTCATCCATACTGACTCAACCGTATAGGCACGTATGACTGACATTCCACTAATCGTTTCATCAGTGATGGATGTGATATCACTCAATGCTTCTTGAACCTCTTTAGACTTATCCTTAAGTTTTCTAGATATCAAGCTTATCAGATAGCCAGAAACAATCATCAGTAAGAATACGTATATCGTCAAGCTAACATCGACGTAGAGCATAAAACCAACACTACCGATAATCAGAAGTGGGTCTTTGACAATTGCTTGTAAAAACTGGAGTATACTATGTTGGACAACATCAACGTCTGAGATCAACTTAGTGATGAGTCCGCCCTTCCGCTCATCAGAATAGTAGTCAATGGGCAACTTGAGGTACTTCTTATAAAGATCATCTCTGAAATCAGCGGCAATTCCCATTCTTACTGGAAGAATAAAGTACTTAGATAGATATGCGAAGAGGTTTTTGAAAAATATTGAAGCTGCTAACCCTACACAGATAATGATCACAGCAGTCTCTTTATCATAGTTTTGGATGATACTTACAGCGTAATTTTTTGCCTGATCTACAATACTCAGATTATCTCCAGTAATCAGTTGTGCTGATCCTCTATCAAATAATACTTGAAAAAATGGGATAATCATTGGGATACTCACAATGGTGAATACCGTCATCATAATATTGCAGAAGATATTGAGATATACGTATACCTTATAGTCCTTAAGCCGGCCAAGAAGACCAAAAAATTGTGACATAGGATACGTTAGTTATTGATAATCTCGAGAAGTAAGCAGGGCTAGTGCTTAGGCCTCATCTTTCTCTTCCTTCAATACAAAGGTGCTCAAAAAACCAGTATTAAAGTTTCCTTTATTGAAGTCTTCATCGTCCATCAATTGTAGATGGAATGGCACAGTTGTCTTGATACCTTCTACGATAAATTCTTGTAGAGCTCTACGCATCTTATTGATACATTCTTCTCTAGTCTGAGCTTTGGTAATCACCTTGGCAATCATTGAATCATAGTATGGTACTACTGTATACCCGGAGTACACATGAGTATCTACTCTTACCCCTTGACCTTTAGGACTATGGAAAGATGTAATCTTTCCTGGGTTAGGTCTGAAATCATTGAATACATCTTCAGCATTGATCCTACACTCTATAGCATGGAGCTGAGGAATATAATTCTTCCCATCAAGCTTGTGACCTGCAGCAACTTTGATTTGTTCTTTGATAAGATCGTGATCGATGACTTCTTCTGTTACTGTGTGCTCTACTTGGATACGTGTATTCATTTCCATAAAGTAGAACTTCTTGTATTTGTCTACAAGGAACTCTACTGTCCCTACACCCTCATAGTCAATCGCCTTTGCTGCACTTATTGCTGCCTCTCCCATTGCCTTTCTAAGTGGTCGGGTCATAAACGGTGATGGACTTTCTTCTACAAGTTTTTGGTGTCGTCTTTGGATTGAGCAGTCTCTTTCTGACAAGTGTGATACTGTACCATACTTATCTCCTATCACTTGAATCTCAATGTGACGAGGTTCTTCAATGAATTTCTCCATGTAGATACCATCATTACCAAATGAAGCCTTGGCCTCGTTCTTAGCCTTATTCCAATTGTCTTCAATGTCCTCTTCCTTCCATACAACTCTCATCCCTTTACCACCACCGCCAGCTGTTGCCTTCATGATGATCGGGTATCCGATTACCTCAGCATTGGCCTTTGCATCAGCAACATTCTTGAGTAAGCCTTCAGATCCAGGTATTACAGGAACATTGGCTTTAATCATTGTTTCCTTGGCGGTAATCTTATCACCCATCTTACGTATCTGATCAGCAGATGGGCCAATGAATTTGATACCGTATTCTGTGCATATTTCTGCAAATTCTGCATTCTCTGCAAGAAATCCATATCCTGGATGTACTGCATCTGCATTAGTAATCTCCACTGCAGCCATTATCTTAGGTATAGATAGGTAAGATTCTGCACTACTTGGTGGTCCTATACAGACTGCTTCATCAGCAAATCTTACATGTAGGCTTTCTTTGTCAGCAGTAGAGTAAATAGCTACTGTCTTGATACCCATCTCTTTACAGGTCCGGATTACACGTAGCGCTATCTCACCTCTATTGGCGATGAGTATTTTCCCAAACATTGGAATTTCTTTATTTTCTTTAGTCGACATATTGCTAATGTTACGGGATTAGCTAGGGTCAACTAGAAATAATACTTGATCGTATTCGATAGGCGACGCATCTTCGATGAGCACCTGAACAATTGTTCCTGAAACCTCACTTTCGATTTCATTGAAGAGTTTCATTGCTTCTACAATACAAACTACTTCACCCACAGCAACCTTGTCACCAACCTTCTTATAAGGTGGCTTGTCGGGAGAAGCCGATCTGTAGAAAGTCCCAACGATCGGAGACTTAATTTCAAGAAGATTAGCAGAAGCGGCTGGTTCATCTGTCTTTGCTGCTGATGCTGCAGGTGCTGATACAGCCGGACTAGGACTGCTAGGTGCAGGAGCGGGCATTTGCGGCATTGACATCATTGCCTGTGGAGCAACCATCATCTTGCCTTTGCTATATGATTCTGTTCTGATAGAAATATCAGCTTTTTCTGTAGTTATCTTAAACTCAGATAGATTAGAATCTGAGACTAGTTTGATAAGTTCTTTTATTTCTTTGAATGTCATTTTATTCTGTTTTGATTACTTAACCCTTTCCATATAGTTACCAGTAGCAGTCTCTATTTTGATCTTGTCACCTTCATTAATGAATAAAGGTACTCTGACCTCTGCACCAGTCTCTACTTTAGCTGGTTTAGTTGCATTAGTAGCAGTATCACCTTTGAGTCCTGGTTCAGTATATGTTATTTGTAGTTCAATGTACTTAGGCATATCAAGAGTGAGCGGAATATTTTTATCCGCATGGAACAACACTTCAACCTCTGACCCTTCCTTTAAGAATCCAGGGTTGTCAATGAGTTCTTTCTGTAGAGCAGTTTGCTCAAATGTCTCATTATCCATAAAATGATATCCTGCGTCATCATTATAAAGAAATTGGTATTTCCTTCTTTCAACTCTGACGATATCAATCTTGTGGCTTGACGGTAAGGTCATATCTATCACCTTGCCATTTGTAAGACTTTTTAGCTTTGTCCTTACGAATGCTGGACCTTTTCCAGGCTTAACATGGAGGAATTCTACTACGGAATACACATCATTATTATGATTAATGCAGAGTCCGTTTCGTATTTCAGAGGATGATGCCATTAGTTTATCAGTTTAATAATTACAACAAATATAAGGATAGAGATAGAGAATAGTTGCAGTAAGTGAAAATATGCCAATCTCTAACTATCATATGCCCAAGTCAGATACAAGGATCCCCAGGTAAATCCACCACCAAATGCAGTTAAGATTACTTTATCACCTTTTTTGAGCTTTGACTCATAGTCATTCAATGCTAGTGGCAATGTTCCTGCTGTAGTATTTCCAAACTTCTCAATATTTACCATTACCCTCTCCATCGGAAAGTCTAGCATACTAGCTACAGTTTGAATGATTCTGATATTCGCTTGATGTGGTACTACCCAGTTGATATCATCCCTAGTCAGTCCATTGAGTGCTAATACATCCTTGACAGTAGAAGACATACCTTGTACTGCTCGCTTGAATACCGGCCCTCCATTCTGAAACACAAGGTGTTCCTTAGCAACAAGTAATTCTGCGTCGATCGGATTCTTTGACCCGCCTGCTTTCATAAACAAGAAGTCCACCCCACTTCCATCAGCTTTCATAATCGCATTATGGATACCATCTTCATCAGGACTTGGCTCAAGTAAAACTGCTCCTAGACCATCTCCAAAGATGACACAAGTGCTCCTATCTTCGTAATTAATAATGCTAGACATTACATCACCACCTATCACAATCACCTTCTTATGTGTACCGGATTCAATAAATTTTGATCCTGTCTGAAGTGCATATAAAAATCCACTACAAGCAGCTCCAAGTTCAAAGCCGTAAGCGTTATTAGCACCTACTTTCATCGCGATTTGATTAGCTGTATCTGGGAACCTATAGTCACCGGTAATAGTGGCACAGATAATCAAATCGATATCTAGAGGGTCAGTATTAGTTTTTTCTAATAGTTGCTTGACAGCATGCTCACCCATATAAGAAAGACCTAGACCTTTTGGCAAAATGCGTCGCTCCTTAATACCAGTACGAGAGACTATCCACTCATCATTAGTATCGACCATTTTCTCTAGGTCAGCATTGGTTAACTTATCATCTGGAACGTAAGTCCCTATCCCTGTAATAGCTGCTTTTTGTAAGCTCATATTCACTTAGATTACTTCGAAAATTCGAATGCGGCTGCAAGGTATGAAATAATGTGTAGGAGCAAAGTTTGAATAACAGAATAATTGGATACAATAAACTGTTGCCAATGATCATTATTCAATAAAAACAAGCCTCTTACACTTAAGTAAGACGGCTTGATTCCATTATAAACAATCAACTAAGTTCTCACTAAGCAAGATCAGGCTTGCTAGGAAAGTCATCTTGTGTACTATTGTAATACTTCATCCTTCTAGTCAAGTACATAATGGTTGTCAGTATCACAAACACTCCAATAGAGCCAGCTAATAACGCATATGCCTCCAGCTGCAGTAAGACGAAAATGTAGGTATACAACCCTATTAAAATCATCATTAGGGAAATGAACTGCTTGTTGCTAGAAAACATAGCCTTAGTGTACATCAAGATAGATGATAAAGTCGCCACAGCAGCTATTCCATATGCTAGATTAAATCCAACCTGTTCAGTTAAGGATAGAAGTAGTAGGTAAAATACTGTCAAACTTAAACCGACTAATAAGTATTGGACTGGATGAAATCTCAACCCATTACCAATCTCAAAGAAAAAGAAAACTAAAAACGTCAAACTCAAGATCAAAAACGCATACTTGGTAGATCGGAAGTTTTTCTGATAATGATTAACTGGTTCTACAAGTTCAACTCCGAAGCTTTCTTGGTTTGATGGTGTAAATGTAAAGGCATTGTCAATCCATCGATCTGGATTATTTTTTGAAAATTTGCCTGACTCCCAAACGACATCAAACCCATCGGATCTGACATCTCTTTCACTTGGACTCAGCACACCAATAAATCCAGGTGAGTGCCAATCCGAACTAAGCTCTACCCGACTCTCCGATGCGATGGGGACAAATCGGATATTCTCTGATCCTCTCAATGAAAACTGGACATCAAACGTGAGGCTTTCAGTAGATGTAAGATCTAGCTGAGCACTAACACCTCTTGGTATGATTGAAGGAACTAGACTACCTGGATCAAACTCAACTTTGGTTCCACTCACTTCAGCTGTAATATTGCCTTCTATCCCATGACCGTCAGTTACTCCAAGAGTCAAGATTGCTTGATCCCAATGAATTGACTCCAAATCTTTGGAAGTCAAATTACTGGTATCAAAATTTCCGTTCAATGAGAGATCCGTAGTATACAACCAGATATCATAGATACTCTTCTTTAAAGATGTGGTAGACATCTTTCCATCAGTATCCAACATTGAAGGAGTGATGTGAAACATTTTACTATACTTATACACTTTAGTCTTGCCATCTACGACCTGACTCCTCTCTTCTGTGAATGGAATAGACAGTAGTGGACCTACAATAGTCTGTTGACTACCCCACGTTTGAGCGACATCATACTTTGTCTGAGCTTCGAATCCTTGTCGTTCATTAATCAGACTTTGGATAAAAGAGTTAGGAATCATTAGAAGTAAAAGGAGGAAACCAATCACAACAAATTTTAGAAGTATTGATCCTTGGACTTTTTTGACACTTGGTAATTTCATAGTTATGTATAGTTAAAGATGATAGGTCAAAACAACTATGAAATGCCAAGCAAACAATGACATAATGAGAGTTCGCATTGTCTGGATGAGTAAGTGTATCACATCAATTACCACAGTTTATAATAAGATAATACTCAATTCTTCTGCCGTAGAGCATTTATTATCTTTTCAGCTTTTCCATTATATCAATTCTGATTAATATTGATTGTATTATGTGAATCATATAACGTGCATAATTAGATCGTGAATAACCACTTGCCTACATATTATACCTCTCGACTCAAGATTATTCCGACAACTCTAGCGGATGCTCCCCTCTTTCTCAACCTGTACAACTCTCCTAAGTGGAAGCTGTATATTATGGATAATAAGATTACCACCCTTGCACAGTGTGAAGCACACTTGAAGACCAAAGTCTTGCCAATGTATACGCAATATGGCTTTGGTAATTATACCATTTTGCGATTGTCAGACCTTGTGGCAGTTGGATCGTGTAGCTTATATAAACGAGATACATTGGATCAAGTCGATATCGGCTATGCATTGCTACCCGAATACGAAGGCAATGGATATGCTATCGAAGCTTCAACAAAGTTACTAGAGCTAGCTCGTGAAGAATTTGGCTTGACAATAATACAAGCGATTACTACTCACGACAATATCGCTTCTCAAAATCTTCTTAGTAAGTTAGGATTAAAATCAAAGGGCACTTTTAAGTTTCCAGAAGACTCTGAAGAGTTATTACTATATCAAATAGATCTGCTCTTATGAACACTATTCGATATAGAACAATACGAATTATATTAATGCTCGGACTCGTATTATCTATCAATAATCTTGCTGTCTCACAATCAGAAGAATCATACAATCAGATTAAGGCAAATCTGACTTCTAATCTTGAAGAATATAGAAGTAACCTTCTCTTGAAAAATGATCCTAGTATTGACTCACTCATTAATATGATAGAAGAGTGGCAGACTATAGAACTGGATAAATCCAAGCTATCTCGAATCATTAGTGGAATATTTTATATGCCTGATGACAAACCAATCGAAGACTTTAGATTGCAAATGAAAAAGCGGATTGGCTTGTCAGCTATTGTTGAAAGACTGACTGAAGACCAAGTCCAACTTATCTCGAGACACTATGAGCTTTCCAATCTATTCGTACAGAAAATATTGAGTACTCGATTTCCATATACAATTAACATCGGATATCTGTCAGCAGAAATAAACTACTTTGGATTGGAGAATAGTCAAGTAATCGGTGAAGTTGGGGCTGGTAATGGCACCTATGGTTTACTTGTAAGAATGGCGATAAATCCGAAACATCTCTATCTCAATGAAATCGACAGTACTTCAATAAGCAACATCTCTATATTGACAAATAGCAATCACATACCAAATATAGATAGTCCATGCTCTATAATTGAAGGGAGTGAAACAAGTACTCAGTTTCCAATTAAAATGGACAGAATCATTATGAGAAAGGCATTGCACCATTTTAGTCACTTGGAATCAATGTTGATTGACATCAAATCTCATCTTAAGCCTGATGGTATAATCTGTATTAAGGAAATAGTTCCAGATAAAGTAAAGGGGTGCTCCAGGGCTATGTCATTCAGAGCAGTAAAAAAAGCACTAAGAAAAGCTGACATTAAGATTATAGGCAAAAAGAAGTTTGCAACTTCCTACCTTATCAAATGCCAACCAAACTAAGGCATCACAATTGCTCACTATATTTGCTCCAAGCAAATCCCAATAGACTATCCAGATATGAACCCAAAGCACGTAAAATTTCGCTGGAGTGACCTCGATCCTAATCGCCATGTCCGTAATTCTGCATACACAGATGCATTCGTAGAACTCAGAATGACGATGTTCAAAGATGCCGGATATACGATAGAAACTCTTGGCAAGCTACAGATAGGACCAGTGGCCATCAATGAACATACTTATTACCTAAAAGAAATCTTGGGTGCTCAGACCGTGTCTGTCGATATCTGTCTCGCTGGTCATACAGAAGATAAGAGGTACTGGAGATTTGCTCAGCATATGTATAATGACCAAGGAGTCTTATGTGCATATCACGAATTCGCATTTGGAGTGATGGATCTAGTCTCGAGAAAGATTGTCTCTCCACCTACTGATATGCTGGATGCATTCTTCAATTTATCACAGACTGACCACTTTGAGGTATTTGAAAAAGCGACTTTACGAATGGCTAGAATCCCATACGGAAAGACGCTTGATATCTAATTATCATATGATTGCAAGCTAGATTCTCCTAATTCTCATAAAATCTTATAATTTTGACCTACAATGAGGCAGGATAACGCTTGTCTTTTTAACTGAGATAATAAACCTATTAGAGATGAAGTATTTTTTAGGCAATAGCCCTACTTGGTTCAAGTACACAATGATTGGATTCCTTGTATTCAACGTCATTGCGCATTTTCTCCTTCCTTCATCAGTACTTGCCTGGTGCTTCATAGGTGAATTTATCTTTACACTGGCAATGGCACTCAAGTGCTACCCTCTTCAATCTGGTGGATTACTTGCAATACAAGCGATTGCATTGAATCTAACGACAGCAGACCATGCATATAAGGAAGTGGTTGACAATCTACAGGTAATCTTGCTTCTAGTCTTTATGGTAGCGGGCATCTACTTTATGAAGCCATTGATCATGTATATCTTTAGTAAGGTATTCACTAAGATCAAGTCAAAAGTCTTTTTATCAATGCTCTTTGTCTTCCTTGCAGCAATTATGTCCGCATTCCTTGATGCCTTAACTGTGACAGCAGTACTGATAAGTGTAGCAGTTGGATTCTACGGCGTATATCACAAAATTCATTCGAGTGATGCAGACTATGATGGTAGTGGGACATTAGACAGAAAAGAGCTAAGTGGAGATACGCTTGAGCAATTCAGATCATTCTTGAGATCATTGATAATGCACGGTGTGGTAGGTACTGCACTTGGAGGTGTGATGACAACTGTAGGAGAACCCCAGAACTTGAAGATCGCTGAAGTAATGGATTGGCAGTTTGTAGAGTTTTTCTTAAGAATGGCTCCCGTAACTATACCGGTATTCATCTTCGGATTAGCAACGACTTTCATTTTAGAAAAGACAAAACTATTTGGCTATGGTGAAGAACTACCGCCAGTAGTGAGAGGTATCATAGAGAGTTATACTGAGGAGGAAGACCGCAATAGGACGAGTAAGCAAAAATGGGCTTTGAGGGTTCAAGCTGTCTGTGGCATATTACTCATATTTGCCCTAGCATTCCATATTGCTCCAGTAGGGTTTATTGGCCTAGCGTTGATTATTATACAGACTGCATTTATGGGAATAATTGACGAGCATAAGATAGGTCATGCCTTTGAAGAAGCGTTACCGTTCACTGCATTGTTAGTTGTATTCTTTGTGATTGTCGCGATGATTCATGACCAGCATTTATTCAAACCAATCATAGACTGGGCATTAACTTTGCCACTCAACCAACAACCTGCAATGTTCTATGTAGCGAATGGTATCTTATCAATGATAAGTGATAATGTCTTTGTTGCAACAGTCTATATAGGAGAGGTTTCAGCCGCTTTTGAGAATGGGGCAATTACCCAAGATCAATTTGACAAACTAGCAATTGCAATTAACACAGGTACAAACTTACCAAGTATTGCCACTCCAAATGGACAAGCAGCATTCTTGTTCTTATTGACATCTGCATTAGCGCCATTGATTAACCTTTCATATCTTAAAATGGTAAAGATGGCTTTACCTTATACGATTGTACTGGGAGGTATCGGACTACTTGCAGTAAATATGTTTATAGTTTAAGACTAAATACTAGAGGGAGTTTTACTACTTGCTAAAACTTAATGTCTGGTACACTATTGACCTCGACACTAATCTTGGCGTCAATAAGCATAGTAGCTTGGATATAGTCCTGCAGCAGTAAGAATTCGTCGATATCAATTTTATCTAATTGTACTGAAAGGTCAACACCACGAGATTTGACCATAGATTCAATATTTTTATCGACTACTGATTGGATTTCTTTGACTTGATCCGCAAGAGAAAATTGTAATTGTTCTTCAAGTTTACGTTTGATTATACCTTTCGCTAACCAAGCCGCTGCTTGCTGAAGTACATTTCGCGTTTGGACTTTGATATCAATATCCTTCATGTAGAGGAGGTTCTTGTCTTTATCATATTCAGGGACGCCATTAATAACTAATTCTCCATTAAATGATCCTGAGACATTGGCGATAGTCTGTAAGTACCTTCCTGAACCTTTGATCTTAAGTGTGTTGACTGTCACACTCCTGCTACCATCGGTAAATTTTTGACCAATAACATAACTTCCAAGTACATCTTCGATTTGCTGATATGTGATCTCAGCTGGCAATGCAAGAGTTGAAGAATCACCTTCAATAGCAGACCATTCAAATCTAGGCAATCCCTTAAATATATTATTAGATGGTTCTGACGAGTGAAGTTTACTGTTGATATTGATACTGATCACATTGCTGATATCCTCTGCCTTGTTCTGAAATCCAGCTAGCTTGACAGTATCAGGAGATAATTGGATAAAGCCATTATAAGGCTCATCAATCTTGATAGGGTTTCTGATCTGCTTTGACAATTGATCTACTTTATCTTGAATTTTGAGTTGGTTACTCAGTGCTTCGTCGATCTGCTTAGTAAAAGATTCTTTACTATTCTCAATCAAGTTATTCGCTATAGACTCCACTGAGAATCCACCCATTCCTCCTGAGATTCGCATTGGTTCTATCCATTGATAATCTATCAATTCGGTCTGAGTATCTATATTCCAAAACTCATCTATCTCCACACCAGTTGAGGTCATCAAGTTAACTACACCTTCTGCTTTGACATTGGCAATCAAGACTTTCTTAATCACGGTAATCTTTAATGGAATACTTGCGAGGATATCTTTTTCAGATGCTTCTATAATCGTATTATCTGCTCTCTCAATTTGCACATTCATTCCATCAATTGCACCTACCACGCCAGATTGCAATAATGAATCTAGAGCTATGTTCATTAGTTCACTGAGGACTGATTTCTTTACTGAAAACGGAATGTGTATCTCTGAGTATCTCACTGATGATTGTGTTATGTTAGATTGATAATTATCGTTTTTGCTTGTACGATTTTTTCTAGATGCACATCCAGAAACTAGCATTAGCAATATCGCAAAGCATGCGATTGTCAAACTTGATTTATATAATGTATTCATAATAATATTTGCCTATGGCGATCCATCAAAGATAGATTCTTCTCTGTTATCTATTCAACGAAAAGAGGTTACCAAAGCATTGCTCTGGTAACCTCCAAATCTATTAATTATTAATATACCTGCCAGTAATTAATGGTATTGATTAACTATCAAATTTACTTCACCTTCAACATCCGTTTCATCACTCTAGTCACTCCGTTATCGAGTTCATAGTAGTATAATCCTTCAGCTGGAAGATCGTCATTATTCACTGTAACTGTATTCAATCCGCTTACTCCGTCAAGTGTTCTTGTAAGAACTACTTTACCATCTGGGCTGTACACAACTAATTCTACTTGAGTACTCTCTGCGAGGTCAAATATAATCTGTGTGTAATCAGCAAATGGATTCGGGCTATTCTGATAGACTGAAAGACCTGTTGACTTATCAACGATAGGTGATAGACTTAAGTTACTGATACCTTCTGCAGTATACAGCTCATTTGCATGAGTATGATCTACATTGATGATATCACTCACCTTACTATCAGTCTCACTGATTAATGTCAATGATACATTACCACCTCTGACAAGTTCAAGTGTTGGCGTATTGTAACTAATTGTCAACACCTTTCCATCTATGCTGTAGTTATTCACATCAAATCCAGGTAGATCACTTGTTACATCGACTAACACACCTGCCTCAATTTCTAACTTAGTTTGGAATCCTACAAATGCATCTTCAGATACTAACTCAAGGTTAATTACTGATTCTGAATCATTTACTAATATGTCATCCGCGTATGTAAATATTGCTTGCTCAGATCTAATCTGTACTGCCACATCTTGAAGCTCATTAAATATTGCAGAGTTGTTGACATCACCAATTTTCACACCAATGAAGTCAATATTCATATCAGTATTCAATCCATAGATATCATATCGTTCAGGGAAATTCAACTCTAATGGATTCACTCCTTCTAAGAATTCATATCCTGCATCGACCATTCTGAAACTCTTATTCGTAGGGAATCTATCGGTAACTTCTAATACTAGCTTACGCATCTCTACAAGGTCCTGAGCAGAAATCTGTCCATTCTTGCTGACATCAGCTGCGATGTACTTGTATGGAGAATCTAATTGCTCGATCCCAAGTAAATGTCTTTGGACTAGTATGATATCTAATGTCGAAACACCATTTCTATGATTGTGATCCTTTGTAGGTGTAATTCTGTATACACCACCCATCTCAAGGTTATCAAACATATATGCACCTGAAGTAGTAGACTCACTAGATTCTGTCATATCTCCAATAACATCAACTGATACTTTTGATATAACTTCTCCAAGCTCTGACATAATCGTACCGAATACACCACCAACTAGGCCATTACCGCCATCTTCTGGACAATCTTCTGGATCAACATCAACTCCATCAATCTCAGCAACACAGAAGTCACCAGTATATTCACCATCTTCGTATAATCCAATGTATACGTTGAATGGTGCAAGATTGTCACAATCTACCATTTGATTTGGTAAAATCACAGGAGGATCATCTGGTGCTAAATCAATACCAGGATCACCTGCTAAGAAGAAGTATTCAAAGTCTTCATCACTACAGTTAAATCCACCAAATGCTAAGTCCTCTGGAGTAACAATAGTAGGACCATCAGGACCTACCTCAAACATTACTTTAAGACAAGAAATACCTGGAGGCAGAATTGGTTCTGCAACAGTAAATGAAACAGTCTCAATGCTACTATTACCACACACATCTACTCCGACAAAGTCAATCGTATAAGATCCGACTTCGTAGTCTCCAGATGCATCAAATGAGTTGAGTATTGTATCTCCATTAATCACATGGAACATAGAGTCTATAGCGCTACAATCATCAGCAAGCATTGCTGTAATATCAAGCGTCACCACACAATCAGGAGGTAGTACTTCATAGATGTCTTCCAAAACTGGAATTCCTGAAATCACCGGACCTTCATCATCAACAAACGAGATCGTCTGTGTACCAGTGAATATTCCATCGCCAGATGTTGCACAAACATCTGTAACAGTAAATGTTCTTATTGTTTCATCTTGACATGTATCCTCTCCTGGAACTGAATCCTCAAATGTAATAGTCACTTCTCCACATGTACTACCATTAATGATAACCATACCTGTATCTTCTGGATCAGTAGAATCACCACAATTCTCTAGTACAAAATCATCCGGGAATACAATATCACTAATTGTAAGCTCAGTTGCAGATACTACAATCGTCTGCGTACACTCATCAGTATTATCATAACAATCTGTAGCTAACCAATCAATAATAATCGTACCAGTATTACACATATCATCGAGACCACTCATATCCACAGTTGATGTAATTGTCACTGGGCTACAGTTATCAGTAGCTTCCGGCTCAAATGGTTCAACATCTAATGTACCATCATCATTGAAGAAGAGTTGATCACATGTCCTTGTTAAGAACTCCTCACAATCCAATACTGGATCAATTTCATCAATCTTAGTAATAAAGATGTCGCAACATAGAGTATCGGCAAGAACAATATCGATAATCGTTATTTTCAATGTATCAGCATCCTTAGGATTACAGAATATTTCATTCTCATCAAGCTCCACTGTATAGAAGTTCTCACATCCTTCAAACCCAGTAGGGATTACCGGTGTCTCAGATAACTGAACCATACCATCCATATCTAAGAAAGGATATAATATCACTGGTAGGTCATTTGGAATTGAAACAGTGTAGTCTGTATTACCACAAGTAGGTACAGTACATCCTATCATCACAATCGCAGGATCCTGATCATCTCCACCAGCTATATCTGTAACGTCATCATCATTTCCTACATCGTCTGGCGTACCATCATCTCCTGGAGTACTATCAACATCAGCATCTGAGCTAAATATCTCAGCATCATTAATGATACTAGTACCAGCAAAGTCTTCATCTATTTCTAACGATATACTTAGACACTCAGTCATACCAGCTGCAACATCTACTGTTGCGATATAATCAGTACCAACTAACATAAAGTCTGGACTACTAACAAACATCATATCAGCAGGGATGTAGTCAATCACTTCAACGCCAGTTGCATCAAGTGTACCTTGATTGATTACACATATCTGGAATGTTACTGTATCACCAGGTAAATATGGCCCTGTGCTAACAGCTGTATCAATCATCTTAGTCAATGCTAAATCAAATATTTGATCGACTAACACTTCAGCAGGATCTTGATCATCACTACCATTAATGTCCACGACATTGTTATCATTACCTATCTCATCAGGGAATGCATTATCTCCTGGCGTGCTATCTGCATCAGTCGCATCTGCACCACCTGCAACAGTTGAACCACCAGTAATCTCTGCATCATTGATCAAACTTGCTCCCATAAAGCCGGAGTCAATAGTCCCTTCTACTTCAAATGTTGTTGTTGCTCCTGCCGCTAGTGAAGTGACAGTAAAGTCACCTGCTGCATTCATAACAACTCCTGTTTGACCAGCAACCAATGTCGGTACACTTAGCCCTGTTGGAGCATAGTCTAGAACATCAATATCAAATGCATTAAGCGTTCCTTGATTGATTATTGTAATTGTAAATTGAACTGTTGACCCAGGAGCATAAGGCCCAGGTGTAGCTGTAGTATTTATCACCTTAGTCAATGCTAAGTCAAATACTTGTTCAACAATCACTTCTGCAGGATCTTGATCATCACTACCATTTGTGTCAATTACATTGTTATCATTTCCAATCTCATCGGGGAAAGCATTATCACCAGGTGTACTGTCTTCATCTGTAGCATCAAGACCTCCCATAGTGTCAGAACCACCAGTAATTTCTGCATCATTTATCAAGCTTGTGCCCATATATGTTGCATCGATAATTCCTTCTACTTCAAAAGTAAACGTAGTACCCGCAGTTACTGATGCAACCGTGAAGTCACCAGTCGGATTCATAACAACTCCTGTCTGACCAGCAACCAATGTCGGCACACTTAGTCCTACCGGTGCATAATCTGCTACATCCACATCAAATGCATCAAGAGATCCTTGATTCACAATAGAAATTGTAAATTGAACAGTAGAACCAGGTGTAAATGGACCAGGTGTAGCAGTTGTATTAATGACTTTAGTTAAAGCCAAATCAAATACTTGACCAACAGCAACTTGCGCTGGATCTTGATCATCACCTCCATTTACATCTAAAACATCATTATCATTAATTATGTCATCTGGAGTTCCATTATCTCCAGGAATACTATCCTCATCCATCGCATCTGGACCTCCAATAGTCTCAGAGCCACCAGTAATCTCTGCATCATTTATCAAGCTTGTGCCCATATATGTTGCATCGATAATTCCTTCTACTTCAAAAGTAAACGTAGTACCCACAGCTACCGACGCAACTGTAAAGTCACCAGTCGGATTCATTACAACTCCTGTCTGACCGGCAACCAATGTCGGTGCACTCAGTCCTACTGGAGCATAATCTTCAATATCAACATCAAATGCATCTAGTGTACCTTGATTAATTATTGAAATCGTAAACTGAACTGTTGACCCAGGAGTAAATGGTCCAGGAGTAGCAGTTGTATTGACAACCTTAGTCAAGGCTAAATCAAATACTTGATCAACTGTCACTTCTGCTGGATCTTGATCATCACCACCAGTCACATCAGTTACATCATCATCATTTAGAATGTCATCTGGGGTCCCATCATCACCAGGGCTACTGTCATCATCATTCGTATCTGGACCTCCAACGGAATCAGAACCACCAGTAATCTCTGCATCATTTATCAAGCTTGTGCCCATATATGTTGCGTCGATAATTCCTTCTACTTCAAAAGTAAACGTAGTACCCGCAGCTACTGATGCAACTGTGAAGTCACCAGTCGGATTCATTACAACTCCTGTCTGTCCTGCAACCAATGTCGGTGTACTCAGTCCTACTGGAGCATAATCTTCAATATCAACATCAAATGCATCTAGTGTACCTTGATTAATTATTGAAATCGTGAATTGAATTGTTGACCCAGGAGTATAAGGCCCAGGTGTAGCAGTTGTATTGACAACCTTAGTCAAGGCTAAATCAAATAAATCAACAAAGACAGTTTCAACATCATGATCATCCTCATCTCCAGTTGTAGGTGTTAGATCTACTTCATCATCTGTCAGTACATCATTAGCTACTACTGTGTCTGGTGTGCTATCCACATCATCGAGAGATGTATTATTTGGATCGTTATCGTCATCTACACTTGTAACTTCTGCGAAATTAGACAGTGTACCTTCAACATTACTATCTACCATTAAGTCTATCAACAATGTTGTAGATGGCGCAGGCATTCCAAATGGTATAGTTGCAATAGGTGTTGTAAGTGTTGCAGTATTTGGATCAATTAATGTCCAAGCTGCATTGTTTACACTTCCTGTTACAAAAGTTAATCCATTAGGTATATAATCTATTACTCCGATATTAAAGGCATCAATATTGCCTTGATTAAATACTTCAATCTGGAAGGTAATGATATCGCCTCTTCTATATGGACCTGGTGTAACTACCGTTTTTCTCAATGCTACATCTAGCATCTCGCAATTACCTAGGTCGATAAACTTGAATTTTTGAACGTGAGTAAATTCCTCGTGGTCATTACACTCGTCAGATATTGTCCAAGTTCTAATAATCTTAATTTTGCCGTCAGGCGTTACGAATGGTTCAGAATCCATAAATGTTGGTACCGTAGCAGAGTAACACTTACTAGGTGGTACCGTAGGAAATCCAAACTCATCACCAAATGTATCAGCTAATGATTGAGGATCAATGTCAGTCATAAAGCAATTAACCTCTACATCAGTAAGATCTTCTGGCCAATCGATATCTCCATCTACTAATGGATCATCATTTTCAACAGTGATCATCATTGTACAAGCGACTGCTTCTCCATCATTGTCTAGTATTGGTGTACCATTCGTATTCAATGCTGAGAATGTTCTTTCGATTGTTCCGACTCCACAAGTATTCAAATCAAATACTGAAGTAGGTACTATCATTGTTGCACAGACGTCAGTCGTGAATGTTCCAAACATCTCATTGAGCTCTTCCTCTGTTGTCATTGAATGCAATGTACTTTCAGTACAATCCAATGTCACATCATCCGGACAAGCCAGCAATGGAAGAATCTTATTCTGGATATGGACATTTGTAGGGTTACAATCAGTGAAATTACCAAATGCGTCAATCACTCTAACAGTTACTATCACATCTGGCGTAGTCGGATCAGCATCATAATCTTCACAACAGAATTGAATCTTTTCGCTCCAACTACAAGGATTCTCTATTTCTAAAATAAATGGTAGCTGATCTAAGCCTTCTACTAAGGTAGTAGCACCTCCACTTAATACTGTAAAATCATCTCCACCTACATAAGCATCCATCATCATAACACTTGAGATATATGCAAGCTCATCAGGACTATCTATTGCAGCAAGATAACCTCCATATGCTGTTGCTAAATTGTCAGCCAGAAACCCTCTAACCAGTCTTGAAGAATTGTAATAATAGTGAGTGTCACCAGAAGCATCAACAAATTCTCCTAGGTAGTTCATCCCAGGTATGATTGGAAGTTTGCATTCGCAAAGTTCATCCCTCATCACTAAAATCTGCACATCGCTGCAATCATCATGACTACCGTCATCAAAAGTTGATGCAAATGCATGTGCAACTCCATCTTCATTCAGACTAATCACTGTGTTACCCTCACATACCGCGGTTGGTGATGTAGTATCAACAACAGTGATAACAAACGAGTCTGCAACAAGATTGTCACAACCATCTTTGACAGTATAAGTAATCGTGTTATCACCAAAAGGCAATGAAACTTCAATCATTGTCAACTCAGAAAGAGTTAAGTCATTATAGAAAGTCGGTACTCCTTCTTCTGTAAATACTGTTACATCAAAAGTCAACTCAACCGCACAATCATCAGAAACTACTGGTGCAGGTAATGTGTAGGTCATCTCACAAAGATTTCCTCCTGTAGTAATAATTTCTCCATTTACTGAAAGTGGCTCATCAAATATAGGTGCTTCATTATCTTCAATAATGATCAGCTGCGTAAAGTTTTCGTACCCGAATGGAGCACAGTAATTTTCATAATAATGCCAAGTACGCATATACTTAGTCAAGCATTCGCCTTGGAAATATAGGACATCTTCGTATGAGAATGCTACTTCACATAGATCATCTTGAAGATCACTTTCGCATCCTGCTTCTCCATATAAACTTGCACCGAACAATGTAGGTACTCCAGTTAAACATGGAGAAGGTTGACCGTCTGCATTTTGATTTGCATCAGCTTCTGCACATGTAATAGTCACTTCCTCGTCAGGTCTTACTACATCTTCATATGGGAATCTCTTGACTAGAATAGTCTGAGTACAAGATGCTGTATTACCCCAATCATCAGTAGCAAGATATGTTCTTTCTATCTCTTTGATATGATCATCGTCACACCAAAGTGCTGTAGGGAAGTCTCCAATGACCTCAACTGTAACATCAGTACAGTTATCTTCAGCGAAAGGCATAAATGTATTGACATCATAGCAAGGTACTTCTATAGGCTCTGTACATTCAATTGTAGGAGGTGTTTTATCCTCTAGATGTACATAACCCCAACAAGCATTTCCACTACAAGCATCTATCACTTTTACTTCTAGTGTTTCACCTAAGTATTCTCCAGTAATTACGTTGCTTGGTAGAACGTTACCTTGTGCATCCGTAATCATGATCCCATATGCAGCACCATCAGTCAAAGGGCTAGTCAGAATCAATTCTGGTGTAATAGTAGCAGTACAATCATTATCTAGACTAATATTCAAATCATTAGGACAAGCTAGTATTCCATTAGAACCACCAACAGTCACTACAAATTCTGCAGAAGCAGCACAAGCATCATCTGGACAATCTTGATCAACTGTTATTGTATGCTCTCCAAGTCCAAGAATTGAAAAGTCTACATCAATAGTCTCATTATCGATTACAGTAATTCCAGTCGTGCTTCCATTTACCGCCCAGTCTAGTGTACAATCTGTAGCCAAATCAACTGTAAAAGTCTCCAGCCCATCAATACAAACAGCATTAGTTCCTGAATCAGAAACAATCACAACTTCACTGTCAGTAGTACATCCTTCAGACTGAATCTGTAGGAATACTCCATCCTCATTCATCACTCGGATGCTTAATGGCTCATTAACAAATCTGACACCTGGCAATTCGTAAGTGCTAACATTTGTAATTGGATCAGTAGATACTTCTGTTAATGCTGTTCCAACAGGGAATAAAGTCCCAGTAGCATCATAAAATCCAGCGACAAAATCTACAGTCCACATCTGACCAGCAGGACCGGTAACAGTAACTAATTCGCTAAATTGAATTACACCATCAACCTCACCTATACATACGCAAGGGTCATCAATTGTAAAAGATACAAAGTACAATCCCTCTGGGTCTGAATCATCTTCATCATCCCCTTCAGTTCCATTTCCTGATAATCGGTTATCATTATTTGAGAAGGCCTCTCCTCCGAAATCGTTATCCTTGATTTCATCGGGTGTGGAATCGACATCTTTTTGGGTGAAGTCGTCTCCATTTTCATTTTCGGCGTATGCTATTTCAGCAACGTTAATTTTTATTACATCATCACCTTGTTCTACAACTGTAAGAGTAATACACTCTTCCACAGACTCACCTGGCAGTAAGCCATTCGGTAGATTGATAAAGTGACAAGCAGAAGTTCCATCAGCTGATGCATCCCAATTGGAATCATTCAGAATCATACCCTCAGGGATATAATCTATAACTTTTATGTTATTGGCTGTTACACTTCCTTGATTTTCTACATGTATAGTGTACTTTACATCATCACCTTCGACAGCAGAACGTACATCTGAGGTTAAAATTAATGCAAGATCAAATGCTTCAACCACAGATAATCCTATATCAAATGTATGATTATTGTCTGCATTACCACCAGTATTGATTGTGATAGCAGCTTGTCCATCTATAGCATTACAACCACTTGCATTAGCTATAAAATCGGAACCCGATAGTGAAGATATTCCATCAACAGTTCCAATGTAGTATAAGTTATTTAACGTGTAACTGCCTGTAACTGCATCATAGACAACAGGATCTATAGCTAAGTAATAGGTAGAATTATACAATAAGCCATCGGCAGTACTGAAGTTATATTCACCATTATCATCGGTTGTAGTTGTAGCAACGATATTACAAAATTCATCATACAGGATAAGTGGCAAACCATTTACCGGATCTTCTCCTGGATCTTGAATTCCGTTATTATTGTCATCGAACCATACAAAGTTTCCTATTTCTAGTCCAGCATATCCACATTTACTTGTGATACCACCAAATCCAGTTGCCTTACCAAAATATTCAGAATTGTTATGTGAATAGAACTGAATTGGCTCTGCTAAAGCTCCATTCTGAGTGCTATATCTATGGAGACCTCCACTATATGCATCAGTAATCGGATCAAATACTGCTGAAACGATTTCGCCTGTCGCTGGATGAGCATAGATAGCACCAAGACTAGTCTCATTATGATAATCAGGATCTGTCATCCAAAAGTCATCACCAAAAAACTCACCTCCATTTGGTCCATCACCATTATTAACACCAGTTCCTGTGAAACTTGATACTTGACCGTTTGATTCCAATACCCAAGTCCCATTAATATTGACCACTAGCAGAATATCTCCTTCTTGATCATTTAAAATATCTCCAGGCTCTTCACAGTATCTATGTCCTTTTCTATCAGCAAATGCTAATACCATATGGCTTTCATCTGTAAATGCAATATCAGTCAACCATTGGCTTACCTTATTGCTAGTTACTGGAATATCAGCCCAAAAACCAACAGTTTGATTTGTTGTGAACATTAATGTAAATAGCTCAGTTACTGGGTCAAACTCGTAGACTGTTGCCGTACTCTGAGAAGATGTCCGTACAGACTCAGCGGTACAAGTTACTCCAACGTAAAATTTACCATTATGCTCCGTAAGTGCAAATGGCTTATTCTCGTCGACTCCGCATCCCGGATTTGGAATTTGATAAGATACTGTTGTTGAGGCAGTTGGATTGGTCGATGACATCTTAACTAAGGTGTTATCACCAATATTTACAACATATAGGTCATTTCCATCAGCAGAAATCGCCAAACCACCAAGTCCTAAATGACCTACTTGATCACCATAAGCACAGTCAAATGGATCCGTAACAGTTGGTGTATTTGTAATTTGCCCTAGAGCACTAAGGGTTGTAAACACACTGGTCTGATATCCATTCCCCTGAGGAACAGTACTATATATAGCGTCAAATGTGCTACCTAGATTAGAATTTTGCTTAATAAAGGCTGATGTATAAATCTGATTAGTTGCATAATTAAATGCAACACCCCAAACTGCCCCAGTCTCGCCATGTGTAGCATATACTACAGGCACATCAGTTCTTTCGAACTCAAATGGCACACCTATGATAGAAGGTAAATCAAGGTTATCGCTTCCATCTGACCTTGCGAAGCATGTCAGTACGATATCATCTGAAGTACCACATAGTAATGATCGATCAGTCACTCCAAATGTTAATGCGCAAGATGGTGTCTCTACAAACTGAACATCTGAATTGACAGTGCTTTGATTGAATGTTGCAGAAACAGAAGAAGAATAACTGTATTCAACTCGATACTCGAGTCCATCAGTTAATCCATTAATACTAAATGCGCCAGCATTATTTGTGATAGCCATACCAACTTGGGCTTCAGCTTCATCAAATACAGTAATTACTACATTGGGAAATCCGTCTTCTGATTCATTGCTGCCACTCTTATTATCGTCCAAATAGACGACCCCCTCTAATGTCCCTGTCGGGCATTGAGCAGACATAGTAGCGGATGCTAGCAAATAAATACATAAAGAGATGACCCAACCCGACAATGTGGATAGTGTTAGTTTTCTCATTTTAAACCTTAAAAATTAAGTAATACAATTCGTTTACATTCAACCACTTTTGGTCGATGCTGTATTACTGCCTATGGGGATGGGCGATTAAATCGGGTTAAAGGATGTTTAGTACCTTAGTAATGCAAATATATAAATTTTTATTAATATGTTTTAATATTAAGACTTTATTTAATATTTAATATGATCAGAAAGATACAATTACGTAAAGGAAAGGATAGGTTAGTAGAAATGCAACACCCTTGGATATTCAGTGGAGCACTCTACAATGTACCTAATAAGGTCCCAGATGGAGAGATCGTCTACATTACAAAACCAATGTCTGAGGATATTCTATGCACTGGATATTATAATAATGGCAGTATAGCCATTCGTGTTTTAGACTGGTCAGAAGTGGTTATAGATCTAGCTTATTGGAAGCAGAAGATTTCCAATGCCCATAGCCTCAAACAAGAAGTACTTGCTTTTGACGCAGGTCATACCAATGCTTATAGATTGATATCAGGTGAAGGGGACGGAATCCCAGGATTGATTGTAGATGTCTATGCAGATCACGTGGTTATACAAGGCCATAACATCGGTATCCAGAGGCATCTTGGTTTGATCGAAGAAGCCATTAAGAGTATCTCCTACTACAAAGAATCCACAATCATTATTTCTAATAAGGGGGATGACAAACCTCAATTGAATACAATCGCAACTATCATCGAAAATGATATTAAATACCAATGTGATCTTACTGATGGACAGAAGACTGGATTTTTCTTAGATCAGAAAGATAATCGATACTTACTGAAGCAACTTAGTAATGGAAAGAATGTGGCGAACCTATTTTCCTATACAGGAGGGTTTTCACTATCAGCCCTTGCTGGAAATGCAAGCAAAGTCACTTCAATAGATATCTCCCAACCTGCCATTGATCTTTGTAACAAAAATGTTGCACTCAACTATACTGATGATCAACGTCACAATAGCCTCTGTGTCGATGTGATGGAATGGCTCAAGGATTGCCCAAAAGACACCTATGACATCATCGTTGTAGACCCACCAGCTTTCGCCAAAAGTCAAAAGAAAAAACATAATGCAGTACTTGCTTACAAACGCCTAAACAGTATGGCATTATCTGCCGTAAAAAGTAAAGGATACGTGTTGACATTTTCTTGTAGCCAGGTAGTAGATAGAGAGCTATTTGTTCATACAATAAGAGCCGCAGCAATTGAACAAAAAAGATCGATAAAAATATTGAAGTTTTTATGCCAAAGTCCTGACCACGCAATAGATATTTTTCATCGAGAAGGTCAGTACCTAAAAGGGCTCTTATTATATGTTGATTGAGTAGATATTTACTACCTTTATGGTCACTAAATCTACCACATATGAGACATTTACTTTACCTCAGTATCATTGCATTAGCTTTAGCATTTGCTGGTTGTGACGATGATAATACTCCCCAAGAATGCGATGAAGGTTTTGAAGGAAGTGATTGTAATACAGAAGTCAGAGCAAAGTATATAGGTACTTGGACCGGTCCCAATATGTGTGATGATAATGCATTGTTCCCTATTGACATCAGTATGGTTACACTATTGATCACGGAGAGTGAGACGGATATACTAGATATCTCACTTGAGTTAGTATTAAATACTGAATTTAGTGATGTCGATATACCTGGTGAAACTACTATGCTAATCGGTAATGCTTTTGAGACAGGCCCAACAGAATCTGAAGTCTTTGGCAACCCAATAATCGTCTCTTCTGATGGTATATTTAGGTCTGAAACAGAACTTTCTTTAGACTTTGTAGTCACAGTTGAACTACCTTATGTTGGAGCATCAACTATCAGCTGTAGTGCTGACCTAGTAAAACAATAGGTAGCAACTTTCACAACCCACTTTAGACTATTCAGATGAAGCAAATTTACCTTCTCTGTTTTTCCGTTATTTGGATTTTAGCAATTTTTTCTGATTATTGGAATAAGCACCTTTTACATAAGCTTGGTATTGAACACTTTAGTCATTGGACTTACGCAGCAATATTACTGATATTGACCGCAGGTACAGGATACATCCTGACTAATTCCAACAAAGCACGATTCTTCAATTTGATGAAGTCACGAGTAATGATGCTACCATATTTCATCCTAATGCTTGTGATCTTATATTGTGTCAATGCTAAGTATACCCAACTACCAATTGATATTGCATCAGTTGGTGCAGTGTTCTGGAAAGGTCTATACAGTTCTGTTTTATTAATCTTAGTATGGCTAGCTCCATATAGTTTAGGTAATCTAATCAGACGTAAAATTGGAGTAAAGTACGCTTCTGACGAATCCTTCACAGTCGATTTAGTTATTGGTCTAGCATGTTATTCTCTCATTCTATTTGTCTTGAGTATTATAAAAGTGCTTTATCTCCCTACCATATTGATACTCCTATTTGCTTGCCTCGGTGTCAATTACAAACATATTTGGCAGTTCACTAAGACTAAAATACTATCACCTCCAGAAACTAATCTGACATGGCTGGGTTGGATATTGATTTCTATCATCTTGGTGATCTTCTCTTTGAATTACTTCTCAGATTTGGTGCCATTCCCTAATGGATTTGATAGTCGCAACTATTATATGAATGTCACAAAGCTGATTTCTACAAATCATGGAATGGTATCTGGCTTCCAAGCATATCCTTGGCAACTATTTATGGCACAAGGACACACTCTTACTGGTGGAGGTGGTATGCTCCCTCAGTTAATTTCTATGAGTTCCGTGTTATTTATTTTGATTGGAGCCTATGAACTATGTACTAAATATTTGAACATTTCAAAGCAAAATGCCTACCTCGCTTTGGCTCTATTCATCATTACACCGGCCGTACAGAACCATTTATTTATAGAAATCAAGGTGGATCTGGGATTGGTTTTAACTCAAGTTGCTTTATTGATTTTAGTGATGGATCATTTACATAAGTATAAAAACAGCCAAGTACTTCCAAGCATTATGGATATTATCTTACTTGGATTCATAACTGGTTATGGCGTAAGTATTAAGACATTGAATTTCTATTTAATCTTTGCACTAATTGTGGCATTATGGTCTTTAGTCTTTAGGTTTAAAGGTTTTGTTGCTACATTCTTTTTGAGTATTGGGGCTATCTTGTTAGCAAAGTTTGATAGTGTTACAGGAATGAATCAATACCATCAATCGATTGAAATAATAAAATTTGGGACTCTTCTTATCGGACTAGGTGGATTAGTTTGGATAGCTGTGACTCAGATGCAGACTTTAATCAAAGCAACGAAGACAAGCGTCATCTACATCGGAGTGATGCTCTTGACTTTCTCACCTTGGTTAGTGAAAAATATGGTAGATACAAAATCTATGAACCCTAGTACCTTGATAAAAGGTAAGGATCCAGGACCGGATATCAATATGCAATTGATTAGAAAAAATTATCCGCCCAAATAACAGAAGCTATGCCAAAAAAATATCTACATATATTTTCGGTAGTGCTGATATTATTGACAGCATTTCCAAATTGCAACCATTTAACTGCTCAAAATGATGAGATCAAGAGCGATGCTAAACGTGAAGAGATTCAAAGATATGTAGGGTATGAAACTCTGCTTTACAGATACTTATCCCTACCATATGATGTCACGATGAATAATAATGAACGTGGCACCGGATTTCTAGATATTGGATTTCTACTTTTGATGTTCTTGCCGATTCTTGTTATGATTCGATTCAGACATCGATGGTCGATTCTGATCATAGTTTCAGCTTTAATGTTGATTATGTTTATTGTTTCCACTTCTAACTCTTTCTTATTTAACCAAAGTGTCCGAGGAGGTATGGAAACAAACACTAATGGCATTCGCCAACCTGTCGCCAATGAAGCTCCTGGACTTAAATTTGTTATAGATAACAATACTTCACTCAGCGATCGGGTAATCAGGACATTCTTTAATGTTAATAATACACTCTATAAGCCATTCAAAGCTCTAGGGGATAGTATCTCTGGACAGAAAGATTCCATAACCTACCCTATTGTACTGCTACTCTTCGCTGGCATCTTTTGTTTTTGGATGTTCATTGGTAATTATTCAAGTAAGATTCCTTCCATCGTTCTTGTATCTATATTTCTGCTTTTTACATTTTATTGGTTTATCCTATCACCAGGTATAGTTTGGTATGGTTTCCTAGGATTACTATTAGGTTTTGTTACCCTCGTTCTCCTGTTGCCTAAGAAACAAGACAACCAACAGTTGCCAGATGTTGCTGGGCAATATGCTTTCTACGGGATGGCTGGCTTATGGCTACTTATTGGTCTAGGAAGTCGTATCAGTAATGTGCAACCGGGATATCCAGCAGAAGCCCTAGGAAAAACTACAATGAATCCAGTGGCAATGAGATATATCGCTGGAGAATTCGATGAGGAGACGGTTATAAATATGTACTATGTCAACACAAGCAAAGTGTTTGATATGATCAATAATGATGAGCGAGCATTAGTCTATCGTATTGGTACAAGCTTTAGCTACTTCATTGACAATAATCATAATCGAGTAATTATGGATAATCAACTCCAACTTTTCAATAATTTGACAAAAGTCTATACCGATAAAAGAGAAATCGCAAATGCCCTTAAGGCTTCAAATATTAAGTACTTTATGATTGATTTGCACACTCCGACGTTGGATAATACACCAGAGCAATCATTAACCAAGAAGTATAATAAGGCAATTAATTTTTTATTTAACAATCCGAATGTGCAACTTTTGGCAACAGATCGAGTCATAAACAAGGAAGGTGAAGGAGAGCAGAGGTACAATGGAATGTTCGGAGCTAAAGTAGTAGAATCAGGATCATTCGCCATCTATAAAATACGATAACCAACTTGTCAGAGCTCATTAAAAATAAAGTGTTTATAATCATCCCTGCCAAGGATGAGTCAAGCCGTATCACTCAAGTGATCAGCAAAACACTTGAAGAAGGGTTCACTAATATTGTAGTCATAGATGATGGTAGTTCGGACAACACTGGGCAGATTGCAGATAACTTTGCCGATGTAACAGTTCTTCACCATTGGATCAATCTTGGGCCAGGAGCAAGCACCTACACAGGCATCAGATATGCGGTGGAACAAGGAGCAGAGATAGTCGTCACAATCGATGCAGACAATCAACATGATCCGTCGGATATCTATAAGCTTGTAGAAGAGATGTATCACTCAGATTACGATATGGTTCTTGGTAGTAGGTTTTTACAAGTCAATGATATTCCTAATAGTAGAATTTTTTATAATAAGATCGGAAACTTCATTAGCTACTTTATCACTGGAGTGTATCTGACTGATTCTCAAAGTGGCTTAAAGGCCCTATCTCGTAACTTCTGTAAATTTCTCGAGATAAAGCACAATGGCTTTGAATTTTGCATTGAAATTATCAAGCAGGCGAAAATCTATGATGCCAAAATCAAAGAACTGCCTATCAATGTCACTTATACAAAAGAGACCATGCAAAAGGGTCAGAATTTACTCTCAGGCTTCACGATGGTTGCAAGGCTTCTAAAGCCATTCTAGACCACTTTTTCTAATTGAGATTTTTCTCCTTTGATGTGGAATTTCCAAAAACGTTTCATATCAAAAGACACCCAATTTATCTGTTGACGACGTACATTAAGACTTGATACAGGAGTTATTTCATTGAAAAAATCTCTACGCTTTTGTCTGATCAATTTTCGATCATTCCATATGCTTCGAAGTGCAGCACCGTGAATGCGATTGCGATGGCGCTGATTAGTTATTATGTTTAAAAAGAACATTGCCACAAGTTTAAACAATATACCTGGTAGTGTCCACAATAGGAGTAACGAAGGCATTAACTTAAGGTAAGTATAGTAGATGGATTTTTGAATGACTTTGAGGTAGTTCTCATCGAATATCTTTCCTACAGATTGGCTGACTTTGTGGTATACTACAGCCTCAGGACAATAGATACTAGAATAGCCTGCAACTAGGGCTCTAGCCCCAATCTCCGCATCTTCATATCCAGTATGAAAGTAGGTATCAAAAAGACCAATTTGGTCTAACATTTTTCTATTATAAAGCACACCAGCAGCACATGATCCAAAATTAGTTACCTGTGATAGGTATTGATTAGTTGGTGCATTATTGCCAATTGGGACGATTTCTCCTGAAGAGAGCATTTGATGTCCAACATTATCCAATACACTACGGTCATGGTATGATACTAGCATAGATCCGACCATCCCAGCACCTGTACTATTCATCGTTTGATGAAGGTGCCAAAGCCAATCTGGATCTGCAACTGCATCATTATTGAGTAATGCCAATGAAGAAGTCTCTGGATACAGGTGGATAGCTTCTTGCATCAAGAGATTACAGCCTTTGGCAAATCCGTGATTTTTATCAAATAAATAGATATGAATATTGGGATAAGAGTCAAAATGAGATTCCAATTGACGACCCTCATTGTTATTAGAAGCATTATCGCCGATAAAGATAATTGGGTCGGTATTGACTTGATTAAGAAGAGACTCGACACATTCGATTGTATCATCTATTCCATTCCAATTCAGTAATATAACTGGGACCCTTATTGCCATTGATCAAAGGTAGTAAATAACTCTTCTATTTGAGTTACTCTGTCCTTATTCCAAGTCGATATTTGGTTGTTAAAATTTGTTGTACAAGACTGATTTATTGATTTCTCTATGGCACTAGCAAGCGACTGAACGTCACCAACCTTAGTGAACGTAAAGTCATCCCCTCCAATCTCTCTATATGGTGCAATGTCACTGCAAACTATGGGTAAGTTATAAGGCATCACTTCCAACAGTGGCAGTCCTAAACCTTCAGCAATAGATGTTGACACAAATAGGGAAGCTCCCGAAATCAAGTTAAGCTTCTCATTTTCAGATATATAACCTTTTATATGAATCTTCTCTTTCTTTGGACTCTTTTCAATATATTGGTCAACCGCACTATGCTTCCACCCCACTCCACCGATGATTACAAGATGATAGTTGCTTTCAATTTTTTCAAATGCTCTAATCAGGGTTGCGTAATCTTTACGTGGCTCCAATGTCCCTATTGCTAGTATATAATTATCTGAAGGATGGTCAGAATGAGAACGAGAAGTTGAAGCCGCTAAAGGTTTTGTAATCTCTGGGTATAGGACTTGAATACTTGAAGTGGCTGGATAGTAATTCAGTATTGATTCCTTAGTAGCATAAGAATTAGTTAGGACGAGATTACTCTTCTTTAATACGCTTTTTAAGAGTATTTGATGACTCCATACACTACCACCCGGATGTAAGTTAGAATGTGTGATAGGAGTCAAATCGTGAATCACGGTACATCGCTTAATCGCTTTAGAAAGTCTAAACGGCCCGAAATGTGCAGGTTCGATCACAAGATCTGGTTTAAGACTTTCAACGACCTTTGGGATAGCCGAAAATTGCCTGATACGTTGATGCCCAGGAAATTTACCTATCGGCACAACTACTTGATCATACTTACCTAAATTCTCCTCATGTCGAGGGACAATGATATGTAGAGATTCAAGAGTAGGATAAAGAGAAACAGTTTCTAGCAACTGCAGATTATACTTTTTGATACCTGCTCTCTGAAGAACCAATGAATCTGCAAGAAAGACTAATTTCATAAGATAGATTGATATAGTTCTTCATATCTATCAACTGAATCACTCAGCAAGAATTTCTTAGGAGTGGTTTGACTCCATTCGCCTTTGATAGCTTTGACTAGGGCTTCTGTACATGCTTCTTCGCTAAACGGAGAAAAATGAATGTGTTGTCCACTGACAACTTCGCAAAGTGCTCCTCTACCAGATGAGACAACTGGAATGCCCAATGCCATAGTTTCCGCAGCAACAAAGCAAAATCCTTCGCTATATGAGGGAATCACAACAGCATAGCTCTCTTTGATGAATTTTTTTAGATCTTCGAAAGGCATTGTATCTACAAACTTAACAGAACTATTCAGCTTCCGTCGATCTCTTATGCGATACAACTCCTTAAGGTATTCGCCTTTACGTTCGGACAGGATTAGATTAAACTCAAACCCCTCTAAATCTTTAATATTTGACACCGACTTGATGAGTAAATCTATACCTTTTGATATACCCAACCTACCATAGAATACGAATCGCTTGTACTTATGCTCTGGTTTAACTGTATCAAACTCTTTATAATTCAGACCATTGTGAATCATAGCTGCCTTAGTGTCTTTGATACCTGCTTGGCGCAATCGCTTATATGTGTACTTACTGACCGCAACAAACTTTGTAAATGGCAATTTTAATAAAAATGCTTCAAATATATAATGCAACCATTTGGCAAACTTAGACATATATGGCAGCTCATACCACATCCGTCCCCAATATTCATGAAAGGTAATTACAACCGGTTTACGTGTAAAAAATCCAGCAATGGATGAAGGAAATCCAGCATTGTATGAGGTGGTATGAATGATATCGCATTGTAATGCATACTTCATTATTTTCAGTAAACTGAGGAAAGTAAAGAAGTACCTGTTACTCGACCGGAGTCGCTTTATTGTAATCCCCTCCCTTAGTTGTTCGGATTTGACATTATCCAACTCTAGCCCACTAGTCACAACAACTATCCGATGTCCACGGTCGGCTAATTCATTAGTCAGATTGTAGAACAGAGTTTCCACTCCTCCAATCTTGGGGTAAAAATTTTCAAGGACAAACAGGATCTTCATATGGAGTGATGGTTACTTAGTAACTGAAGTTTCCTCCTTATGTGATGATTTCAATTTCTTTGCGGCGGCTTCATGCTTTGATGCATTATCTAAGGCAACTTTTCTGATCAAGTCAGTCATTTGCCTTTCGAGTCTTTCCACTGTAGCGGATAGGTAGAATACTATAGAAAACAGGAAGCCCAATGCCACAAATATGATTGCATTGACATTATCCTTGAACCCTAGAATGTTAGCAATTGCTTGAGAAATCTCATTGGGTACAATTGCTAGAGCTGTAATCGCAATCCAGAAAAGAATCCAGAAAAATGTACTTGTCAGTAGCCTTCGACGACGCCTATACTGAAGCACTACCCTAGTGGTGTAGACTAAGGCAACTAAAGGAACAAGCCATTGATAAATTTCCAAATTGAAAAAGATTATGGGTTTTAGTATTCCAAATTTAGTCAATATCGTGAGAGTCTGCCTGATATATTGCACCTATATTCAATATGTATGGTTAAAACTCCAAAATCAAGACCGCTTGACCTTATCTTTAGCCAGTAAATAATTCTTTACTTCATTATAAATATCTAGGAATGCCAATCTCCTCATCTGAGCTAATTACAAATTCTGATGGCAGTATTTACCACTTACACCTTCACCCTGAGGATATCGCTCATGACATAATCACAGTAGGTGATACCGATCGAGTTGACTTAGTTGCTCGACACCTAGATAACATAAAAACCACAGTACAAAATAGAGAATTCAAAACTGTCACCGGTGTCAAAAATGGAAAGCGTATTACCATTATCTCTACGGGTATAGGTACGGACAATATTGATATTGTCTTTAATGAGTTGGACTTCTTAGTGAATGTAGATTTTGAAACAAGGGAGATCAAGTCAAACCTTACGCAACTTAACTTCTACAGAATCGGTACTTCTGGAACAATTAGAGAAGACATTAATATTGACCAATTACTCATTTCTGCTGCAGCGGTTGATATGGGTAACCTATCTAAATACTACAACTATGAGATGGGTGGATTGGCACTTGATATTTGGCGACAGCTATCAACAATCACCCCTCTAATGGAGTCGCAAAATGTAGTATTGGGTAGTAAGTCACTCCTTCATAAAATCAACTCAGCAAAAGAAATGCTTGAAGGTATCACTATCACAGCACCAGGCTTCTATGCGCCTCAAGGTAGGCGGATAAGACTTGCGTCCAAAATGGTGGATTTTGCCAATTTACAAAAGTTGAATGTGAATGGCTATCAGGTTACAAATTTGGAAATGGAAACTGCAGGTATCTATCTACTGGCGGAATTGCTGGGCCACCGAGCGATATCTACTAATGCACTATTAGCAAATCGATTAACAGGTGAATTTTCCAAACAGCCCAAGCGGACTATTGAAAATCTAATAGAATTGGTAGTTTCAAAAATTGTAGAATAGACTACCTAATTACGGTAACATTACCCTTCTGGCTCTTGATTCCGCAATCTAAAATATCAAGCTCTATGTAGTAGGCGTAGACTTCGCTAGGCGATAATTTTGCATCGATAGTCCCATCCCAACCTGTTGCAGGTGTTTCATTATCATAGATCAGATTACCCCATCGATTATAGACCTTGAATGCAATGATTGTCACATCGCTCTGATCACCTTCCGTGTAGACATAATTAAAGAAGTCATTAGTAGAGTCTCCATTAGGTGTAAAGATGTTGGGGACAAAAAAACCAACTCCAGGTTCATCAATTGAGATAATTTCACTTGTTGTAGCTCTGCATTGAGTCAATGAATCAATCGCTTCCAATGTCACTTCAAATTGTCCTTCAGAGCCGTATGTATGCATCACCGGGTTACCATTACCGCTAGACCCTTCTCCAAAGTCCCAATTGAAGGTTTCAGCAATCATATCTATAGATGAAAAATTAACCTCAGTCGCACATAATCCTTGATCAATAACGAAATCAATTGATACTGGCACTGACCCTAATACTATTGGGTGCTCCAAGATAGTTTCACAGCCATTAACATCTGATCTAAGAATAGCTTTCACAATCGTATTCTGTGCTGTACCTGCGACTTCATAATCATGAGTCACTAACTCTAGATCCTCAACCAACGTACCGTCCCCTAAGTCCCAAACAATAGAATTCACATCTACTAAATCAAATACTGAAGCCTCAAACTCATCACCGAGACACAACGTATCATCATCTACCATAAGCAGACCTTCTGGACCGATCAAAGTAAATGCAATAGAAGTAGAATCAGCACACCCATAAGGCGACGACACAACAAGTTGTACTTCGTGATCTCCCTTCTCAAATGTGAATGACGGATTGGGGTTATTAATAACAGGAGCACCCGACATATCCCAATCAATTGAGACAAGACCACTATAGGTACTCATATCAACAAAATCCACTATTGCTGGATGGCATAAGATATCTAATGAATCCAATGTAGAAGTAAATGCAGCAATTGGAATCTCAACAACTTCTAATGGAACAGTCATCGCCTCAGATTCACAACCAAAGAGGTTATGTGCTATGGATAAGTTCACCATAAAGAGTCCGGTTGAATCAAGTGTGATAGTTTGTGGAGACATTTCACTCGTCTGACCATCACCAAAATCCCATAGCAGTGAGTACGTAGAATCCTGAAGTGAAGTCTCAGCTGTAAAAGTTAACTCTTCCCCTGCACACACCCCTTGGAGCCCAATCAAATCAATATTGACATCCATCTCAAATACATTGTACCTCTGTTGTAAAGTGTCAGCGCAGCCATTCGCATCTTCTATAGCTAACACAATCGTTAAATGATCAGATGGATCAATAAATGGTTCAATTTCCTCAAAAGTGAAGATTGGATTCTGCTCATCGCTAAGATCAATCCATTCATAATCAGTAATCGTCGTATCACTGATTGAGAGATTGGTAAATGGGTACGTTCCTCCTGTACAAATGCTGTCCAATGGAAGTGAAAACCCAGCTTCTATATTCGTCACAGTATATATTGCTGTCGTGTCATGCAGACATCCATTGGGATCAACTACTCTGAGTGACGCCGTGAAAGTACCAATGCTATCTGCAAATACAGCCAAGAAGTTGTCATCAATTGCTTGAGGTCGTTCTCCTATATCTGTAATAAATGTGTATGGATTCAATGACTCCTCGAATACTCCTGTTGACCCAGAACCATCTAGGACAAATTGGCTGCCAATACAAACAGTCTCTGGCACTTCAAGAATCGCTCTCACATCTGTAATTGTAATCAACGATGCAACAGTATTACTCGGACAAGTATCATTATAGACCGTAACCGAAGCAACATATACTCCAGGTCCATCAAACTCATAAGCAAATGCCGTACTTGTAGAGACCGAAATCCCATCAATAAACCACTCGATAGTTTCTCCATCTTGAAGCGGATTGACCTGCTCAAGTTGTACTACAAATGGCGCTATACAATCAATGGAATAAGCAATCCCCGGTAGTGACGTTCCAACAACCCGAAGATTAAAATCTATCGGAACCTCAGTAAAACAACCATTATCTTCCAAGGTCATCACATTTGACACTACAGTCAACCCTTGTGTCTGTAAGATCTCTGGACAATGATCATTGATAAGTCCTCCAAAAGACCAATGGTCTAAATTTTCTGATTCATTTTCTATAGTAATTTCTAAGTCATTCAATGTACAAATTCCCTCTGCCTGGATTGATACATCTGCAGACGATTCATCTCCTACCTGTATCCATACTCCCACGCTGGTATCTTGACAACCTTCTGTATTATTTGCAATCAACTTAGCATAGTAATCTCCTGGCTCAGTATAGATGTGCTTAAGTGAATCTCTACCGGTTGTATTGACTATTGTCCCATCACCAAGGTCCCATTGAGAATCGGTTAATTGAAATAGTGTCTCTGTCATATTGGTGAAACTCACCTCTAGAGGTACACACCCATTATTTGGAAATACTCCCATACAAGCTTCAGTCTTCTGATGAGCAAATGATGCAAGGGATAAATTCTTGCAACCAAATTGATCAATGACTTCAAGAGAATATAATAAAGGAACTACGCTATTTGCTGTAAAGCTATCTACAGGTGGACAAGCAAATGTGGTAAATACTCCTGGTGAATTTAGTGTATCTCCGTGTATAATATATGTAGGATAGTTAGGATTAGTTGGCACAAATTCTAGTGGCAAAGGATCGGCACAACCAAAAGCAGGATTAATGATAAAGTCAGCATTTGGCTGGATTACCTCAACTGAAAATGTCGTGTCTAATTCACATCCTCCTTCAGTGACACACATATAGGAAAACACAGACGTACCTACTTCATTAAAAAAACCATAAAGCGAACCTGAATATGGTGGCTCGTTGACATCGTCTAGATGAAAATCCTCATTGGGAGTAAAAGAGGGAGGCAATGTCCACTCATATTCAACGCAATCAATATTAGTATGAATGACTGTATCTAGCTCAATACACATATTGTCAAATGGATCAAAGTCAAACGCAGCTGCACCGGTAATGACGTTGGCAGTGAAAGACGAGATACAACCTGTAAGAGTAGTGACGGTAAGCGTTACTGGATAAGTGCCTGGTTCTGTATAAGTAGATACAACTGGCCCAATAGAATTGCTGGTATCTCCATTACCAAAGTCCCAACTATAGGTGTTACCGGCTATATCATTACCTATGTATGAAAAGACAACATCGGCAGGCAAGGTACAGAGATCAGGACTTTGGAATACAAAAGAAGCACTTGATCCAAATACTTCTACTGGATCTGGAAAAATCTGTATAAAATCACATTCTGGTAAGTCTGTCTCTATGCTTAATGAAACAGTAAAAGAGCCAGCATCAGTATATGTGTAAAAAGGAGACACCGTATTTGAAGTATTACCGTCACCGTATACCCATTGATATCCGATAATATTTACTCTATCATCTAGCTCTATGTCAGGAGTAAATAAGACTTGAGAAGGCACACAATTATCATCTTGGGTATATGTCATAGTGATAACTGGATCTGCAAATACGTCAACTGTAATTGACCCAACAAGTGTACCACCAAACTCATCAAACAACTCTACATTATAACTTCCTGCACTTGTAAAAATGTGCTGAGGAGACTGTTGTGTACTGCTTGCACCATCGTCAAAGTTCCAATAGTAAGATGCCATTGCATCCGTCCCAAAGGAAACTGTCAACGGGATACAACCTTGAGTAACGTCAGCTACTTGACCGGTAAGAACTGTTACCACCAATAACAAACAAATGCTAGAAATTATCCTTCTTACCATGGTGTATAAGTTAGTGTTAGGTAAGTATTTAGCATTGTACGATATTGCTCTACAGTCATCCCATCTCTACAACCACGATAACTAGACATAATGTTACCAACCATAGGTTCATAGAACTGTCCATTGGCATCTCTGATATCAGAGATGTATTGACATGAGGTATTAACAAATCCCATATTGGTGTTAGGATTATAAGGGTCGGCCGGTGTACTACACAACCTATCACCTGCTACTGTACAATTACTACCATTGACAAATTCAGGGTTAGCAGGATTGTATGTATCGATTAGACCAAACATATGACAAAGCTTATGGATAAGATCATTCGTTACACACGTTCTAGCCATCACCACATGAGCAGTTGTAGGATCTTCGATTCCGCGTTGAGGAGCTAAATGACAAAAATCCCGGATACTAGAGGTAGACACATAGTAAAGATTGAGCATATGGTCATCATTGTAATATTCTGGCAACTTTGTAAATCTGTTTTGATTCAGCAAATTGAAAGAATGATCAATCACTGTGTCTTGCTTACACATCTCAAATGTCCAACAAAGCGGCTCAAACCAAGCATTCATTAAGTCAAAATGCTCTTCAATCTCAGACATTCCAAAGCTTCCCTCTCCTCCTTCGTTTAAGACAATGTGCACAGACACATGGAATACCTTTGGATAGCATGGGATAGACTCATTACCATAATAGATAATCTGGCTATGCATAGTTGATGCAAAACAGAAAATCAAAATAAACGTATAATGTATTTTGCTCATATGTTATAGTCTAGGACACAATAGTATTGGCGTCACATCGGGTTTTTTATAGACATTCAGTATACGTTGAATGCCTAATTCTAAGCCCCCTCTTCCTCCATTGTATGATCTAGCAGAAGATATTGTCACGTCGTAAGAGACGTTAGCTCTCCATTGTTTATAGTCGATGCCTAATCCGACAATTAAGGCATCGCCTACTCGCATACCTAGCTGAGGAGTAAACATGTAGACAGATTTAGGATTAGTCTTATATGGTAGTCCAAATAAAAACACTAAGCTATGCGCCGACTCCACCACTGAAGCAAACATTGAAGCAGAGAACCACATTTGCTTTGATATGGGTGTAAGAATGCTGGATTCAGTATTGCTACGAGCATTCACTTGATTATTACCAAACCGTGGTTGCAATAAGTGTTGAACAGATGTTCCAAGTACCAATGTTGTTCCGGTCTTACTTTTAATTGTCACTTGGAACCCAATCCCAAAGTCTTGGTTGGTTTCATTATAATCATCAAGTAGATTACGATCACTACTAGTACTAGTGATACCTTCTAGTTCATCACCAAAGCTCGCTGAATCAAGCCCTAACTTTCGTTGATTGGCACCGTATTGTGCTCCTAGGGATAGTACGGAGGTATATTTCTTTCTTTCAATCTGTAGGTGGTAGGCAAGTGTTGTCGAACTCACAAAATATTGATAAGTGAGGTCACCTGATCTGTCTCCATAGAGATTAATACCTCCAGACACCCAATCGCCTTCCGTAAACCCAAAGTCTAATGAAGCATCGAGATTAAGACTTGCAGTCTGAAAAGGAGTGGTGATGAATTGTTGCCATTGTTCTCTATAAGCAGCTCCTATTCTGATGTTGCCAAGGAAGCTACCTGCCTTAGCAGGATTAAAAATGACAGGATTATTATTATAATTACTTAGATGGTAGTCCTGTGCATTAGTATGCAAATGACCAAAAATAAGCATTACACATAATCCCAGAAGTGATATAGTACATAAGCTTTTCAATCACATTGTTTTACTAAATATAGAAAAACTATGCTTCTGTAGGAAAATTGTCGCTAACTAAATTACAATTGATGTAATCTAAGAGACCTTATCAGTGCAATGGTAAACAAATTGGGGAGGAAACGAGATAATGCCTGTAACATCTATAATCGAAAAATATTGGTCGAATTTGTCACGTGAATTCTTGTTATACAGAATCTGACTAAAGTACCCATCAGCCTTAAGTAAACTGAAACTTTCTTTAAAAATCTCGGAAACAAGTTCTCTGGAAAACATCGTCAATGGCATCGAAGAGATGATGTTATTGATGTCTTTATCAACATACTTGGCAATATTGGCAGCAGAGTCATTGACAATCGTCAATCGATCATCATCTATTGACTCTTCGACAACTTTACAAAAATCAGAATTTACTTCGAATGCAAAAAGTCTACCATCTGCTGGTAGTTTGGAGAGTATTTTTTCAGTGATATTGCCATGCCCCATTCCAAACTCAACTACCAACTTAGAGTGTTCTACTACCTGCTGCGTAATCTCTTCCTCTGTTCGCTTGCTAGTTTGATTGATTGCCCCCGTAGTTCGGATGTGCTTCACAAATTCTATGGCAGTCTTAAGTTTGCTAGGCATATAGATTTTTCGTTACGTTAGTAATATACAATCCAAAAATAACGCCAAGTCTACTATTTATTTGAATTTACAGAGAACTAACATTGAAGTAAATGAATGCAAGAATGAAACTAGTGACTCGATATAGCTAAATATACCTACATTTCTAAGCTCCATTTCTACTGACGTGTTAAAAACACCAAATGTCTAAAGGTTTGACAAAAAGTAGATCAACATAATGACCAATAGGATAACTGTAATGATTCCTGCTATTCTAAAGAACTGCTTCTCTTGTTTCTTATTTTTTGCAGCTAAGGCTGCTTTTTTATTTCTCTTTGCCATATGATAAATCCTCTTAATTGTAAGGCAAATTATAAAATATCGTTGTGAATACCAATTGAATTGCATTATTTGGTACAACCTTAATGATTTTTATCCAACAGGCAGCCTTAATGCATCTAGGCTAACTTACCATCTCGTTCCAACATACTCAATGTTGATGCTGAAGTCGCAAGCATTGGAGCTAAAAAGGCACCCAAAACTGGAATCAAAAGTAATGCTATAAATACTGCACCATTAGCAGTCACCATCAATTTATTTTGCTTGACATATTGGATTGATGAATTAACATCTTTATGACGTCCTATACAGACATCCATATTCCCAAACCCAGCGTAGTATGATTGCACCAAAAATATTAAAGGCACTGTGAGAACCGATAAAAACGGGATGAATACTGAAGAAAGCATAAGTACTGCAGTCCAAAACAACTCTTTAACGATGTTACGTGAGGCAATTCTAACACCTCGATATGTGCTATACATTGCACCAAATTTCGGCTCAACCTCTATCGCATCTTCACCTAAGTAATCTCTTTCTAGTTTCTCTGAAAATGCTCCCATTACAGGGCCAACAAGGACTAATACTATATGCTTGTATAGCAATAATAGCACAACTGCCAATCCAATAAAGGCCGCAAAATTAGAAACAACATCCAGTGTATTCCTTATCCATCCTTCGGGTAAAAGCTTAGTGACAAAGTCTGTAACAACATCACCCAAGAACCAAAAACCAAACAAAGCAGCAACAAAAAACACAACACTAATCAATCCAGAGTACATTAAGTACTTAATATATCTCAGCTTGAAAACAATAGCTACCGAGGACAGGTATGACTTGATTGATAGTAGTATGCCTCTCATCTTTATTCTATGCTGTAACTTCCTTCTTCTTTCGCTTAGTTTTGAACAACTCGACTAATTGCTTCTCTGTCATAAATCCAAGGTCTAAGAATGTACTCTTGACAAACTTCTTGATATCTTGATAGTCACGTCCTCTCTTATCGATATAAACTTTAAGAAGCTTTTTGATATACCCTAGATATAGCATTTTGATATCTTGATTGAACTGTTGATTCGAAAATGTCTCCACATATCTAGTCACTATCTTCTGCATTTCGAACCAATCACCATATGCATCAACTTCAAGGTTATTGACAAATGTGCTTATCTGAGATAATACCTCTGCTCTGATATTACTGTTCTGCACAGACCTACCTTCATTGCTATAATAGTATTCTGACACTGCCTCAATTGCCTCGTCGTGGACATATCCTTTACCGTATACAGTATCGAGAGTGTTATAGTATGCCGTTATCGTATCATCAGTAGATCTAGGGACAAGACCACAAAGTCGCTTACTACAATCAAGAGGTATCTCTTGATTAGTACTCCAGTGATCCTTCAGTAGGTTCATATATGTCTTATCAAAGTCTGGAAAGCTTGATCTCAGCTTATCAAACACAGCCGAGTATTGCTTACTTCCTTCTGCACCTAGATCATAGTACAGGCCTATTCTAATAAACAATTCTACAAATTCAGTATTACCGTGTAACGCTTCATTACCTATGAACTTCGTCAATGTTGGAAGCAAACTAGCATTATCAAAATCTTGACTAACTCTCAATTTTAAAAAGTGCCTGATGACCTCGAAGTCTGTTGTTAACTCTTGCTTAGTCTCCGGGAAGGTCGCAGTCATAAATCTTAGACTCTGGAACTGCTTACGATATTTATGGAGTCCACTCAATCGTTGCTTGATGTCCTGATACTTATAGAGTTTTTGACTCTCTAAATATGACCTTACTTTCTTATTATCGACAGCATTGACTAAGTTAGTAATCCAGATATCACTACTCAAGGCAAATCCAATCTGAATCGCTTGACCAATTCTCTTTTGAATCTGCTCAAAATTGGCAGAACCTACTGAATACAAGATGATATCTTTAAAGTGATCTTGGGGCTTAGAGAACTTTCCATTCTCCCCTACATACCCTCTCAAGACTGTATATCCAAGTAATCTAGGTATGTACAATCCTTCGAATCCATCATCAAGTATTGCCTTCTCAAGAGCCAATAATTGCAAAGGAGCATGATAAGTCACAGATTCGTGGAGATTGTGAATGTGTGGTTCAAATGTATCAACGAGCAACTTGTACTCTTCATCACCTTCTTCTTCTAGGTAGTTGGCCAAAAACTCTGATGCTTGTATTGCTTCTTTGAGTTTGTCTAGATGATCAATGTACTGTTTGTCTAATGCTTCCATAATGTTATATGCTTTGTTATTGTAGCGTAATCTTAGATACGCTTTGATATTTATATAGAGAAACCTGATAAGATTCTTAGGCCTTATCAGGTTTCTTATTATTCCTGAGTGAGTCTAACACCGTCCTGAATTCAGGCATTGTTTTGACTCTATGTAGTGTCGAACGTTTACTTAATACTTAGATAACGGTTTACCCTTGTATTTGTTTTATCAGTTAGAATAATCGCGTTAAGTAGTTGCCTACTCTTACTCTTCTTCTGCTGCAGCTGTATCTTCTGTTGCAGGTGCTTCTACAACTGGAGTTTCTTCAGCTTTTGGCGCTTCAGCTGCCGGTGCTTCTTCAACTGTAGGCGCTTCTGCCTCAGCAACTGGTGCTTCTTCTGCAGGTGTATTCGGAGCGGCTTCAACAACTGCTTCTGCTGCAGGTGCATCCTCTCTGAATTCTTCAGCCATCTCAGCTGGTGCTGTAGCCTTAGGCGCTTTTACTTCACCAGATACTTGCTTCCAGAATAAGAGCTTAGCTGCTAGAGCTTCTTCTCTTCTCTTTAATACTTTCTCTTCTTTTGCATTGATAAAATCACTGTACAACTTGTCAGCTTGATCTTGATCCATTGCCCCTTTCTTGACTCCTCTCATCAGGTGCTTCTTGAACATTACACCTTTGAATCTCAAGATTGCTCTTGCTGTATTTGTTGGTTGAGCTCCTTTAGTAAGCCAGTCATAGGCTTTGTCTCTGTCAAGTTCGATTGTTGCTGGTACAGTCATTGGATTGTAAGATCCAATCTGCTCGATAAACTTACCATCTCTCTTCGCTCTGCTATCTGCAACTACGATATGATAAAATGGTTGTTTCTTACGACCTCTACGGGCCAATCTGATTTTTACTGGCATAATTTAAAATTTAAATGGTTAAAAAAGTCCATACCCGGTACGCCGATTAACGACCGCCGGGAATCTAAACGGCTGCAAAGATAATCGTTTTTTGATATTTTGCAAGAGGTGGCTTGAATTGGGGTTTGGGCAAGTCTAAGTTTAATCTTAAGGCTAAGCTTCTCACACCTATAGCAACATAAACCATTAAGTCGAAATCACCCAAACACACATACTTACTCAATATGCAGCTTTTCAAAACTGGTTAATCTTAATCTTGAAGTTAATCTTAAGCTTTAGTACAAAACCACCCTCTCCACATACCTATCTCCGCTCTCACTCACCAACTCGATGACATACATCCCCGACTCTTGTCCATACAAGTCAAGCGTGATCTGCTCTGTGTAGTCCACATCTTGTGTATAGACCACTTGACCAGTCAGTGACCTCACTATGAGTCTACCTGATAGGATCTCTGGTAACGCAATTGTTAACTCCCCTGATGTGGGATTGGGAATAACAGACAACTCTCCTAACACATTTACATCAGTAACACTCGATATGTAATTCGTATCACAATCTGGTGGCCTGATTCCATCTGGAAACAAATCATATGGTTGGCGATTCATAATCCGATCGTGGGCTTGTAGACATCTCAAGTCTCCAGGTCTTGGGTATTCGACGCATGTGGTATCAGATTGTAAGAGTAAGCCGCCATACGTACTGCCAATACCTCTGATGACTTTTCCTTCTTTGATGGTTTCATTTGTAACGTTATCAATGATACTGATGTCATACACATATTCCCCACCAATCTTGTAGACATAATTATCTGTAAATGTATCTAACTTAACTCTTATTGATTGACTGCTCTCACAATTCGTAAGAGTTGTCTCATATTGATAATTGGCATTAAAGTCATAATGCAACTCATAGCTCTCAGATGACTCGTTATAAAAATAGATTTTATCCCAGTCTTGGTACATTTTCAAATCATAACCTATCCGATTTGACTCAATCAAGTGGATGAGCTTATCTCCTTCAGTAATCGTATCTACGACTTGGTAGGTGATCGTTTCTCCATCAAAGTTGTCAGGATCAGCCTCTTCCTCCCAATCGTAGGTCCAAATATCTCCTATCTCAAAGACTGGATCATACCAATCTTCGTCTTTGCCATCTATCCAGATTATCTCACTGCACTCCTCGCCTTCAATACAGCCATTGGCATCTACCTTGAGTAACCATATCTCTCGTTCTTGTGGATTAAGATTTTGGAACCATCCTCTTATCCCACCGCCAGCTATAATTGTTCCATCTGATAGCTCAATAATGTTCTCAAGATTAAGACTTTTACTATGGATCTTCCCCATATATGGGAATGGGTTAGGCACCATGTATCTCTTCATCCATCTGACCTCTCCATCTGGGGTAAAGCGAGCGATGAAAGCTGAAAACCTGATGTCTTCTTCTTCTTCAATGTCAATGATCGTGTTGTTATATCTTACATTACCACAGACAGCCAAGTCTCCATTTGACAATATGGTAGCATCATAAGAATTGAAATCATAATCTCTATAGAGATAACTCTGCGGAAATGCCATTTTGCCTGAGATCGTATCGTCCTCAATATCTATGAATCCAACTTGATCAAATGATCTAGAGACTAAACCAGGATATAAAAGATCGTTTTCTGTTGTAAAATAAATAGTGCCTTCCGAATTAATAGACAATGTTGGACCATTACTGGTTGATCCTATATTTCCTAAAAACAATTGACTATTTAATATATTTCCACTAGTATCGATTGTAGTAATAGCTGTATCATCATTGACTCCCGTTTGTCTAAATCTATTTCTATACACTAGATTGCCATCAGGATCAACCTGCAATGCTTCTAGGATATTTTGGCGGTCCCCTTCTCGATGTTCCCATATATCTAGTAATTGATTTGCCTCACGATTGAATTTGAAAATCATAATACTAGTTTCAGTAGTGCC